>SVPO01000023.1 GCA_015065795.1 Oscillospiraceae bacterium | reverse complement strand
CTTGAAATGGTGCTGCTGGCATATCTTCTCGGATGGATACAGGCACTGATCGGCTCTGATTTTGATGAGGTGGACAAGCTCTGTGCCAAGGACTGGGCTGTGGTGCTTGTGGGTTCATCTATCTATACCATTGCGTCCTTTGCCTTCGGCTGGTTTGAGAAAAATCTGATAGTTACAGCCGTTTTCGCAGGTTATATGATTGTCACTTATCTTTGCATCTTCCTGATTTACAAGATGAAGCGTGCCATTGACGCAAAACTGCTGAATGATGACCTCAAGCAGTTCCAGCAGAGAAACAAAAACAGTTAAGGAGAGATATATATGAAAACAAAAGAAATGAACCTGAAACTTCTGCTTATTGCCTCATTCGGACATCTGCTCTGCTGGGTGGGCGGAGATCTTCTGCTGTATTTTGTTCCCAACGGTCCTCTTGATACCATGCAGCTTTTCGGCTATGAAAAGACGGTTGAAATGCTCGAAGGAGTAAACCCGATGCAGTTTACCGTATCCGGCGTGGTCGGAACTATTGCCATGATGCTGGCGCTGCTTGGCTACTATCAGATATATCAGTTTTTGAAGCCCGTCGCAAAAGGCGCTGCCAACGTCACCCTTGCAGGCGCACTGCTGACCACCATTCCCGGTGCGGTTATGCACTTTACCTGCACCTCAATGCTCTGGTATTTCGTTAAGTCCGGAGCAACAAAGGAGGCTCACGATATTATGCTGGCTTTCTTCACAGAAACAATGGCAACCACAGCTATGTGCAACATCGGCGTGTTTATGGTGTGTATTCCCCTGTTCGTCACCGTAGTCAGAGGCAAGACCTGTCTGCCGAAGTGGATGTGCCTTGTTAATACCATTCCGCTGACTGTTGTTGCCGGCATCGCCCTTGCCGGAACAGGTGCAATGAATGTCGCAAGTGCTCTGATGTTCCTTGGACTCTACTTCTGCATAAAAAAGCACAGCAAAAAGGCTATGGCTGAATAAAAACGATATTACAAAACGAGAGCGACGGTACCGAAAGTGGCTGCCGTCGCTCTCACTTGTTATTCTTCCATGTCCTTGAATGGGGATTCATCGCTCATAAGCGTATCCAAAGTTAGCTTTGCAAACAAAACAGCAACGAACCTATGGCCTCGGCGGGTTTTCCATCTGCAATACGCTTATTGCGAAGCTTGATAAGAGCCTTAACGATAACCCTCAGCTCAAAATCGTCAACCTTAATCTTGCGTTTTCTCATATTCGACCTCCTCATACATAAATCAATTCTGTGTTTACTATCTCCTCGGCATGGTTACAAATGTTATTCATCCTCTGCACCCACTCCATCTGATTATCCGCCTTGAGCTGCTCGGTTACACCTTCGCTCTCTGCCATATCTTCCACCAGCCGAAGAAGCATATCCTCGACTCCGGTGAAAACGCATTGCTCATACCCCATACTTCACCTTTATACGCTCCAGTTTTTCGCCGAAAGGCTTTGCCAACAGCCAAAGGAAGATTACATTTGATACCGAGTATAAAATTGTATACGGCACAGCCGTCAGCAGTGCAGCCCAGTAAAGCTCTGCGGAAAACGCTTTGTCGTACCACAGTACAGTCCATATATCCATTACAAACGAATAGGCCATACCGGAAAACAGTCCGTAAAGAGCCATCAGCAATCGGTGCTTTTTCAGTGGGACGGACAGCAGACCGGCAATCAGTCCGATAAGTCCCCAGGCAAACATCTGAAAAGGCGTCCACGGTCCCTGACCGAAGTAGAAGTTTGAAATCAGCGCAGACATTGCTCCAACAAGAAAGCCTGCCTCTCCCCCTAACCATACGGCGGTTATTATGGTCAGCGCGGTCACTGGCTTAAAAAGAGGAATAAACCTGCCCACCACCGAAAGCGTTATCATAACCGCGACGATGACCATGCGCCGCGAGCCGGTTTTCTTTTTCTCATAGCCTGCGACAAAAAGCAGCAGAGAGAGCAGCGCAACGAAAGAGGCCACTAGGGCGTAGTGTTTCTGTTTAAGCAGAGTGACTCCAATGATTATCACCAGAGGAATCAGCAGAGCCGGAATCAGGAATTTGAGGATCTTTCGTACAGTTGGATTCTTGATAACCATCATTTCCTGTTCCTCCTACCGTTAGCGCGGCACAGCTCCGCCGCGTCGGATAGAGTTACCGCGTTATCATAAATTCCCCTTGTCATGCGGCTGACGGCGGTAGTGTAGAAACTGTTTTCGGAAAAGAATCTGTGGGGAGTGTCCACCGAGGTGATCTCTCCCCGAAAGAACAGGGCGCAGCGATCAGCGCACTCGGCGGCAAACTCCACATCGTGGGTCACCACAACAACGGTCATGCCCATGGATTGCAGATGGCGAAGCAGCTCTATAGTGCGCTTCTTTGACTGCGAATCCAAGCCCTTGGTTGGTTCGTCAAGAAGCAGGAGCTTCGGCTTTGCTGACAGCACCTTGGCCAGTGCCAGCATCTGCTGCTGTCCTCCGCTCAGGTCGTAGGGATGCATATCCATGATGTGCGAAAAGTCAAACGGGAAGTTCTCGGCTATCTCAATTCCTTCCAGTTCTTCTCTGACGGTGGGATGGAGAAACACTGCCTGCACGTCCTGTGACAGCATAGCAAGGCATCCGTCATACAGCGAGCCGTTTTTGTAGTCGCTTATCTTTTTGCCAAACACACGCACATTTCCCGAATAGCATCGGTTAAGTCCCGCCGCAATGCTCAGTGAGGTGGTCTTACCCGAACCGTTGCCGCCCAGAATAAAGAACAGCTCTCCTGAATATATGGTCAGGTCAAGGCCGCGAAGAACATCGGAAGCATTTCTGCCGTAGCGGAAAAAGCATTCGGAAAACTGAAGCGCAGGCTCGGCAGAACGGCTGTGCTTCGGCTCCTTTACGGCGGTGATATCCCTTTTGAATGCTCCGGCAATATATTCGTGTCCGCCCCGGATGCTCAGAGGGCACGGTATTTCCCTGTCGTCGGGGGTGAGCTCGTTGTACAGGCGAACCGCCGAGGGCATGGCACGGAGCAGCTCGTCAAAGCCGCATAGATTCTGCACCGCCGCATCGGGCGAATCATAATACATCCGCCGTCCTTTGTCCATCAGCAATATTTTCTCGCAGTCGGGGATAATATCCTCAAGGCGATGCTCTGCAACGATGATGGTCAGCGCAAAATCTCTGTTGAGCCGCTTCAGGGTAGAGAGAAAATCAGCAGCAGCAATGGGGTCGAGCTGTGCCGTGGGCTCGTCGAGAATCAGAACATCAGGGTTCATTATCATCACCGAGGCAAGGTTAAGCAACTGCTTCTGACCGCCCGAAAGCTCTACGGTGGAGAGGTCAAACCATTGCTCAATACCAAAATAGCTTGCCATTTCAGACACACGGCGGCGTATGCTCTGCTGGTCGGATCCTATATTCTCAAGGCCAAAGGCCAACTCATGCCACACCTTGTCGGTGACAATCTGCTCCTCAGGGCGCTGCATCACATAGCCGATTGAGCAAGCGGCGGCTTTGTCCGAAAGCTCGTTCGTTGAGACGCCGTCCAGCAGTATTTCTCCGCGAAGGTCTCCGAGGGGAGTCAGCTCCCGTTTAAGACAACGCAGCAAAGTGGTTTTACCGCTGCCGGTAGCTCCGCACACGGCGATAAACTGACCCTTGTTCACCGAGAAAGATATATCCGATATAGTATCTTTTGCGCTTCCCGAATAGGAAAAACTCAGATTGCGGACTTCAAGCTGTGCCATCTTAATTTCACCTCCGTTTCAATAACAGTGGGCAGCAATGTCATTATTCCGTAACATATGTAGACGATCAGAGAGCTGATATCGCGAGGTATGCCTGTCATCTTCGGGTAATAGGAAAACTCCGCTCCGCCGAAAGCCATTCCGGCGACACATCCGCCCAGAAGCAGTAGTGTCACTGCCGTCAGCAGAGCATCGCTGCGTCCGAACCGGAATACGGAAAAGGATGTTCGCCGCACGGTGCCATAGCCTCGGGCGGTCATGCTGTCGGCGGTGGTTATTCCGTTTTCCAGTCCCCATGTTACCAGAACCGAAAAGACTCTGAGTTTGCCTTTTGCAGAGTCTACAATGTTATCTTCCTTGTACAGACCCATGACTTTCTGTGCGTTGTCAATTTTCTTTGCCTGTCTGCTGAAATGCGGGATAAACCGCAGAGTCATGGACAGAACCAGCGCCAGTTTAGGCGACACTCTGCCCAGCAGATACAGAATCTTATCCGAGGTCATTATCTGTGAAAAGCTGCGGAACCAGTAAAGCACCGACACCAGCATCATGGTGGAAAACACGCCATAGACCAGTGACTCAAGGGTTACAGGATTGTCGTTGATGACGATAAACACTGTTGCCCCTTTGTGTGACACCAGCATATTCAGAAGCGGCAGAACAACGAGCATTGCTGCACCAAGCAGATGTGATTTCATATTATCCGTGCCCATGCGCACAAACCAGAGTCCCGCAGCGCCGATAACCGAGAGTATGATTATCACGGGGTTGAGGGTGAACACGGCTATGCCGGCGCAGGACATAAGACACACAAACACCGCTATCGGATTGTAATCGCCAAAACCACGCATAGCCATCCCTCCTTTTTTATTTCAGATCCTCTCCAAGCTCGCAGGTGTACAGCCACTCGATTTTATCACCATCGGACAGAATATAGCTGCCGCAGCCGACAGAGGGTGTTCCCCCGTTGACCCGGTACATCCATCCCGACAATTCACCATAGTCAAACTCGTAGATATGGTTGATGCCTGAAATATACACCATTCCGTGAACGCTGCCGGAGGAGCCTTCATTCTCCATATGAATGCCATATTTCTTTGCCGCATCACAAAGGACATCGTAAACCGAATACCCCTCGGAAATATCAAACCCTGTCAGATCCAGAATGATACCGTCGGCAGGTACATATTCCGAATTTTTCCTGCCTGCGATGGTATCACAGCGAATAGTCATGGTCACCGTTCCAATGACGTCTCTCTGCGGTTCGTTATCTCCGTAGTAATCGGAAGCACATTGTATCTTCGCCGACAGGACTATCAGAATAAACACTGCAGCCGTCGCAACGATTACAATGTAATTCTTTTGATTTTTCTTCTTTAGCAGAAACAGTACAGCGGACACAGCAATTGCTGCCGCCGCTATTACCGCGCACAATAGTCCTTTCACATTTGTCGAGCCGTCTGTTTCGGAATCTGACGGCTTGCTTTCAGTATCCGAATCACTTGCACCAGGAATAAATACCACCGTATTATCCGGCTGCGGGTCAAGAACATACAGCGACCCCTGCCCGGAGCATTGCCGCTTGAGCGAAATGAGTGCGTTCAGACTTTGACCGGTTGCCATATGGCTGTACGCTCCGTCCGGTTCGTGTGCAAAGCTGCCATCCTCCAGCCGGAACTGCAGTAAACCGTCAAGAGCGCTTCTTCCATCCTTTGCAAAGCGCTCGTCAGTTCTGCAGTCTATACCTAAAGCTGACAGTGCAATTATGACCTGCGCGGTACTTTCGGCGTTCTCTATACCATAGCTTGAGAATGCTCCGCTGCTAAGCTGCTGAACGGATATGAGATTCAGAGCCTTGTCCACTGCAGCTTTGACATTTTCATCACCGCAGTGCGGAGCAAGCGCCTGTATTGTCATGGATGTAACATCCACATCGGAAACCTCTCCGCGGACAGCCCAACCTCCATCCGGAAGCTGCATGGAAAGAAGCTGTGCAATGATACTGTCTGCATTGTGTTTATCACTCTGCACTCCGTTGTTCACAAGATGCAGACCAAACACCCAGCTCATTATGCCAAGCTCTCCCACGGAATCATCAAGAACATTGGTGATATACTCGTTCCTGCAGTTCGCCGCCATCAGAGAGAGCGCGTACTTCTGCCGGCTTGACGCACTTGAAATATTGCTGCTGTGAAGATAGCGCAGGAGCGAAAGGCTGTATCCGGAATAATCATAGACCTCTCCGGACTGGTGCAGAGAAAGAATATAACTCTCCGCTGTACCTCCGGCATTGTCCGACAGTCCGGTATCTATCCACTCCTGAATGCTCTGTGCGTCGCATTCATTTGTTTTGAATGCGACGATACCGCCGATGAGGTTATCGATCTCATCAGCGGTATCATTCACAGCATTTGCCGGTGCTGCGCAAAAAACGCCGGTCAGCATCAACACGCAGCATAGTATTGCGGCAATCAGCTTATTCTTCATTACTTATTCTTCTTGGACTTGACTACGGCGACAGGAATAGCAACAGCGGCAGCAATAACGACCACGGCGGCACCTGCTGCGTACCAGACATATGAGGGCAGACCGGCACTCTCGGCAGCGGCAACGCATACGGGAGGAACCAGAACCTGCTGGTCGGAAACAGCGCTGATGACACCGGCTTCCTTAACGGTAACGACAGCCTCACCGTTTTCGTCGGTGACAACACCGGTGTCAACGCCGTTGATTGTGATGGAAGCACCTGCAACGGGAACAGTGATGGGATTCCATTCTTCATCGTAACCTGCAGCAACCAGCTTGAGTGTTGCAGTCTCACCGGCCTTGACGGAAAGGGTGTTAACGTCAAAGTAACAGTACGCATCGGACCACGTGGTAAGATCGGTATAAACAAAAGCGTTGATGTAGTCGCCGTTCTTAACCGGATCGGTAAGACCCATGGCAGAAGCGTTGTTGACATAGTAGCCGTAGCTGCCACCATTCTCAACGCCCCAGAGCTTGGTGAGACTCAGACCCCACTCGCTGTCCGCGGAGCCGTAACCGGCAGCTGCGCCGCCCTCGAACTTGGCTTCGTGAGCGCAATAAAGAGCGTCGTTAATGGTCAGAGCGCCGTCGGAGTCGATATCGGTAACGGCAACAGGTTCCTGAGCGAGGACAACTTCGCCGTTGGCAATGGTAACATAGACTTCGGTGGTTTCTGCTGCAGAAGCTGCAAAGCTGCATGCAAAAACCATTGCGGTCAGCATAAGTACCAGTGCCAGAGTTCTCTTGAGTTTCATTTCGGATTACCTCTCTTGATAATTATTTAATATCACGCCCCGGCGTGTATATTACTTCATTTATCGCAGTCTGCTTTTAAAGCGTTTTGTTCCCGTTTGGCCTCCCGACGGGCTTCATTACGCCGCCTGCGGCTGCGGATGCGCTTTTCTATGGTGCGCTGCGCATGATTGTCATCACGAGGCGGTTTGATTCCGGCTGCCTCAAGCGCTCTCGGCCACGGGCCCAGAAACGCCTTTATTGCAACCACCTCTGCTTCCCCAAAATCAGATCGCTTGGGGTAGCGCGTGATATCCTGACTCAGCAGAAACTCCCGCTTTGCCTGCAGCAGACGGATGCAATCATCCTTTTTATACTTTCCTGCCATAGTAAATCTCCATTCAAGAGGCAAACAAAAAAGCACCTTTATTGCCAAACGCAATAAAAGTGCAACAGTCTTAAGCCTCTCCAAAAAGCACAGCAGAGCTTTTTATAAAAGCAAAAAAACGGCTGCACTCTTCGTACCCAAAATGTGTGTCAGCAAGGCCGACGATCAGTCTTTACGGCACAGTGAGTATTCCGACTTAAGCAATGTGAGCATTGCAATTACGGTAATGGTGGTTGCGACGGATTTTCACCGAACTTCCCTCTGATCCCCGAAAGGAACTGTGTCGCATATTCAGTTGTTATCAAACAATGCCATAATAGCACACAAGAGGAACATTGTCAATCGAAAAACTGTGTTCTGGCTGCATCAGACATCCGGCTTTCCTTTGATTAACGCACCAACAATGTAATCATAGTTCTCCGGTCTGTGCGGAAGCAGACAGTGGGAACAATCCTTCAAGCCCTGTTCAGTATAGCAGAAGTTTCCTCCGCAATCTTCGCCGAAGGAATAAAGCGGACAATAGCAGAAAAGGCAGTTGAACCGCTCGCTGTCCTCCACCTTGTGACAGGGGAATTTATCGCATTCCCGGTTGCAGAAAAAAGATGAGCTGTTCTTCATTGCACACTCCCTTTCTTTATCATCTTCAAAGAAGTTTATATTTCATGCACGGTCTGCCGCCGGTTTCGTAGTTCATCTCTCCGACAACCTTTCCCGCCTCGGCAAGATAGTTCATATATCGCCGCACAGTTACACCGGTCAGTCCTGTGCAATCCGCAAGGTCATCGCCCGTAAACCAACGGTCACTTTCGACCTTCATGTAGTTTATTATCAGTTCCAGAGTCTTTTCCTGTATCCCCTTCGGGTACATATCTTCGCTCCTGCGTCGGGCATTGTCAATGATATGGTCAATACTGCTCTGGTTCAGCGTATCTATATCCCGCAGGGCACTATGCTGTGCAATGAACTTTTCCAGTGCCATCTGAAGCCGCTCGAAGTCAAAGGGTTTTACCAGATAGTCTACCACTCCAAGTCTAAGTGCTTCCTCCAACGACTCGCGGTCATTGGCCGCAGTAACCATGACGGCATCAACGACAATCTTACGGTGGCGAATCTGCCTCAGTGTCTCAAACCCATCCATGTGCGGCATATACACATCAAGGATGATCAGGTCAACATCGTTGCTTCCAAGAAAGTCCAATGCGCTTCTGCCATCCCGGCACTTGCCTATAACCTCAAATTGCTTCTGGCGGCTGATATACTGTTCGTTTATCATGGCGACCATAGGGTCGTCTTCTACGATTAAAACCTTATACATTCTCATTTCTCCGCTCCTGTATCGGAAGCAAAACTGACCGAAAAGGATGAACCGATATTCTCCTGAGATTCTACGGTTACTTTCCCGCCGAAATTGCTTACCATCGATTTTACCAGATGCAGTCCCGTTCCGCGGTTGTCGCCCTTTGTGGAATATCCGTTTTCAAAGACACGTCCGAGATTCTCTTCGCTTATTCCGCAGCCGGTGTCATCCACTGTGACAAGCACTGCTCCCGGTCGTGAATAGATTCCGAACAGCAGTTCCTTCTGCTTTGCATAGTCAGTTCCGTCGTTCATTGCCTCAAAGGCATTATCAAGAAGGTTGCCGATTACCGTAACCATCATCTCTGAGGGAAGTTTCATGTCCGATGACGAATACCCGCAGCCTTCTCTCAGTATGAAGTTAACATTCAGTTCGGAGGCTCGTGCTATCTTTCCAATAAGAAGAGCCGCAATAGCCGGGTCGTCGATGGCGTTCATCACCTTACTTATTGTTGCTCTCTGGACCATAGTGATGTTCTGGATATAAGCCGATGCCTCATCATACATCTTCATCTGAATAAGACCGAGAATAACGTGGAGCTTGTTTGTGAAGTCGTGATTATTGGCTCTCATGGAATCCACAAGATAGCGTGTACCGGAAAGATCCTCCATCAGCTTTGTGTACTCGGCACGATTGTGGAGAACAGCAATGGCACCTACGGTCTGGCCGTTTTCCTTAACCGGAGCACGGTCAAGGATTATGTCTGCGGTTCCAAGGCTGACATTCATTTCATGTTCGCCGCTTGTAAGGGCTTTGGTCAGCACCGCATCTCCAATGGATTCGATTCGTCTGCCGACTATATTCCCTCCGCCTGTGCCTCCGAGCATACGCACCGCTGCATCGTTTGCAAACTGTATGACACCGGAATTATCCACTGCAATAATCCCCTCATCCAGAGTCTCGAGGATATTATCTCTCATCTTATACATGGCAGTGAACACATCAGGCTCATAGCCCATCAGACTGCGCTTTATCTTTCCTGATAGTTCACCGGAGACAATCAGTTCGATGAGCATTGCCGCTATTGTTATCAGCATGAAGATGAAGAACATCTGAAATGTTTCCTGATGAATGTTCTCGGCAAGCATGATCGCCATAACAAAGCCCGAATAACTGCCGCTGCCGTCATATATTGCGGCATATGCTCGCCTCTGACTTCCGGATGGACCGGTTTCATCAACAGTATAATAATCCTTTGAGTTGATGTCAAACTCAGGCAAATTACCGTCGTACACAGTGCCGATGAGCGAATGGTTGGAATGATATACGCGCACACGGTCTTTACCAACCACGGAAATAACATCTATATCTCCCAGGGTTTCCTTAAGAGAATCGAGGTATTCGGTCAGCACTTTGCGGTCATCCGTTCCATCGGTAAGAAGCGGAGAGCAGGCTATTGTTTCAGCAACGTTCTGTAGGTTCTGATCGCGCTTTTCGGTTTCGAAGTGTAGATTTATCAGTGTACCGGCAATACCCAGAAACATGGCCAGAGATACTATCAGAATAAGCTGTGTTCGGAAAAACAGCCGGTGTACGCTTTTCAGCCCGGTAATTCCGTTTGTTTTTTTCATCGCGCTCATTTCTTTCTTCGGTTTAAATTCATTGTCATTTTAGCACGTAAAGCAAATCAATTCAATTTCATTACATTTGATAACGGCTTTTGAAAGTAAAGAAAATGCGTCCATTAACAATTTCATCTTAGTAAATTTGGAATGATTGTTTTTACGCCGCACCGGTGCTATGCTTTCGGCAAATCCAAAACGTAAGGAGAATGATTATGGGATCACTTCTGGAAACGGTAATGCTGATTTGCTTTGGCTTTTCGTGGCCTCTTAACGTCATCAAGGCATACAGAGCCGGAACAGCAAAGGGAACAAGCCTGCCCTTTATACTGCTTATTATTACAGGCTATGTTGCCGGCATCAGCGCAAAGCTGATAAGCGGACAGATTAACTATGTGCTTATTGCTTACATAGTTAATCTCGCCATCGTGTCACTGAATGTGCTTGTATACTTCCGCAACCTTGCCCTTGACCGCAAGTGCGAAAAAGGACCGGAGGCGAAATAATGTCAACTCTGCAGATTAACAGATACAAAGAACTGAACAAGCTTGCATCCTCAAACGGAATTGTAATTCTCGGAGGGAGCGGCGATATTGAAATTCCCGCAGGTGAACTGCGTCAGGCATTCGCCATAGAGGAAAAGATTTACAACAGAAGCCTCGACGGGCTTTCCATCAGGGACGCAGCATCATTCTACGACGAATGTGCGTCGTCGCTCTCTCCGGACACCGTTCTGATCCACCTGGGAGCAGATGATCTTGAGTTTTTCTGTCGGTCCTCAGCTGAGTTTGACGAGTGCTTCCGCAGCCTCATTTCCCGTATTCGGAAAGATAACAAGAAGTGCTTCATTACGATTATTTCACTTAGAGACTACGATTCCGACGCTGTAGTTGCCAAACTGAACACACACCTGAGTTATATAGCTCAGTCGGAGCAGTGTGAATATGCCGACATATCACAGAGGCGACCCTGGAATCCCCAAAGCACCATGAAAGCAGCATCGTTTGTTTACTCCACCGGCTTTGTTCGTCCGCTTCAAGGCAAGCGTCCAATTCATGACCTTGTTAAGATACTGTTCTGCAGCATGCAGGATGTTCAGCAGCGTTAACAAGAGCAACCTTTTTAGTAACAGACAACAAACCAAGGGTCATCCGTTAAGCTCTTACGGATGACCCTTGGATATTAATTCAGGTTTACTGTCGTCTTCTCTACACTTTCCACTCAATGGTTATCTTGTCATCGGCAATGCGGAAACGAGACGGATGCACACATGCATCGTACTGTGGAGTATATTAGCAAATCCGGAACCCTCGCTGTCTTCACCTTATCGTTAAGAGCCCTGACGATAACCCTCAACTCGAAGTCGTCAACTTTGATTTTGCGTTTTTCCATATATTTCATCTCCATAAATCAATTCAGTGTTCACGATCTCCTCGGCGCGGTTACGAATGTTATTCATCCTTTGCACCCACTCCATTTGATTTTCTGCCTTGAGCTGCTCGGTAACACCCTCGTGTTCTGCCATCTGGTCAACCAATCGCAGGAACATATCCTCTGCCTGACGGTCGATGTCTGCGAGGTGGCTGTCCAGCCGGTCGGTCACGAACAGGTATAGATAAAGCGGTCGCTTGTGTTCCTTTATGTACTCCAGATGACGCTGTCCCCAGATGCCGATTGGTTCGGGTTTTTCTTTCGGTCCAGATTTCTCTTCTTCCGGCTGGTTGTCTCCGGCAAGGTAGTAGATATCGCCTATGAGTTCATATCTCAGGCCGGTACGTTCGTCAGTTATGTATTTCTCCATGTCTGTTCCTCCTTTTGTTGCTCAGGTTCCCGAGTAATCGGTGAACGGTGCTTCGGTGCTGACAAAGGTGTCATAGGTGAACGCTGCGCCGAGCCGAAAGCCCATAATGAAGCTATCGAGATTCGATTCACTGTTGATCTCGCCCCATGCGTTGACATAGTCGAGGAACTTCTGCCGTTTATCGGCGGTCAGGGTTTCCGTGAGTTCCTCCTCACGGTCGGAAAGAATCCTCATCTGCTTCTGCACTCTGCTGTGCTGTCTGGTGCTGCGTGACTGCGGTTCGATGTTGCCGTAATAGAACTGTTCGATAAAGCCTGCCATGTGATAACCACCTTTCCTGATGCTGATTTAGGCTGTAATTCGCGCCTTGATTGTCGTTTCGATTTTACAACCACTATTGTGCAATGTGACGATTTTCGAACTTTGCTGAATAACCCATCCTTAATTCGAGCAATTCCGTAATCAACTTACACCTTCCACCTCCGATTCTCCCGACAACCACGCCATTTTTTGAGCTTTAATTTATGTGCAGAAACTCAGCGCATACCGCGTTTTTGTCATCGGTTTATGGTGTAAGTTTAACATCTACAGGCGCCATCGCCGCACCCATGTTGTTGGCGTCGGTAATGCCCAGATCCTCGATGGTGCCGATGGTAGCGGCGGTTATCTGAGCGCGGTTTATCGCTTCCGTGCTGTCGTTCTCTCCGAGGATTATCGCCCCCGAGCCGGTGACCGTCCACTGGGCGGTGGGCGGACGCTGTCCTCCGTACTGAAGGGGATAGCGGAACTGCCGCTCGGAGGAAGAAAAGTGTGAGGAGGTGACCGCTATGCTTCGGCGCGCCGCCCCCGACGCGGTGAACACCGCCGCACCGATGAGGGAGGACGCCATGGTGGAACAGGCTCCGTACATACCGACGTGAGGTATGCCCATGGCGCGCATACCGAAGGTGGATGCGATGCACTGATTGAGCAGGTCACCCGTGAAAATGGCGTCGATATCCTCCGCTGTGAGGCGTGTTTTTTCCAGAGCTGCCGTGACTGCTTCGGTCACAAGGCGGCTCTCGGCTTTTTCCCATGAATCCTCGCCCAGCAGATTGTCATCAAACACGCGGTCAAAGCTTGCGCCAAGAGGACCTTCGCCCTCCTTCTTGCCCACCGCAGACGCGCAGCCGACTATTCGCGGCGGCTGAGAGAATGTGAAGCTGGCTCGTCCGATGCGTTTCATGGTTGGTTCGTCCTTTCACTGAATATTCTGCGCATATCTGACTTATCCCCATATCAGCTTTGTCAGCCAGAGGAGCAATCCGTAGAGCACCGACGCGGAGATACCGTAGACCAGCACCGGACCGGCTATGGTGAACAGCTTTGCGCCGACACCGAAGATATACCCCTCGCTTTTGAACTCCATTGCCGGAGAAACCATTGCGTTGGCAAAGCCGGTGATGGGCACAAGCGTTCCTGCGCCTGCGAAGCGCGCTACGGGAGCAAACAGGCCCAGTGCCGTAAGGATCGCGGCAAGGAGTATCAGCGACACGGACGTGGCTCCCCGTGCCTGAGTCAGTTCGAGTCCGCACACATCGGTGTAGAGCTGCGTCAGTCCCTGACCGATGCAGCATATCAGTCCGCCGACCACAAAAGCCCGTGGCAGATTCATCGCCGAGGGCGAGGGCGGCGAGGCTTTGTCGGTCATCTGTTTGTACTCCTGCTGTGAGGGGAAATTGCACCTGTCGTTATTCTTTTCCGGCATAATAATAACCATCCTTTCCACGCATAGTGTCTGCAGGGACAGGATGGTTATTCAGCGGCAGAAAGCTGCCGTCAGCACATAAAACACAAGAAGCATCCTTTCCCGATCAATCCGTCGGGAGAGGATGCTTCTGTATTCTGATTATTTCACACTGACCTCGCCGCTGAGCACTCTGCGGTAATCATCGAGATTCTTTCGCAGCAGTGAAGGTGTGTCAAGGCTGTAGGGGCATTTCGCGGAGCACTGACCGCAGTTGATGCAGTTTTCGATCTGCTCCATGTTGCGCTGCCATTCTTCCGTGAGCCAGCCCTGGGAGGGAGCGCGGCGCAGCATGAGTGATATGCGCGCGCACTGGTTGATGACGATACCCTGCGGACACGGCATGCAGTAACCGCAGCCGCGGCAGAAGTCGCCCACAAGCTCACGGCGGTCGTTTTCGATCACGGCTTTCAGCTCGTCATCAAGAACGGGAGGATGCTCGAAATAGCCGAGGAATTCCTCCAGCTCGTGCTCACGCTGCACGCCCCATATGGGAAGGACGTTGGGATACTGAGCAATGGCGGCGTACGCGGCTGCGGAATTGGTGATCAGTCCGCCTGCGAGGGCTTTCATGGCAATGAAGCCCATGTTGGCTTTTGCGCAGCCTTCCACCAGCCTGATCTCGCGCTCGTCGGAAAGATAGCTGAAGGGAAACTGCAGTGTCTCATAGAGCCCCGATTCCACGATCTCCTCGGCGATGCCGATGAGGTGATTGGTGATGCCGATGTGGCGGATCTTGCCCTGTGCTTTGGCTTCCAGCATACATTCGTACATACCCGTGCCGTCGCCGGGTCTGTAGCACTGCTTCGGGAAATGGAACTGGTAGATGTCTATGTAATCGGTTTTCAGAAGGCGCAGCGACTGCTCAAGGTCACGCCGGAAGGCTTCGGGGGTTGAGGCTCCCGTTTTGGTGGCGATGATTACCTTTTCGCGCATCCCCTCAAAGGCGATGCCCAGCTTTTCCTCACTGTCGGAGTAGGCTCTGGCGGTATCGAAGAAGGTCATGCCGCCGTCATAGGCGCGGCGCAGCAGCTTTACCGCGTCGTCGGTGGATATTCTCTGAATGGGCAGCGCGCCGAATGCGTTCTGCTCGGTGAAGATACCTGTGGAACCAAGGGTTATTCGGGCCATCCTTCTTCTCCTCTCTTATGCTGGTCGTTTTCAAGATAATAGGTTGCTTCAAGGTCGGCGATATACAGCGCCAGAGCCAGAGGGAACATATTGAACACATTGCTCAGGTTTCGGTTATCCTCGCTGCCCGCAAATCCGATGTGGAAGCGGATGGCAAACGCCTCCTCCCGCGTCAGCTTCATGTATCCGGAAAGGATGTACACGGATTTTTCGCCGTGTCCGTAGGGCAGGCGGTCGTCGAATTCAAAGGTGGGGACCTGATGCCAGACGCCGTTTTCCTTGACGTTGCGGAAGCCGGGCTTGTAGCAGTTTATCTTGCAGGCATCGTGGAACAGAGACACCAGCGCGATGGTCTCGTCGGAATACTCAAGCCCCAGAGCACCCTTTGCGCGCTGTGAATTGATATAGGTGCGCAGGCAGTCGTAGACGTTCAGGCTGTGCTCCAGCAGACCGCCCTCAAAAGCACCGTGAAAACGTGTACTCGCAGGTGCGGTGTAGAAGTCGGACGAGGGCGAATCGAGGTAATCAAGAAACTTATCTATGCCCTCCCTGTGGATGTGAGTGCGGCATATTTCCAGAAACCGCTCTTTGTTGGCGGCGATATCATTTGCTGACATATATATCCCTCCGTCGGGTGGTTTTCTTTTATTTTACCAGTTTAATTAATGCATGGCAATCCTTAGTTTTTTCTTGCATTATCGAAAATTTATCATTGTAATTGCAGATGGCGTATTGTATAATAATGCTGAATCATTGCGTATTGATGCGACTGGAGGCATGGACTTGGACGTGATATATCTCGACAACGCGGCGACCACCCGCGTTTCCGAGGGCTGTGCCCGGGTGGCTGTGCGTGTTATGACCGAGGTGTGGGGCAATCCCTCCTCCCGTCACCGCATGGGCATGGATGCGGAGGATGTTCTCCGCGACGCGCGAAAGACCGTTGCATCCGAGCTGGGCGCCCGTGAGGACGAGATCTTCTTCACCTCCGGCGGCACCGAAGCCAACAACCTCGCCGTTCTGGGCGGTGCTCGCGGCAGGGGACGTGCCGGCTGGCGTGTGATCATATCCTCGGTGGAGCATCCGTCGGTGGATCAGGCGGCGGCACAGCTTGAAGCGGAAGGCTTCGAGGTGGTGCGCATCGCTCCCCGTGACGGCAATATTCAGATCGATGACGTTGCCGCGGTGCTGACCGACAACACCGCTCTGGTATCAATGATGCTGGTCAACAACGAGATTGGGACCATCCTTCCCGTGGCGCAGGTCGCCCGTCTGCTCAGGCGGAAAAAATCCCGTGCTCTGCTGCACTGCGACGCGGTGCAGGGCTTCGGACGGCTGCCAGTGAGCGTGACCGCGCTGGGCTGTGATATGCTCACCCTGTCCGGACACAAGATCCACGCCCCCAAGGGCGTAGGCGCTCTTTACTGCCGCAAGGAGGCGCAGCGCAGCTTGCGCGCGATCCTTTACGGCGGCAGTCAGCAGGAGAAGTATCGACCCGGCACCGAGCCGCTGCCCAACATCGCGGCACTTGATCAGGCAATAAGGGAACTGCCCCGTACTCCTGCTCAGCGCACCGAAAAAATCGCCGCGCTCAACACGCTTGCCCGTCAGGAGCTGGCCAAGCGCAGCGAGATAATCATCAACAGTCCCGAGGACGGTGCTCCCCACATTCTGAGCATCGCCACCGGCTGCATAAAATCCGAAACGCTGCTCAACTTCCTTTCCTCGAAGGGAATATGCGTTTCCAGCGGTTCTGCCTGCTCAAAGGGCAAAAAGAGCCGCGTGCTCAGTCAGTTCGGTCTGCCCGACCACATCGTCGACAGCACACTGCGCATCAGTTTTTCCGACGACAACACGCCGGAGGACGTTCTCGCGCTGTGCGCTGCTCTTAGCGAAGCACTGGGCACTCTGGCGCGGTTCAGATGACCAGTCATCTGATGAGCCGTTATTCACTTACAGCAACCAAGGAGATCTTATCGCTTTGAAAGAAGTCATACTTATAAAATTCGGAGAGCTGTCCCTGAAGGGACTCAACCGCTCCTCCTTTGAATCCGTACTGGTCAAGAACGTCCGTCAGGCGGTAAAGCCTCTGGGCGAGTTCGAGATCAAGAAGTCTCAGTCCACCATGACCGTCGCCCCCAAGGACTGCAGCAACATGGACAGCTACGCCGAGGCCATCAGCCGTGTGTTCGGTATCGCGGCTCTTTCCCGTGCCTGCGTCTGTCCCAAGGACATTGACATTATCTGCCCCACCGCTGCCGAGTATCTTCAGGAGCAGCTGGAGGAGGTCTCCACCTTCAAGGTAGAGACCAAGCGAGCCGACAAGGCTTTCCCCCTCAAGAGCCCGGAGGTTTCCGCGCAGGTGGGCGAATATATCCTAGATCATTTCCCCCATCTCACCGTTGACGTGCACAATCCCGATGTTATCGTCCACGTTGAGATCCGCGACAGCTCCGCTTATATCCACGGCCGTCCCCTGCAGGGCGCAGGCGGTCTGCCCGTGGGTACCGGCGGACGCGCCGCCATCATGATCTCCGGCGGTATTGATTCCCCCGTTGCCGCATGGATGATGGCAAAGCGCGGCATCGAGCTGACCGCCGTGCATTTCGCCAGCCCTCCCTACACCAGCGAACGCGCCGAGCGCAAGGTCATCGACCTGCTGGGCAAGGTCGCCGACTGGGCAGGCGTCATCAAGCTGTTTGTGGTGCCCTTCACCGAGATGCAGGAAGCCATCCGTGACAAGTGCCCCGAGGAGCTGTTCACCGTCATCATGCGCCGGTATATGATCCGCATTGCCCAGCGCATCGCCGAGAGTCAGGGTGCTCTGGCGCTCATCAGCGGCGAGAGCCTCGGTCAGGTCGCCAGCCAGACCCTTTCCGCTCTGTGCCGCACCGACAGCGTGGCTGAAATGCCCGTACTTCGTCCCCTCATCGGCATGGACAAGGAGGAGATCATCCGCATCTCCAGAAAGATCGACACCTTTGAGCTGTCCATCCTTCCCTTCGAGGACTGCTGCACGGTATTCACCCCCAAGCATCCCCGTACCCGTCCCACCGCTGAACTCATCGAGGAGGGCGAGGCTCCCCTGAAGGCCGACGGTCTCGACGAGCGACTGATGGACGAAGCCGCCAGGAACGCTGTCCGCCACTGGATCGCCCCCAACCGCGGCTGATCACTGTAAATAAGCTTATTATTCATTCTATATAATCTCATTGATTCGGGATGTGATCCAAACCGACGGACGTCCCGAAAATACTCACGGCATACGCCGGGAGGGAGGATTCATCTAATGGATGCTGAAATCATCAATGTAGGCGCAGAAATACTCATCGGCGACACGCTTAACAACTGCCAGCAGTTTCTCGTGTCGGAGCTTGCCAACATCGACGTCAACGTCTACGGCACCAACACCGCCGGATTTGACCCCGACCGTCTGAGAGAGCTGCTGTCCATCGCACTGTCCCGAAGCGAGGTCATCTTCATCGTGGGCGGCATGGGTCCCAACAAGGAGGACATCACCAAGCAGACGGTCTGCGAGGCTCTGGGCATTGCTCTGGTCCCTCACGAGATCAGCCGCAAGCGCATTGAGGAATACTGCCGCAATAACGGCGTTGCCATCACGCCCAATGTGCTGTCCATGTCCGATATGCCTGCCGGTTCGGTGGTTTTCCGCAACGACAACGGTATGTGCCCCGGATGCGCCATCCGCAGCAGCAGCCAGTGCATCGTCATGCTGCCTGCCTCCGTTGTTGAGATCACTCCCATGGTGCGCGATTACGTCACCCAGTACCTCAAGCAGCTGACCGACGGCGCTGTTTTCTCGCAGGTCATCAACGTTTTCTATCTGGGTCTGACCCTGCACGACGTTGAAGAAAAGCTGGGCGGTCTTATCGGCAGCGCCAACCCCACCGTAAAGTGTACCGAAATGACCGGTGAGGTGCGTATCCGCGTCACGGCAAAGACCAATTCCGACGAGGAATCCCGTGCTCTTGCCGCGCCTGTCATCAAGGAGATCCTCAAGCGGTTCGGTGACGATGCCTACGGCATGAACGTCAACGGTCTGGAGGAAGTCGTCGTGCGTGCTCTCAAGGAGCGCAAGATGACCCTTTCCACCGCCGAAAGCTGCACCGCCGGCATCATCTCCAAGCGAGTGACCGATATTCCCGGCTCCTCCCGAGTATTTGAAATGGGAGCCGCTACCTATTCTTCCAACAAGAAGTCGGATATGCTGGGCGTATCCGAAAAGATCATCCAGCGTTACGGCGCGGTTTCTCCCGAAGCCGCCGCTGCCATGGCTGTGGGCGCACGCCGTCTTGCCGGTTCCACGCTGGCTGTTTCCACCACCGGCATCGCCGGACCCGGCGGCGGTACTCCGCTGAAGCCCGTCGGTCTGGTGTACATCGCTCTGGCTGACCGTCAGAACGTGTGGATCAAGAAAACCCTCATCCAGAAGCCCGGCATGGACCGTGACTACGTTCGTCAGGTCGCCGCTTCCCACGCACTCAATCTGGTGCGTAAGTACATCAACTGCCTGCCCTATCTGATGCCCGGCAGCGAGCCCCTCGCCGAGGGCGTGCGTGAATCCTACTTTGACGAGGCTACCGCGCTTTCTCCCCAGGCAATGAAGAGCTTTGCCGCATCCGTTCCCATCGCTTCGCTGGGTGCCACCAGCGGCGAGCTGCCCGAATCCATCCGCGAGATAGTGGATTCCTCCACCCGACGCCAGCAGACTATCATTCAGCAGCCCATCATTCAGATCGGCTCCACCGCCGACAGCTCCCCTTACGGAAGCCAGAGCGAGAATACGCCTTACGGCATCGGCTCCGCTGACCTGCCCATGATGGGTGCTGCCGCAAACCAGATGGGAGGTATGCCTCAGATGAACATGAATCCCCAGAATATGTATCAGCCCGGCATGAATCCCAATCAGATGGGCATGAACCAGCAGGGCATGTATCCCCCCAACATGGGGCCGCAGATGGGTATTAACCAGCAGGGTATGTATCAGCAGAACATGGGTCCCATGGGTCCGCAGATGGGCATGAACCAGCCTTACGCCAACGGCAAAGGCAGAAACTCTAAAAAAAAAAATGAAATAAGCCCTTCTGCCTCTAAATCCGGCAGTCCTGGGGCAAAAAAAAGCGGCACCGCAGCTAAAGGCACCTCGGTATATTCAGGCTACGGCAAGAAGAAAAAGAAAACAACCGGAGCGGACATCGCATATCGCTGTGTGCTGATCATCGCACTGCTCACTCTGCTCGGTGCCGGCGGATATCTTGGCATTCACTATTACAATGAAGCTCAGCGCAACGCCGCCACCGAAAGAGACGACGCGCTCAACGCCGCCCTCAGCGGTCAGTACAGCGCGGAGATGAATGTATCCTCCGACGACGGTCGTGTCACTCTCAACGAAACGCTGACCAAGAGCAAGGAGATAATCCCCAAGCTCAAGACTTTGTATGAGGAGAACGGTGACACCGTTGGCTGGATAAAGATCAACAATACCGTCATCGATTATCCCGTCATGCAGCGCAAGGCAGAGGACGAAGCCGCGTTCTACGGCGATTCCTCCGGCGATGTCGTGGACGAATACTACTATCTGCACAAGAACTTTGACAAGGAGTACAGCTACGAGGGCAGCATTTTCGCCTTCTTCTCCAACGAGTTCGGTCCGGAAGGTCTTTCACGCAACACCGTTCTTTTCGGTCACCATATGCGCAGCGGACGAATGTTCCAGAACCTGATGTCGTACGATGCGCTGATTTACAATTCCGGCAGAAACGGTCTTACCGTTAACAACAAAGCGCTGAACTTCTACAAAAACAACCCGATCATCCTCTTTGACTCGCTGTACGAGGAAGCCCGTTGGGTCATCTTTGCCGTTGTAAAGGCAGACCCCGAACTGGAAGCCCGTTCCACAGAGATCAACTGGATGTTCGTTGAAGATCCCTCCCCCGAGGAGCAGCAGATGTTCATCGACAACATCCGCAAGCGTTCGGTCATCGACACCACCGACGAGATCGAGGTCACTCCGGACGATTATCTGCTCATTCTGCAGACCTGCTCCTACGAGATGGACGAGTCGCGTACTCTGGTCATCGCAAGAAAGCTCAGAGACGACGAAACCACCATCGACGTTTCCACCGCCACCGTTTCCAGCAATCCTGTTCTGCCTCAGCGCCTCTGCAGAGCAAAGGGCTACCAGCAGGCAGGCTGATCCAACGATAACTGATCATTCGGGGCTGTCACACCCCTCTGCGCTTTGCGCAGGGCGGCGCGGCAGCCCTGTAAGCGTAATCCCAACGGAGGATTTATATATGGATTTTGAACTCAAGCGCTGGAAGGAAAAATATCTTCCGGCACTCAAGGACTTCGCCTCTGATGCAGGCGTAAGCACACAGATGCCCGACAGCTTCCCCCACAGTGGTTCCGACGCGGAAAAGTATATCCGTCAGCGGCTGCTTGCCGACGACGAGAAGGAGCTGTGCCGCGCTGTGATCATCGACGGCAAACCTGTTGGCGCTATCGAAATTATCGCAGGCGCCGGAATCAGCCGCCGCACAGCGTCCCTTCGCTTCTGGCTGGCGGAGGAATACCGCGGGCAGAGCGTGATGAGCCGTGCGCTGGCAAAGCTTTCCGAAACCGCCTTTGAGCGTCTGGATGTGCTGCGCATTGACGCAGAGGTTCCTGCCTGCAACATTGCCGCCCGCTGCGCCCTGAACAACGCAGGCTTCTCCCTTGAGGGAACCCTCGCCCGACGCGCGTTCATCAAGGGCCGCGCCGAGGACGTGTGCATCTATGCGATCCTGAAGTAATCCTGTTATTTCCAAAGCGTTCATGAAAGGGGTGTTTTTCCGATGAACGCATCGATCATCTGGTACCGGGCGCGTCCGTCGGACGAGCTCCAGCAGCATCTTGCAGATATGCTCTCCTCGGTCCGCGCTGAAGTCATCGAGGAGAACGTCACAATCAAAGCCGAACAGATCGCCTCCCTGATGGCATCCGCCATGCGCAGCGCCGACATCACTGTCACCGTAGGCGGAATGGATCTTCGCCGCGACGATGAAAACATCGTTTTGCTTGCAGCGAAGTGCATCCGTGCTCCGCTGGAGCTTGGGCGTTCCAGCCGCTCGCGGTATATCTACGACCCCATGAGAGGTGCGCCGCTGCCCAGCTTTGAGACCGCCGTTCTATTCCCCTCCGCCGTCGGCGGCGCCGAAGGAGCGGTGCTCAGCACCGGCAGCCAGACCATTATCATGCTGCCCCGTCTCGAGGGCGGCAACACCGATATCCTTGACATGATCGAGGAATACCTGCCCATGCTCATCGGTCTTCCCGAGGAACCTGAACCCGAGCCTGAGGAGAAACCCGGGAACCCGGAAAACCGTGTCCCGGGGTGGGACAGGGAAAGCGATGTTCCTCACAAGCATTATTATGATGAAAACGGCAACCGCCTGCCCGAATATATCGAACGGGTGCTCGCCCGTAAGGAGCATATCAAGGTAGACCGTGACCGCGAAATAACCAGCAGCGAGATCTACACGATTTTCCGTGATGACGAAAGCGAGGTTCTTGCCGAGGACAACCTCTATACCGTGTATGACGACGGTGAGGATGAGTCTCCGCAGGAGGAGAACACCTCCACGGTTTCGCCGTGGGAGCAGATGTTCGACGCCGCCCGCAAGGGCGCGGGCCGCTCCGCTGCCGTTCAGCGATACGAGGAGCTGATGAATTCTCCTGAACCTGAACAGCCCCGAAAAAAGCCGCGCAGAGGCCGCAAAAACCGCGAGATCGATGCCCTCTGGGGCACGGAGCCCCTTGTTCGTGAAAAGGACAAACCCGAAGCGCGACCCTCACGGCGTGTGGTTTCTTCTGAGAAGCCTGAAAAGAAACCTGCCGAAAAGACGCCGCGGCGAGCAGTTCGCGAACCTCAGCCTCCGGCTTCCGCCAAGCGCAAAGCCGCGACCCCCAACGTCAACATTGAGCTGAAGAAGCGTTACAAGCCTGCGGTATCTGCCAGACGGGGCACAGTCCTTCCCGAGCCTGAAGTCCCCAAAGACAAACCCATGCGCCAGGCTACCGCACCTGCATTCCGCGCGGCAGCTATCCTGCTCATCGTATCTATTATTATTTCCGCCTGCTATGTGGCGTTCAGCGGCTATCAGCCCGGTCTGCTGGAGGAGGAGAAGTCCTTCTATCAGTCGGAGCTTGCTTCCCTGTTCGACCCGGAGAACACCGACGCAGGCGATCTTCCCACAGGCGCGCTGGCACGTTTTTCGGCTCTGTACGCTGAGAACAACGACGTGTGCGGCTACATAAGCATCCCGGGCACTGACATTGCCCAGCCCATCCTGCGTTCCTATGCGTCATCGCCGGATTTCTATTCCCACTACAGCTTCTACGGTTCTCCCGACGACCGCGGCGCGCTGTATTTTGACAGCGGCAACGTATTTGAGTGGGGCACCAGCAACTATAACCTTGTTGTGTACGGCAACGCTCCCTCCGACGGCTCCATGTTTGCCGGTCTGCGCAAGTATACCGACGCGCAGTATCTTGCCGAGCATCCTATCATCAATCTTGACACGCTCTACGAAAAGGGGCAGTGGATCATCTTTGCCGTGTGCATCGTCAGCGGCGACAAGGTGGATGAGTTCAACTACAGCAACACCGATTTCGTCGGCGCGTATTCCCATCAGATCCATCTGTATAACCTCTACATCCGCAGTATGTTCTACACCAACACCGAGGTATTGCCCGACGAGAAGATCCTCACGCTGATCACCGATTCCGACGCCTTTACCGGCGCCAAGCTGATTGTGTGCGGACGCAAGGTGCGAGCGGACGAGGATCTTTCCAAGGCAGGCGCATCGGTCATCTCCAACCCGAATGTGATGATGCCTGACCTGTGGTACACCCTCAACGGAACGGAAATGCCGGCGATACCTGAGCTGGAGCTGCCCACCGAGGGTCCCACCACCGCATACACCACTCTTTATCCCCCCACCACTACAGAAGCGCCGACCACCACGACCACCGCCCCCGCTCAGACGCAGCCCGGTGAGACTCCTGCTGAAACGACAACTACGATCCCGACCACTACCGTGCCCACCACCCTTGAGGCTTCCACCGCCAAGAATATGCGCATCACCTCCGGCGGCAAGATCATTGAGGGCACCGCAGAGGATGTGCTGGCAATGATCGTTGAGGCGGAAATGGGCTCCGGCTATGAGCATGAGGCGCTCAAGGCGCAGGCTGTCGCGTCATACACCTACTATCTCTACTCCGGCGGCAGCGCAAAGGCACCCACCTTCCCCACCAAGACACCCAGCGAAGAATCGCTGAAAGCAGTGCGTGAGGTGCTGGGTCAGTACATGAGTCACGGCGGCATGGTCCCCTACACCCCGTATTACGCCACCTCCGCAGGCATGACCGCAAGCAACAGCGACATGAACGTGGCTGAGCTGAGCTGGCTGGTATCGGTGGACTGCAGCGTGGACAAGAACGTCGCCGGTTATCGCACCGAAAAGCGTATGACCTCTCTTTCCGTTGCCAACCGCGTTAAGGAAACCAAGGACATTGACCTGACTGTCATCGAGGACAAGAGCACATGGTTCGAGGTGCTGGAGCGCGACGCAAACGACCTGTATGTCACCAGCGTGCGCGTGGGCGACGAGGTCTACAAGGGCAACACTCTGCACCTGAGCGTTCTCGGATACTCCTATCTGCGTTCGCCCTGTTTCTGGATCGAGTATGACGAAGCGACCGACGACTTTATCTTCACCAGCCTTGGCTACGGTACCGGCGTTGGCATGAGCCAGACCGGCGCGAACGAATACGCCAAGCAGGGGCAGAATTACGTCTGGATCCTCCAGCATTTCTATCCCGGAGTGACCCTCAAAGCCAACTGATTTTCCGATTCAGCACGACCTGCATAACGCAGTCAGACAACACAGATGTGAAACGGGATCCTTCCGACCGGAAGCGATCCCGTTTCTTTCGCTCTGTTATCAGCTTTTTTTGTCAAGTAGAAGTCCGCACGGGTATTTTGTGCACATTGTACATCGATTACCCTTTGTAATAGTGCAATATAACGTCCAAAAATGAATATTCACACGAGTTTTTCAGGTTTTCCACGGAGTTTTCCACAGGATCAAGCGGTATTTCACGCGTTTTTCGCCGTTTTCGGTGGAAAATCCGGATATGCACCGCGGAGTGATTATGCATGAATACCGCCGCCGATATTCATTGCAGGAATACTGTGGGGATATTCCGCGATGTCATTTTCGGGTATGTTCGGAACAAAAAAACATGAGCCTGCCCGAACGGGCAAACCCATGCTTTTTTATCAATATATGCCTGACATCAGGTCACTGCGTACAGTGATTCTCCGCGCTGATGTCAACTGATCATTTTGCGGATTTCGCAGCTTCCCTGGCGGCTTTTTTCGCAGCCTTTGCTGCCAGCTTTTCCTGAGCCTTCTGCGCCTTGCGAGCCGCCTTCTCCTCCTTGCGGCTGAGGGGAGCTGCTGTGACTGCGGCTTGAGCAGGTTCAGGAGCTTTCTCAGCCACAGCTTTCTGCACAGGATCTGACGCAGTGGATGCTGCGGTCTGTGCTGTCACTGCGGCAGGTTCTTTCACGGCGGCCGATTCCCTCTGAACGGGCAGATCGGGAACGGTGTATCCCTGCGCTTCCAGCTCTGCGGCGTATTTTGCGGCGGATTCACTGCCCAGATCGGCGGCACGCTTGTACCAGTAGGCAGCCCTGGCCCGGTCGCTGGGAAGGTCATCGCCCACATAGTACATTCTTGCAAGGGAGCCTGCCGCTTGTGCTCCGCCGAATTCCACGGATCTCTCAAACCATTCCTGCATCTGCTTTTCGTCGGCATCGATGCCTCTGCCTCCGCTGAACATCAGTCCAAGATAACGCATGGCGACAAAGTTGCCCACTGCTGCGGCACGGTAATACCATCCGAACGCCTTTCCGCCGTCCTTTTCCACATGGGTGCCCCGGCGGTACATATGGCCCAGATTGCGCATGGCTATACCATCACCCTGCTGAGCGGAGTTGTAGTACCATTTGAAGGCTGAGACGTAATCCTTTAATTCTTTATAATAGTGGTCACCCAGCTTGCGCATGGCGTAGCCGCCGTTGATCTTTGCTGCACTGATATACCACTTTTCCGCAAGTTCTTCGCTTCGCTGAACCGCCACGCCTTTTTCGTACATCTCCGCCAGATTCCACATGGCTTCGCCGTCGCCCTTCTGAGCAGCGGCAGACAACAGCTCAAAGGCACGAGCTTCATCCTTTGCAACATAATCGCCGTTGAGATGCATGATGCCCAGCGCACTCATTGCCTTTGCGCTGCCAAGCTTCGCGGCACGGGCGTATATCTCCGCTGCCTTTTCCGGAGCGCGACCTGCGCCTTTGCCCTTCTGGTACATATATCCCAGACGGTAGGTGAGCTCGGCATCGCTGAACTCAGCGCCGAGATCGGCGTATTTGCGGCATTTCTTCAGTGCTTCGGCATCACCGTTTGCGCGGTGCAGTTCGTAATAATGCGCAAAGAGGGCGTTTGCAGCTTTGCAGCGCAGCCGTACCACGTCCGCGTCGCGGCTTTCAAGATGGGTCACGGCGTTGAGCAGACCGATTCCGCGATCCGCATCCTGCGCCACGTTTATCCCCTCAAGGCAGGCGCGTCCCATGAGATACCAGCTATTGAGCGAGATGTGCACCAGCGAGCTGCTGCCGTCGAGGATCTCCTGAATCTTGTTTATCTCACCGGCAAGGGACGAGCTGACCGCCAGACGGTCGAGGGCACGTCCGAGAGCGTCGTTGAATTCACGATCCTCGCGCTGAGTGGCATCGTCGTCACCGCCGCCCGGCCAGCTGATGATATGGACATTACCAAGGCTTTCCTCAACATATCTGTACTTGAGCTTTGGGAAGTCAAAAGCTATGGGGATAATTATCTTGTTGTTTTCCTTTGCCAGTCTGATCTCGATGTCCCAGATGTAGCTGGAATTGAGCACATTGCTTGTCAGCAGCAGTACAACCGCGTCACATTCAAGGATCGCCGATCTGATCTCCGTGTTGTAATCCGCGCCGGGTGTGAGCAGACCGTCGTGCCACACGGCGCAGTCGGAAAGGTTGACTATTCGCTTGGCGGCAACGTCACGGGCGCAGAGCAGGCCTTCGTCGGTGACCTGCCGCTTTTCGTTCTGCTTATAACTGATGAAAACCTTTGGAGTGCTGCCCAGAGGGAGCGTATCCTGTGCGCGCTCATCGTCTCTGGTCATATATGATAATCCGGATGTGCTTTTCATTGAATCATCCTCCATTGTAAAGATGGATACCGCTGATTACTATTATAGCAATATCACGCCGTTCGTCAACGGAATATGATTGACTTTGGCTGCGCAAAATGATATCATTTCCGCATCAATCTCAGGAGGTGTGATAACATGATAAAAGCCGTTGTGCAGGAGAATATTCCGGAATGTGTGGATGTGATAAGGACAAGCTTCCGAACCGTAGCCGACCAGCTGGGCTTTACCGAGGAAAACGCGCCCGGATTCACGGCATTTGCCACCGACGAGCTCCGGCTGAATTATCAATATCGCGAGGAGAAGCGGCCAATGTTCGCATACTTCGACGGTGAACGGATCGTCGGGTATTATTCGCTGCTCAGACTTGACGATAACTCCTTTGAGCTGAACAACCTCTGCACCCTGCCTGAATACCGCCACCGCGGAATCGGCGAAAAGCTGCTGGAGCACGCATTTGCAGAAGCCTCCAATGCAGGCTGCAGTCTTATGAGGATCGGCATTGTGGAGGAAAACCGGGTGCTGCGCGCATGGTACGAATCCCACGGATTTGTTCACCTTGGCGCAAAGAAGTCCGAACGCTTCCCCTTTACCTGCGGATTCATGGAGCGCGCGCTGGACTGACCGGACGTCACGATACCCCCGGCAATGGCAAATTGCGCTATTTATTGCGTCCGTCGGCGCTTTCATTTGTCGGCAATGATATTGCAAAAACCAACCGCATGTGTTAAAATAATAACGCTGCGCCCGGAGCTGAATTTTTTCGCTCCGTCAAAGGCACATTAAATCTTGAGAGCCGCCGCTTGTACATGACGTACCTTGCGGGGCGGAAAGGAAATCAGCATGAATTATCTCAACAAAAAGACCGTTGAAGACATCGAAGTAGCCGGCAAGAAGGTTCTTGTCCGCTGCGATTTCAATGTCCCGTTTGACAGCGAGGGCAACATCTCCGACCCCAAGCGCATCATCGGCGCCCTCAAGACCATCCGCTATCTGCTGGACAACAAGGCAAAGGTCATCCTCTGCTCTCATCTGGGCAGACCCAAGGGTGAGTTCAAGCCCGAATATTCCCTCAAGCCCGTTGCCGATTATCTGACCAAGGAGCTGGGCTTCGAGGTCAAGCTGGCCACCGACGTTATCGGCGAGTCCGCTCAGGCTCTGGCTGCTTCCGTCAAGGAAGGCGAAGCTGTCATGATCGAGAATGTCCGCTTCCACAAGGAAGAGACCAAGAACGATCCCGAGTTCTCCAAGGCTCTGG
>SVPO01000145.1 GCA_015065795.1 Oscillospiraceae bacterium | reverse complement strand
GCTCAGCAGTGAACTGGTCGTTCCTCAGATGGATTTCCGCATAATCCGCAGCGATGGTTCCACCGGCTGGTGCCGCATGGGCGGCGTCAAGGAGGAGCTTGTCCGTTCGGGAATCATTGTCTCCAACTGCGTCGTGATGGATATCTCCGATTTCGTAAATTCAGAGAATGAGCTTCAGATGGAACGTGAGCGTTATCAGCTCATGCTCAACAATCTGGGCAGCGCCGTGTGGGAATACCGCATCGACAAGGACGAGCTTTATTTCCTCAACCGCCACATGACCGACGGCAAATTCCGCCGCATCAAGAACTACCGCAGCTCCGTGGTACGCGAAGGCACCGTCCACCCTGACCATATCGAAGAATACTATGCCATCTGTGACCGGCTGCGCAGCGGAGAGGAGACCATCAGTTCCGAGCTGCGTATGCGCAACCACTCCGGCAACTACAACTGGTACACCATCACCGGCAACGCCGTAAAGGACAGCGACGGCCGTGTTCTTTCCTACATCGGTCAGATCAAGCAGTCGGACGACAGCGCGGTGCGCACGACTGCCGACGAACCCAACAAGAATTTTGATGCTCTGACCCATCTTAACAACCGCTACTCCTTTGAGAGCAACGTCAACGCCCTTCTGCGCAGACGTAACCGCAGCCACCACGGCGCGCTCTTTGTGCTCAATGTGGACCGGTTCAACCGCATCAACACGTCCCTCGGCAGACTTTTCGGTGACGCGCTGCTCATCGAGCTTTCCGAAACGCTGAAGAATATGTTCCCGCAGAACAGCTCCATCTGCCGCATCAGCGGCGACGAGTTCGCCGTGTATGTGGACAATTACGAATCGGAAGAAAAGATATTCGAGCTTGCCGGCGCTGTATGCGGCTGTGTAAAGCACTGCTTCCTCAACACCGAAAAGAGCGAGAACGTCACCTGCTGTGTGGGCGTTTCCCTCTACCCCACCCACGGCAGCAGCTTTGAGCAGCTGTTCTTCAAAGCCGACTCGGCTCTCGTCTACGCCAAGAACCGCGGTCCCGGCAACTACTACATATACAGCGCCGAAATCGAAAGCAAGCTCGCCAGCCTCTCCCACGATCATCACCACGAGGAGCCTCCCCAGAGCAGCCCCAACGCCATTTCCTTCCGTGACGACAGCCTGCTCTCCCAGGCCATCGACATTCTCTTTGAAGCCCGTGAGCTGAGCAGCTCCATCAACCTCATTATCTCCATGCTGGGCAGAAAGTTCAAGCTGGACCGCGCCTATGTCATCGAGATAAGCGACGACAGCAAGCACGCCACATTTACCTACCGCTGGCACTCCGAGCAGACCGGCGATGATTTGCCTGCCAACGTCATCCTGCCCATTGACGAGGCGCTGAAACACATTCACTGTGCCAATCGCGATGAATATTTCCTTTGCAGCGACATGAAGGCATACGCTGCAGAGCATCCTGAGATCGCCGTATATGTCGAAAAGATCAACGCACGCGCCATGCTCCAGTGCCCCATCATCGACGGTAACGAGCTTCTGGGCTGCTTCTCCTACCTCGTCTGCCGCGATGAATCCGCCTTCAACGAAAGCGACGTCAGCCAGATACTGATGATCACCAAGATCATCATCGGCTACCTCGTCCGTCTGCGCAGCAAGCAGGACATCGACCGCATCACCTATCGGGACAAGCTCACCGGTGCCATGAATTTCACCGCCTTCCAGATGGAGCTCGAGCGGCTGATGACAAGCACCGACGACCGCAATTTCGCCATTGTCTATTCGGATATCGACCGCTTCAAGTTCATCAACGAGAAGTACGGCTACCTTGCCGGCGACAAGATCCTCTGTTCGGTTGCCGATATCTTCCGTCAGAACATGGGCGAGGGCGAATTCTTCGCCCGAGTGACCGCCGACAAGTTCATCGCTCTCCTGCGCAACACGGGAAACGTCGATCTTGATCGCAGGATCAACGCCATCCACGACAGCATCAATCACATCAGGAAAACCGAGAACACCTGCTATTATCTGCCTGTGCGCTCGGGCGTCTACCGCATCACTCCCGGCGATACCAGTATCTCCGGCATGATCGACCTTGCCAACCTTGCCCGTAAGTCAGTCAAGAACATCCACATCAGCACCATATCATACTTCAACGAAAACATGAAGAGCCGCCTCAAGCGCCAGAAGGATATCGAGCAGGTCATGGCTGACGCGCTGGTTCAGGAGGAATTTGTTGTCTACTATCAGCCCAAGTTCTCCCTGAGCAACAACGCTCTTGCCGGCGCCGAGGCTCTGGTTCGCTGGAAGCGCTCCGACTCCGCTTCCGTTATGCGTCCCGACGAGTTCATCCCCATCTTTGAGGACAACGGCTTTGTCATCGAGCTGGACTTCTATGTGCTGGAACGTGTGTGCCGCAAGCTGCGCCGCGATATCGACAACAACCTGCCGGTGCTGCCCATCTCGGTCAACTTCTCCCGTACCCACATCGCCACCGAGGATCTCATCACCCGTCTGGGCGACTGTCTGAGAAAATACCGGATTCCGCCCAATCTTGTGGAGATCGAGATCACCGAAAGCGCACTCATCGAGAACGAAGGCTATCTTGCCGACATGATCTCCGAACTGCACAACATCGGTCTTGTGGTTTCCATGGACGACTTCGGCTCCGGCTTCTCCTCCCTCAACCTGCTCAAGAAGCTGCCCTTTGACGTGCTGAAGATCGACAAGAACTTCTTTGCCTCCGACAGTGCCACCGAGCGTGAGCGCTGCATCATCGAAAACGTGGTCAACATGGCTCGCGCGCTGGGCATCAACGTGGTGTCCGAGGGCGTGGAGACCGCCGAGCAGGCAAACTTCCTGCGTTCCATCAACTGCGACCTCGCTCAGGGCTATCTGTTCAGTCCGCCCATCGACGAGCGTTCCTTCGAGCGCAGATATCAGAACGTCATCGACTGATCATGTACGTTTATTGGTTCTGCCCGAAAAATCCTGTTGCATATTTGACCATGTAATGCTATTATGTAGCGTGTAAAAAATACAACTATTGAATGTAAAGGACTTTCCAAATGAGCAAGAGACTTTTTACTTCCGAATCCGTCACCGAGGGACATCCCGACAAGCTGTGTGACCAAATCTCCGACGCCATTCTTGACGAGATCATCGGCAACGACCCTCAGGCTCACGTCGCCTGCGAGACCTTTGCCACCACCGGCATGATCGTTGTCATGGGTGAGATCACCACCAGCCACTATGTGGACATCCCCAAGCTTGCCCGTCAGGTTGTGTGCGACATCGGCTACACCGGTGCCGAATGCTGCTTTGACGGCAACACCTGCGCTGTCATGTCCGCCATCGACGAGCAGTCTCCCGACATCGCCCTGGGCGTCAACACCTCCAACGAGGTGCAGAGCGGCCGCAGCGTTGGCGGAGATTCCACCGGCGCCGGCGATCAGGGCATGATGTTCGGCTATGCCTGCGACGAGACCCCCGAGCTTATGCCTCTGCCCATCTCTCTGGCTCACAAGCTCGCCAAGCGTCTGACCGACGTGCGCAAGAGCGGTCTGCTGACCTATCTGCGTCCCGACGGCAAGACTCAGGTCACCGTTGAATACGACGACGACAAGCCCGTACGCATCGAGACCGTAGTCGTTTCCACCCAGCACAGCGCCGACGTTCCCATCGAGAAGATCCGTGCCGACCTCATCGAGCACGTCATCACCCCCATTCTCCCTGCCGAGCTGGTTGAC
>SVPO01000022.1 GCA_015065795.1 Oscillospiraceae bacterium | reverse complement strand
CTTTGTGTTCCAGAGCTTCTATCTGCTGCCCAAGCTGGATGCTCTGGACAACGTGGCGCTGCCCCTGATGTACGGCGACGTGCCTCTGAAGGAGCGCCGCGCCAGAGCCAAGGCCGCCCTTGAGCGGGTGGGTCTGGGGGACAGGCTGCATTTCTATCCCAATCAGCTTTCGGGCGGTCAGTGCCAGCGTGTCGCCATCGCGCGCGCCATCGTGGGCAACCCTGAGCTGCTCCTTGCCGACGAGCCTACGGGCGCCCTTGATTCGGCATCGGGCAGACAGGTCATGGAGCTGTTCCGCGAGCTGAACGAAAGCGGCGTGACCATCGTTATCATCACCCACGAGCAGTCGGTCGCCGACTGCGCCAACCGCATCTTCCGCATCTTTGACGGACGCATCGTCTCCGAGGAGGAGGGCACGGGCGGTCTGCTCAACGAACCCCTTCCCGAGTATGATGACGAATACGAAGCCCTGTCCGAGGGCGAGGCGGCAGATATCCCTGCCCTGCCTGAGGCTGAGACCGATGACGTGCCGGTGCTCGAAGCACTCCCCGAACCCGAGGAGGAGCTGACCCTCATACCTCTGGAGGCTGAGGAAGCCTTTGACGAATCGGAATGGGAGGACAAGGAGGTGGCAGGCGATGAGTAAGCATATGTTCAGACGAGCCTGCGCCGCCCTGCTGTGCCTGTGCGTGGGCGCGGGAGTTATCGGTCTTTCCGGCTGCGGCAGCGAGGTAAAGACCTACGCCGTGTCCGACATCGCCTATGTTGACGACTGGCTGAGCAATTCCGAGAGCTACGGCGAGGTATCCACATACAACATACAGACCGTGTTCGGCTCGGACACCATGAAGGTGCAGCGCATCCACGTCAGCGAGGGTGACGAGGTCAAAAAGGGCGATCGGCTCATCAGCTATGACACCTCCCTGACCCAGATCGAGCTGGACAAGAAGGAGCTGGAGGTCATGGAGCTGGAGCTGGCTCTGCGTCAGGCGGAGCAGGAGCTCAAGACGGTCAACAGCTACAAGCCCATGGTGGTCACCACCATCGTGCCCGATGTGTCGGCTTCCGATCTGGTGGGCACTGAGGTCAGCGGCTTTGCCCAGATCGGCGGCAGCGGTGAGCGTGACGATCCCTTCATCTTTGTGGTGGAGGACGGAAAGATCCCCTGCTCGGACACCTTCTTTAACGGCATCTGTCCTCCGGGCAGCGACGACGTGTGGGTGGTCTTTCAGGAGCGCAACGAAAACATGACCAACGGCGTTATCCTTGAGCACTGGGGCATCCGCTACCGTACTTCCGTCAGCGGAATGTACATGAGCTTCTTTGACAGCAGTGAATTCAGCGTCAACAAGCCCACCGAGCCCTACGAGGAGATCGAGTTCAACAGCGGTCTGACCGCTGCCGAGATCAGCCGCCTGCGCGATGCCGCCAAGAAGCGCATCGAGGAAGCCGATCTTGAATACCGCGTGGCCGAGCTGGAATACAAGCAGATGCAGCTTGAGGTGGACAGCGGCGTCATCACCGCCGAGCTGGACGGTGTGGTGGAATTTGTCACCGGGGACATCGACCTCGCCTGCGAGAACTACGATCCTCTGCTCAAGGTGTCCGATGACGGCGGCTACGTCGTTCAGGGCACTCTCAGCGAGCTGGAGCTGGGCACCGTCACCGTAGGTCAGACGGTCAAGGTCACCTCCTGGGAGCACTACGCGGAATACGAGGCGCAGATCACCGACATCGCCACCGTGCCTGCCGCGCAGAACGGCTGGACCAACGGCAACACCAACGTATCCTACTATCCCTTTACCGTTTACATCGACGGCAGCGCCGATCTCATGGAAAATGAGTTCGTTTCCGTCACCTATAATTCCAAGGGTAATCTGGACAGCGGCTTCTACATCGAGCGCGCTTTCGTGCTGGACGAGGACGGCAGAAGCTATGTCTTTGTGCAGACCGAGGACGGCACGGTGGAAAAGCGCCGCATCGTCACCGGCGAATACCTCTGGGGCAATTATGTGCGCATCGTCAGCGGACTGACCGTTGAGGACCGCATCGCCTTCCCCTACGACAAGGAAGCCAAGGACGGCGCCGTCGCCATCGAAGCCACCATCGATGAGCTTTACGCATACTGACAGGGAGGGGAGATATTATGTTTGAAAATCTGCGTTTTGCCTTTGACAGCGTAAAAGGCCATAAACTCCGCTCGCTGCTGACCATGCTGGGCATCATCATCGGCATTGCATCCATCATCACCATCGTGTCCACCATCAAGGGCACCAACGAGCAGATCAAGGAAAACCTCATCGGCGCGGGCACCAACTGCGTCGTGGTGCGGCTCAACGAGAACGATTATCCCTTTGACGCCGCCTATCAGCCCAATCCCGACGGCGTTAAGCTCATCAGCGAGGAGGATCGCCTTGCCATCACCGAGCTCAGCGGCGTGGAGGAAGCCACCGTGTTCAACATCCGAGAGTGGTGCGAAGGCGTGTTCTACCGCAACACCGCCTTCAACGGCAAGATCGTGGGCGTGGACGAGCATTACATGAGCGTCTATTCCAACGTGGTGGTCAGGGGACGCGGCTTTGTTGAGAAGGACTTTACCGAGACACGCCGCGTGGTGGTCATCGACAATCAGGTGGCGGATAATCTGTTCGGCAGAGAAGATCCGTTGGGCTGCACCATTGAGATCGCCGGCGAGCCCTTCACCGTCATCGGCGTGGTGTCCCGTTCCAGCGACTTCAAGCCGGTCATCACCTCCATCAACGATTATTATATGTACACCGACACCTCCGGCGGCTCCATGTATGTGCCCAACCGGATGTGGGGTCTGATCTACAAGTTCGACGAGCCGCAGTGCGTTGCCGTCCGTGCCGCCAGCACCGACGCCATGACCACTGCCGGTCAGAAGACCGCCGATTATCTCAACGACAACAACATCGGCGACGTGGGTGAACGTCAGCTCACCTTCAAGAGCGAGGATCTGCTTGAGCAGGCGCAGCAGCTCCAGAGCATGAGCAGCTCCACCAACCGTCAGCTGGTGTGGATCGCCAGCATCTCCCTGCTGGTGGGCGGCATCGGCGTCATGAACATCATGCTGGTGTCCGTCACCGAGCGTACCAGCGAGATCGGTCTGAAGAAGGCCATCGGTGCCAAGAAAAAGCGCATCCTTGGTCAGTTTCTCACCGAGGCGGCGGTCATCACCTGCATCGGCGGCTTTGCCGGAGTGCTGGCAGGCGTTGTGCTTGCCCTGCTGCTGTCCCAGATCATGAGCGTGCCCGTGTCCATCAGCGTTTCCTACAGCCTTATCGCCGTGGTGTTCTCCATCGTCATCGGCGTGGCGTTCGGACTGTTCCCTGCCATCAAGGCGGCAAATCTCAATCCCATTGAGGCACTTCGCCGCGATTGATAGCGAAATACGAAACGGCTTCCTCGATCTGAGGGAGCCGTTTTTGCGTGGGAACGCCGTTCGCTCCCTTAGTCACGGCTTGCGCCGTGCCAGCTCCCTCGGGGAGGGAGCCAATAGAGCCAACCTTAGGGAGGGGCTGTCTGCGAAGCAAGTCGGGGAGTATAGTCAAGCTCCCTCAGTCACGGCTTGCGCCGCGCCGGCTCCCTCGGGGAGGGAGCCAATAGAGACCCACTCTCAGAGGGGGCTGTCTGCGAAGCAAGTCGGGGAGCAGAGCCGCTCTCTCAGAATGGACGCCCATACACAAAAAAACGCTTCCCTTTCCTGCGCGGATCGGGAAGCGTTCTGCGTTATTATGATTGAATCAGATCCTGAAGATGCCCAGAGCGTCCAGCACGGAGGACACCAGAATGAGCACGATGCACACCGGAGCGGCGTACCTGATCATGAAGGAGAACAGCCACTTGCGGCGGAACTTGCCGCTGAGCTCCACTTCTTCGGCGATGGCTTTGGGCTTGATGACGTAGCCGATGAACATGCAGGTGAGCAGTGCCACGATGGGCATGAGGATGCTGTTGGAGAAGAAATCGAACATATCCAGAATGGACATACCGGCAAGGGAGATGAAATCCCACACGCCGAAGCCCAGAGAGGAGGGCAGACCCAGAACGATGCTGATGAACAGCACGAACAGGCAGGTCGCCTTGCGTCCCCAGCCGAACTTGTCGCGGAAAATGGACACCACGGTCTCCATCAGGGAGATGGAGGAGGTGAGGGCTGCCAGAAGCACCAGCAGGAAGAAGGTGATGCCGATGACGGTGCCGCCGATGCCGCTGATGCTGTCAAAGACCTTGGGCAGGGTGATGAACATCAGGGAGGGACCCTTGCCCAGTGCGCTCTCATCGCCGCCGGAGAAGGAGAACACCGCAGGGATGATCATCATGCCTGCAAGGAAGGCTATGCCGGTGTCGAAGATCTCGATCTGGCTGACGGAGGATTCGATGCTGACTTCCTTTTTCATGTAGGAGCCGTAGGTGATCATGATGCCCATAGCGAGGGACATGGAGTAGAACAGCTGTCCCATGGCGGCGAGCACGGTGGTCACGGAGAACTTGGAGAAATCGGGGGTGAGGTAGTATTTTACACCCTCCATGGCACCGGGCATGAACATGACGTATATGCTGATGCCGATGGTGAGCACTACCAGCACAGGCATCATGAGCTTGCTGACCTTTTCGATGCCCTTTTCCACGCCCAGCAGAACCACCAGCGCGGTCAGACCGATGAACAGCAGGAACCAGCCGATGGGCTCAAAGGGACGGGCGATGAAGTCGGTGAAGTAGTTATCCTGAGCGGCGCTGCTGATCTCACCTGCGCAGAAGGCGTAAAGGTACTTGGATACCCAGCCGCCGATGACCGAATAGTAGGGGAGGATGATGATGGGCACGCAGGATGCCAGTACGCCGATGAACCTGTATTTCTTATTGAGAGAGCCGAAGGCTTCGATGGCGCTCTTGCCGGTCTTTCTGCCCAGAGCGATCTCGGCACACATCAGGGCAAAGCCGAAGGTCACGGCGAGGATGAGGTAGACCAGCAGGAATATGCCGCCGCCGTATTTAGCCGCCAGATAGGGGAAACGCCAGATGTTTCCCAGACCCACCGCCGAGCCTGCCGCCGCGAGGACGAAGCCGATCTTGCCGGTGAACGAGCTTCTTTTCTTTACTGTTTCCATAGCTTGCTTACTCCTTGAAATACTCTTTTTTGCCGACGACGCGCCGGCATTGCAATTCATTCACTGAACTATTATCGTAATAAAAAGGATAAAAAGTGTCAAGGTGTTTTTTGCCATTTTTTTACATAATAATGTATATATAGTCCGATTATTATCTTTTTGCGCAGATGGGAGCACATTTATTCACTGCTGATGCGTAATTGTGTTGACAGAAAGCGGCGTGGTGTGTTATTCTAGACACAACTGAATATTTTGTGCCGGTCGAAGTTCGCAGGATAGAGGATCATTCCCACCGAAGAAGTGAAACTTTCAGGTTCTGCTGTGCAGAAGGACCGCGGATGGACGGCACTCTGGAGAATCCCGCCGTGAGCGGGTGCCGAAGGTGCAAGGCGGCTGCGTGCCGTTTAATCTCTCAGGCAAAAGGACAGAGCTTTTTCACTCACCCGCGTGGTGAGCCATTGTGTCATTTTGCAGACGGAGATGTCATTCTTCGTCTGCTTTATTTATTATCAGGAGGTAAAAATCAATGGCAGTTCTCGATTTCATTGCCGGCGATCTCAACAGCTTCATCTGGGGCTGGTTTGGCATCGCACTGCTCCTCGGCACGGGCATACTCATGACCGTGCTGACCAAATGCTTCCAGGTGAGCCACTTTGGCCACTGGATGAAGAAGACACTCGGCAGCCTTTTCAGCAAGAAGGTTTCCGGACACGTCAAGGATAAGGGCTCCATCTCCCAGTTCCAGGCGCTGTGCACCGCCCTTGCCGCCACCATCGGTGTCGGTAACATCGCCGGTGTCTCCGCCGCTATCGCCACCGGCGGTCCCGGTGCTGTTTTCTGGATGTGGGTCGCCGCGTTCTTCGGAATGATGACCAACTATTCCGAAAACGTCCTTGGCATCTACTACAGAAGAAAGAATCCCGACGGCGAATGGTCCGGCGGCGCTATGTACTATCTGCAGGACGGTCTGGGCAGAAAGAAGGCCACCAAGTGGCTGGGCAAGCTCCTTGCCATCCTGTTTGCGATCTTTGCTCTGCTTGCATCCTTCGGTATCGGCAACATGGGTCAGGTCAACAAGATCGTTGCCAACTTCGTCAGCGCTTTCCCCGTGCCTGCTCTTTCCGAGGCACAGATCGATGTGACTGTCAATCAGTCCACCTCTCTCATTTCCACCAATCTCTACAACATCATCATCGGCTTCGGTCTGATGATCATCGCCGCCCTGATCATCCTCGGCGGCATCAAGAGAATCGCCACCGTTGCCGAGAAGATCGTTCCCTTCATGGTCGTTCTCTACGTTGTTGGCTCCCTTGCCATCATCGGCATCAATTATGACGCTGTGGGAACCGCTTTCGGCGCCATCTTCAAGAGTGCCTTCAACGCAGAGGCTGCCTTCGGCGGCGCTGTGGGTATCACTCTGAGCAAGGTCATGTCTCAGGGCTTCAAGAGAGGTATCTTCTCCAACGAGGCAGGTCTTGGTTCTTCCGTTATGGTTCACTCCAACTCCAACGTCAAGGAGCCCGTACAGCAGGGTCTGTGGGGCATCTTTGAGGTCTTTGCCGACACCATCATCGTCTGCACCATGACCGCTCTGGTGGTCCTCACCTCCGGCGTTATCGACCTGAACACCGGCGTAAAGGTTGCCGGTGCTACCGATGACACTCTGGTTGCCAAGGCATTCGACAGCGTGTTCTCCTTCGGCGGCTTCAACTTCGGCAGTATGTTCATCGCCATCGCCGTTCTGCTCTTTGCCTTCACCACCGTTCTGGGCTGGTCTCACTACGGCGCAAAGGCATGGGAGTATCTCTTTGGCACCAAGTCCTCCTTCATCTACAAGGCTGTGTTTGTCGTTGTCATCATCTTCGGCGCTGTCATGACCTCCTCCGTTGCATGGGATGTCTCCGACACCTTCAACGGTCTGATGATGGTTCCCAACCTCATCGGCGTGCTGGCTCTGTCTCCGCTGGTGGTCAAGATCACCAACAACTATCTCAAGCGCCGCAAGGGCGAGCGTCTCACTCCCATGCTCTCCAACTTTGCTGACATCCAGAGCGATATGGAAGCCCAGCTTGCCATGGAGAACGGCGAGGCTGCCGTAGTGGCTGCCGAGGTCATCGAGAATGCTGAGACTGTCGCAGTCGAGGAAGCCGCTGAGGTCGCTGAGACCGTCGCAGTCGAGGAAGTTACCGAGGTCGCTGAGACTGTTGCAGTTGAGGAAGTTACCGAGGTTGCTGAGACCGTCGCAGTTGAGGAAGCTGCCGAGGTTGCTGAGACTGTTGCGGAAAGCTGAGTATAAACAATTGATTTAGCGGATTGCCGCACAGGCGGCGATACCTCCCACACAAACGACCGGACAGCTGCGGGGCGAACCCGTGGTGTCCGGTCGGTTTTTTTTGCGCGTTATTTCTGAGATTCAGTTAAAGAATAAAGAATGAAGAAGAAAGAAGAAAGAATAAAACCGCTCCTTTCGTCGCGGGCGAGAGGAGCGGTACTTTGCCGTGCGGTTTATTTCTGCTCGATGACATTCGCGCTGCCCTGATGCAGGCAGTATACGGTGCGCAGGTTGACCGCGCCGCTGGCGATCATGCCGGCACCCAGCACGATGTTGCAGATCATGTCGTAATTGTCGCTCACGGGCAGCAGGTTGGGCAGCACCACCATCAGCACGCCCAGCACCAGCAGGATGAGAGCCATTGCCATGACGGTCTTCCACTGACCGAACAGCATCTTCCTGAGCTTGAGGGCGTTGCCCAGAAGCAGCAGTCCGTCGATGGCGACGTACGCGCCCAGCACAAAGGCGATGAAGTCGCTGAGGGGTCCTGCGAAGATGGCAAGGAGCACAGCGGCGATGCAGATACCGCCGCCCACCAGCAGATCGGTACTGACCCGTTCGCCCTGAACCGACACGCCCTGGGCAGGGTCGCCGCGACCGGTGAGATAGCGCGCCAGACGGATCAGCCCGAACACCGCGGCAGCGGCGGCGACGCACCAGATCATGAGACGGGGCAGATCACGGCGGCAGAAGATGATCATCAGCGCGCCCAGCGCCACCGAGGAAAGAGCCACGGTGAGCAGCACGCCCTTTTGCAGCTTGAGATATTTCAGCATGATTGCAGCCTCCTGTAATTAGTCTTGTGTTGTCTGCAGTGACATTATACTCCAATGAAGGGTTGGATTACAAGGTCATTCGCGCAAAAAGCAGATAATACGGACAAAGAAAGGAGCGGCACAGCTTACGCGCCGTACCGCTCCGAGGGGGTATTCAGTTAAATGCTCAGCGGCGGCGACCGCGTGCGGCTCTGCGATGCTGCTTTGAGTAAACCACGACGATGGTCACGGCGGAGGCGATGAGCAGCACGAAGGCGATGATGACCGGCAGGCTGCTGCGGATCATTTCACCGGTGATGGGACCCTTGTTGCTCAGATCCTTGGCGCAGACATCGCACTTGGTGTCATTGTTGGCATCGACGTGATTGCCGGTTGCCTTGGTCATCACGGTGCCGCAGACGGTGCACTTCTGGGGATTGCTGCAGGTGGCGGCGGCTCCGGCAGTGTGCACGCCGGTAGCCTTTTTCAGAACCTCCTTACAGACGGTGCAGATCTGGTCGGTGGAGCAGGTGGGGGCGGCAGCGTTGGGGGTGTGTCCCTCTGCCTGCTTGATGATAGCCTTGCAGACGGTGCAGGTCTGGTCGGCGGTACAGGTGGCGGCAGCGCCGGGGGTGTGGCTGCCTGCCTTGTGATAGACTTCCTTACAGACCGAGCAGGTCTGATCCTTGGTGCAGTCAAAGGTGCCTGCGGTGGGGGTGTGACCCAGCCTGGGCTTGATGACCGCCTTACAGACGGTGCAGGTCTGGTCGGTGGTGCAGGTGGCGGCGGCGCCGGGGGTGTGACCCTTGGCAGGGATGGTCTCGGTCTTGGACTGGTCGCACTTGGTACACTCGAACTTCTTGGTGCCGGTGCTGGTGCAGTCGGCATCGGAAACCACGGTGCCCTCGTCAAAGACGTGCTGACATTCCTTGATGGTGAATTCCCTGGTGGCGGTGCCCTTGTATATTCTCGAACCGGTGACGCTTACCTTACCGGTACCCACCTGCACGTTGTCGCTGTAGGAAACGGTGATATCGGTGGGGGAGTCAGGGACAAACTCCTCGCCGCTGAGTGTCATGGCGGTGATCTCCGGCTTCATTTCCTTGCCGGTGTATTCGATCTCGCCATACTCAAGGGTGATGTCCATGGCGGAAATGTCGATGGGCTCGACGGAGAGTTCCAGAGAGAACTCGGTGGCAACATCCTCGTCAGGGGTGACCACAGGCTCAAAGGAGGTGGACAGCACGGTGGAACCCACCGCCTTGGTCTTGATGACGCCGTCCTCAACGTCGGCGACGGAGGGGACGCTGGATTCCCAAGTGACGGGAATGACCACGTTCATGCCGTTGCCGAAGGTCTTGGAGGTGCGCACGTTGGCGTACACCTCAGGCACCTTCTGGGTCTCGCCGTAGGTCATGGCGTTGTCGAAGGAGGTGGTGCCGGTGGAATCGTACACCAGCTCGGAGGAGCTGACCTTGAGGGTGACATCGGTCAGTTCGTCGTTGGCAGGGGTCTCAGCGGTGGTCTGTGCTGTTCTGCCGAACTCCTGTACCCAGTAATCGTAGCCGTTGACGGTCACCTTTGCGATGCCGACGGCGTTGAAGTTGGGGTTGAGCATATTGCGGCGATGTCCCTGATCGGCGTACTTGTCGTTATCCTCACGCCAGAGGAGATAGGCGGTGTTGGCATCGATGCTGGCGGTTCCGGCGGCGATGTTCTCGCCGTTGCCGGTGTAGTTGTCGTCGATGCCCAGATCATCCAGCACGGAGAAGCAGCTTCTGCCGTCGGGGCGCTTGTGGCTGCCGTCGTAGTGCAGGGCGATCTCGGCGGCACGCTGCATGGCTGCCTTCTCAAGGTCGTAGTCATACACCAGCGGCTGAAGCATATTGGAATCGTCGGTGTTGTAGACGGTCTTGGTGGCGTCGTCCGCCTGCCAGTACCAGGCGCCGTCGGGTGCGTCCGCGCCGGTGGTGGAGGTGCGGAAGGCGTTGATCATGTCCAGCATGGAACGGGCAGAGGTCTGACCGTAATTGACCTTTGCGTTCACGTCCACGACCTCGGGCACGGTGCCGCCCTCAGCCTCGGCACGGGCGATGTAGGAGCCGGTGGGCGCGGCGATGGAAAACACCAGAAGCACGCAGAGCAGCAGTCTGGCGACGGTGGAGATCTTTTTAGTCAAATTCATTGCCCCCTTGCATTTGAATAGTATATTAATATACATAAATATCTTATATGAAAATATCGGAAAAGTCAAGGCGGCAGAACAGCTTAATATGGCATAAATTGCCTTTTTGCAGCGGATCATTCAAGGCAGCTCAGAAAGTGGTGATGAATCCTCAACAGGGCTTCTGCTGCGGATGTCCGGTTTTTTTGCCGCGAGGGCTTTATCTTGCGGCGGATTTCTGCTAAACTGAGGAAAAAACATCGGGAGGGATGGCTATGATCATCGATACCGTAGTGAAAGAATCCTTCTGCGTCATTGGACTGCAGGGCTCCACCGACGACGGCGAGGGCTTTGTGCAGCGTCTGTGGGCAGAGGCAAACGCCCGTTTCGGCGAAGTGTCTCACCTTGCCCTCAGGGACGGCGACGGCTGTCCCGTGGGCGTCTGGGGCGCCATGAGCGATTTCAGCATGAGCTTTGCGCCGTGGGAGGAGGGCTTCTCCCGTGGGCTGTATCTTGCCGGTGTGGAGTGCGCCGGCGATGCCCTGCCGCCCGAGGGCTGGACAAAATGGTCGATACCGGGCTTTGAATACCTGCGCGTCAAGTGCGACGGCAGCGATGTTTTCTCCGCCATGCTTGCCCATCTTGAGGAGAACGGGCTGAGCCTTGCAGGAGCGGTGCAGGACTTCACCTGCCCGAAAACAGGGGAGAGCTTCATGCTTTTCCCCGTGGGCAGACTAATTCCAAATAAGGTTGCTAACTAAAATCCTTCGCGTCGACTGAAATCGGAGCCTTCCGCTCGGATTTTTGTAATAACCTTTTTATTTGGAATTAGTATAAGACTGCAACAAAAAGGAGAATGACAATGAACGGCAGGATCTTTGATATCACCCTTGCCGATTATCCCCGACTGGAGGGGGAAACAGGCGACGAGGCACGCATCATGCGCGCGATTACCGACTGTGAAGGCGGCGTGCTTTACATACCAAAAGGCGTGTACAAGGTCGCGAAAATGCTGGAGATCACCAACTGCTGCTCACTGCTGCTGCACAAATCTGCGGTGCTCAGGGCGGTTAAGGAGATGGATTACGTGGTGAAGTACGACGCGGCGGCATCCTATCCCGATCTGCAGGAGTGCGACGGTCATCTTGTGCCCTCCGACGACCACGACGCCGAGGACTGGAATCTCTTTATCATCGGCGGATACATCGACGGCGCAGGGCTGGCAAGCTGCCTGTGCCTCAACAGCTTCAAGCACTTTACCATGCGCGATGTTTCCCTGCGTAACGGCAGAAAATACGGTCTGAAGATCGAGGACGAGGGCAGTATGTGGACCTACGAGCTGGTGGCGCAGAATCTCTACGTCAAGTGCACCATGCCCGGTCTGGGCGGCAACGCAGGCATCAGCTCCAACGGCGGCGACAGCCACTTCATCGACTGCGTGGTGGTGGATTACACCATCGGCTTTGAGCTGCTGGGGGGCGGCTCCAACCGCCTGACCCGCTGCCACGTCTGGGGCGGACCCATTCCTCCCCGTGCCGAGGGGGAACTGCCCGAGATGCTCATCGATTCGGTCAACTATGTGCTCAGCTCCTACGATGCCATCCTCACCGACTGCTACGCCGACACGGGCAAGACCGGCTTCCGCGTCACCCAGCCGGCACGTCTCATCGGCTGCAGCTATTTCAACAACTATACCTATCTGATGGACGACGTGACGGTCATCGACCACGAGGACGGCGACCTGCTCGTCACCAACTGTATGTTCCGCAAGACCAGCCCCAACGCCACCCTCTACAGGGGAAGCAGCGAGGGCGTGATCTGGCGCGACAATATCCTCACCGGCGGACTTGAGCTGCCCCGGTAATTCAGCGGAAAGGCGTGAATTTTGTGCCCCTTGTGCGCATCGAGATAATCAAAGGCAAATCAGCCCAATACAGGCAGCAGCTTCTGGAGGGCATCCACACCGCTCTGGAAACCGCGCTGGGCATCCCCGGCTGGGATCGCTATCAGCGGCTGTATGAGCTGGATAACGACTGCTTTGAGCGTGACAGCAGTCATTCGGACAACTTCACCATGATCGAGATCACCATGTTCCCCGGTCGGACGAAGGAGCAGAAAGCCCGTGTGTTCACCGAGATCGTGGGCGAGCTTGAGCGTCGGCTGGGCATCGCCAATACCGACGTGTTCATCGTCCTCCACGAGCCGCCCGACGAAAACTGGGGTCTGAGCGGCAGGCAGAGGGGATAGGAGAGCAGTATGTTTCTTGCGATAAAAACGCCGCGTCTGGTCCTGCGTCCCATCGGTATGCCCTTTCTTGAGAGCACCCACCGCTACGCCTCCGACCGCGCGCAGACAAAATACATGATGTACCTGCCCAACGACACCATCGATGATACCGCCGCGTTTCTCGCCTCAGCGGACGCTCAGTGGGCAAAGCCGCACCCCGACTGCTACGAATTTGCCGTGCTGTCGGGCGGCGTGCACATCGGCGCGGTCAGTCTTTATCCCGACGGTAAGGGCGGCGGCGAGCTGGGCTGGATACTCGCCGCGGAGCACTGCGGCATGGGCTATGCCACCGAAGCCGCCTGCGCTCTTGCGCGGTGGGCGGTGAGCGAGCTGGGCATAAAGCGCATCTTTGCCACTTGCGACAGCGAGAATTCCGCCTCCTTCCGCGTCATGGAAAAGCTGGGTATGGAGCGAGTTTCCTCACGAGAGGGCAGGCGCAACAAGTCCGCCGACCGTGACAGCGTCGAGCTGCTCTATGAGGTGATGACCGACGAAAACAGCTTTGCCGCCGCGGATACGGCGGTCATCCGCGAGCTGAAACCTGAGGAATATCACCTGCTGGAGGATTTCCTTTACCAAGCCATCTTCATTCCCGAGGGCGTGCAGCCGCCGCCGCGGGAGATAATCAAGCGTCCCGAGCTGCAGGTGTATGTCAGGGATTTCGGCTCCGAAGACGACACCGCCCTCATCGCCTCTGTGGACGGTCAACCTGCCGGCATGGTCTGGACGCGGATAATGAACGACTACGGGCACATCGACGACGCCACGCCCTCCTTTGCCATCTCCCTGCACAGGCGGTACCGCGGCAGGGGCATCGGCACGGTGATGATGGAGTGTATGCTGGATATCCTGCGCAGGAAGGGCTATGAACGCGCGTCACTCGCCGTGCAGAAAGCCAACTACGCCGTGGGGATGTATAAGAAAGTGGGCTTTGAGATAATCGGCGGCAATGAGGAAGAATATATCATGGTCTGCCGCCTGAAGGGAGAATGACAGCGTGGATATCGAGTACAGAAAACTGACTGCGGCTGACGTGGATACCTTCATCACCATGCGCATCGCTCAGCTGCGCGAGGAGGGCGCGACGGAGGATATCGACCTGCGTCCCGCGCTTGAAGATTACTACCGCCGCCACATGGCTGACGGCACATTCCTGTCGTGGCTGGCGGTGAAGGGCGAGCGCATCGTGGGCACCAGCGGCATCTCCGTGGTGGAAAAGCCGCCTTATTTCGGCTGCCCCAACGGACGCATCGCCCTGCTTTCCAGTATGTACACCGCCGAGGACTGCCGCCGCATGGGCATCGCCCGTGAGCTGCTGTCCCGTGTGACAGAGGAAGCCCGCGCCCTTGGCTGCGCAGCGGTGCATATCACCGCGTCGGACATGGGCGTGCTGCTGTATAAGTCCTTCGGCTTTGAGCACAACGGCAACTTCATGCAGTACAGGCTGTGAGGTGGAATATGCAGGATAAGATAACACTGCTCTACGGCACGGGCAACCCATCCAAGCTTGCTTCCATGCGCCGTGGGCTTGCATCCATGAACGTGGAGATCCTCGGCTTTGATGATATGCCCACGCCGCCGCCCGAGGTGGAGGAAAACGGCGCAACGCCTCTGGAGAACGCCGAGATCAAGGCGCGCGCCTGTTATGAACACTACCGCGTGCCCGTGTTTTCCTGCGATTCGGGGCTGTATTTCGACGGGCTGCCCGATGATGAACAGCCGGGGATACACGTCCGAAACGTTGGCGGCAGGCGGCTGACCGACGTGGAAATGATCGGGCACTACGCCGCCCTTGCACGAAAGTACGGCGACCTCACCGCGCGATACATCAACGCCATCTGCCTTGTCATGGACGGGGAGAGGGTGTATTCGGCGATGGACGATTCCCTCGCCACCAATCCCTTCATTCTCACCGCCGTGCCCCACGATAGCCCCATCCGCACGGGCTTCCCTCTGGACAGCCTGTCCGTGGACATCGCCACGGGGAAGTATTACTACGACATCCCCGGCTACATGGTGGACAGCTCGGTGGTGGAGCGCGGCGTGGCAGGATTTCTGCGGCGCGTGCTGCCGCTGTGACACAGGAGGATATGCCATATGATAACCTCTGCGCCCACAGAGCGTCAGCTGGCGCGCTGGCGTGAGCTGTGGCTGGAAAACAAAGACACCGTCACCCCTGACCGCAAGGACGCGCGGCAGCTTCTGGATTTTCTTGCCGCCCTCTATCCGCTGGAGGAGACCTTCGACGGGGATATCCTCGATATGGTGAGCTATAACATCACCGCGAACAGCTTCCTTGCCGACAAGCTCCCTGAGGGCTGCCGACCTGAGCCCCGTGCCTTTTACATTCCCGACGAGGGCAGCGGCGCGGTGCTCTACCGTGATCGCAGCGATGTGTTTGCCGGTGTGGAGCGCATCATCGTTGGCGTGGATATGGTCTCGGGCTGCTATGTGGTGGAGGGCAGCGAGCTGCTGCACGATCAGCTGTGCGCCTATCAGGGACTGGACGACGCCGACCTCGGCAACTTCGTGCGCACGGGGCAGTGCCTTGAGTGCCGCGGCGACAGGCGGCTGATGCCGGGCGTGACGGTGACGGTCACCGTTGACCGCCCTCTTGGCAGCGCCCACCCCAGACATCCCGACATGATCTATCCCGTCAACTACGGCTATGTCAGGGGCATCTCCGCACCCGACGGCGACTGGCAGGACGCGTACATTCTGGGCATCGACCGACCCGTGGACAGCTTTGCGGGGCGCGTCATCGCGGTGATAGCCCGTGCCGACGACGTGGAGGATAAATGGGTGGTGGCGCCCGAGGGCTGTGAGTTCACCCGTGAACAGATCGCCGCGCAGGTGAATTTTCAGGAGCGATATTTCCACTCGTCGATATATATGTGAAATATTGCACAAAATCGTAAAAATTGTGAAAGAAATGTGTTGCATATTTTGAGGATGTGAGTTAAAATCAATAAACAAGATTGATGCAGCCGGTGCGCTGCGTATACCGGAGGGGATTATTTTGAGCAGGATAAATGCTGCATTGGCTTTTCTGAAGGAGAAGTTTGACCAGAGCGTGTATTTCACCAACGACCACGTCAACAAAAAATACCGCTTTGAGCACTCCATCCGCGTCGCCAACATCGCCAAGACCATCGCTCTTGCCGAGGGCTTTGACGTGGAGGCGCTGACCATCGCCGCACTGCTTCACGACGTGAGTTACTGCGAGGTTTTTCCCAACGGCAAGGACGACGTGATCAACCACGGACGCTTCTCGGCGCGCATCGCCCGTCCGTTCATCGAGGGACTGGGCTTTGACCGCTCGGTCAGCGACGAGATGCTCTACGCCATCGCCATCCACGTGGACGGCAAGGCGGATTTTGAGGGCGAGAGCACCCACTTTGTCCAGAGCGTCAGCGACGCCGACAACATCGACCGCTTCGGCGTGTACCGTCTGCATGAGGGGCTTGTGTTCCGCGATTTTCTCGCCCAGCCTCTGGGAAAGCAGATCGAGTTGTGCAGGACCAACATCGACCAGATGGCGAAGTACGAAAAGATGAAGTTTGCCACCCTCACCGCCACGAAGATGTGGCTGGACAATGTCCGTGCCCAGCGCGGATTTTACACACGTCTGCTGGCTCAGCTGGAAAACTCCCTGAGCGTCAGCGACTGATACCCCCCGAGCGTCAGCGACTGATACAAATTAAAAACATCACGCAGGACTTTCCCCGTGCACGGGCGGAAGTCCTGCGTTGTTCTGAGGTGATATATCGTGAAAAAGGAGTATTTCTCCCTGCCCGAGTCCATGGCGGCAATGAACACCTACGGCTTTTCGTGGATGGATTTCGTCACCGCCATACCCTCGCCGCTCTTTGTGGTCACGGGCTACAAGCCAAACGGCAAGCCCAACGCCTGTATGCAGTCGTGGAGCACCTTCTGCGGTGACGAGCTGGGGTTTTACGCTATCCTCTCCAATGTGAGCAAGTCGGGGCATATGTACGCCTGCATACACCGGCAGGGCGAGGCGGTGCTGAATTTTCCCTCGGCGGACGTCATCGACCGCTGCATGGCGACCATCCGCTGCAACGGCGACGAGGACGACGAGATAGCCCTTGCCGGACTGACCGCCGAGCCTGCCGCGCAGGTGGATGCCCCTGCCATCGCCGAGTGCTTCCTTCAGCTGGAGTGCCGCTTCCTCTGGGAACGGGAGATAAAGGAGGGTGCCGGCCATGTGCTCATGTGCCTTGAGGTGGTGGGCATCCGCGCCGACGCAGAGCATCTTGACGAGAGCGGTCAGGGACGCTACGGCGACGGCGGCTATCTCTACAACGTGCACTATCCCGTTGATCCCGACAGCTTCGGCGGCAGCTCCCACGACTGGATCGCCGTGCTGAAAAAGCACAGGGACATGGGCGAATACTGATACATAGAAACAGGCTGCAGATCGCGGAAAAACGACCTGCAGCCTGTCGTGTTTTACGGATTTATTCGGTGTCGGTTGTCGTGCCGCTCTCAGCGGTCAGCTCCCTTGAGGAGCGCGAGCACTCGAAGATGACCGAAGCGGCAAGGGGGAGGATGACGATCCAGTCGATGTTCATCCATGTTCCCTTGATGACCGTGACAAAGGCGGCTGTCACGGTGACCGCCAGCATGGAAACTGCGGTGATGACTGCCATCTTTCCGAAGCTGTGCAGACGCTCATTGCCCGATTCCTCGCCGGCTTTACGGGCGACCATGGTGTATGCGACGGCGGCAAGTCCCACGGGCATGGCGGTGAGCACGGCGTGCAGGCGTATGAGCAGGTTGTTGACGACGCCGCTGCCGGCACGCAGGTCGTCGATGGGCAGCAGGAAGTGTGCAATGCCGAGGATCAGCAGAATGGCGATGCAGGAAAGGAAGCTTGCAGCGCCTGCCTTGCTCAGGTGCTTTCTGTCCTCGTCGGCGGCATCCTTGCAGGAGAGGCGGACCAGCAGCCACACCACCGGCAGCGACACGGGGAACACCCAGCGCAGAGCGGCGTGGGAGAAATTGCCCATATCCAGCAGGAAGCGCTCAAAGGCGGTCATGGCGGCAGGGTCGTACGCCACCGATTTGGTCAGCATCACGATGGGGATGCCCGTCAGGACGTAAACGATCCACAGCAGCCCCCAGCAGGCGGGGACTGCGAGAAAGAATTTTGACAGAGGGGAGCGGTTCGTGGGCTTTTCTGATTTCCTTTTGCTCATGATGTACTCCTTTGGTATACGTTAGTGCGCGCGTTATTCGTCCACGCGGCGGACGGTCTGGTCGGCAAAGGTGTAGAGGAATTTATTGGCACGGGGATCGATGCCGTACTTCTCGAAAAGCTCAGAGACGGTGACGAACTCGTAGCCCTGTTCCTTCAGCTCGGGGATGAGCATCTCCACGCACTCGAGGGTCTGCACGTTCTCGAACAGGTCATGCAGCAGAATGATGGCACCGGGGCGCATACTCTCCATGATCATGTCATAGCGCTGCCGGGCGGTGACCTCGGGCATCCAGTCGTTGGCGGCGATGCCGCAGATCATGGGCAGCGGAACGGTCTCGTAGACGCTGTCGCTGACGCCGATGTAGGGGGGACGGAAGAAATTTGTCCCCTTGCCGATGATGGACTTTATCTTGTCCTCGGTCCAGTTGATCTCGTCAAGCATCTGCTGTGGAGTGAGCTGGTCAAAGGGCGTGTGGGTCCTGGAATGGTTGCAGATCTCGTGACCCTCCTGAAACTCCCTGAGCACCACGGGGGCGGTCTCCTCGTTGATGAAGTCGCCCCAGAGGAAGAAGGACGCCTTAACGCCGTGCTTTTTGAGTATGTCCAGCATACTCACGGTTATGGTGGTGTTGGGGCCGTCGTCAAAGGTAAGGGCACAGTATTTCTTCTCCATGAGATCGCACTCCTGATAAATTAGTATAAATTCAGCAATCAGGATTTATTATATATCCTTTCGCCGAAAAATACAATATATTATATTGATGGTTTAATGTATATGTGTGATATTTTCTGTCATCTGTTTGACTGATATGAGTGTTTTGTTGGAAGCGCCCGGAAAAAATTTGTAAATAATCCTTCAGCAGGGCAGTTTTTCCTTGACTTGTATGCTTCATTCTGATAAAATGGTAAACAAAGCTTTACTGTAAATATTCGCTTACTGTAAACAATCGCTTACCGCAGGCGTGCTTCTACTTGCGCCGCGGATGTAGACAGAGGATGTTGCAATATGGAAAATCCAATGCCTGTCCGGCAGAATCACAGTGATCTTCTTGGTTTTCTGGCGCTGGTCAACTGCAAGCTGATACTGCCCTTTGAGGAGCTTTTCCGCGGCGAGCTGACCACGCTGCAGCTGCTGACCCTGTGCGCGCTGCGCCGCAGCGGAGAGATATCGGTCACCGACCTTGCCGACCGCCTGTACACCTGCAAGCAGCAGATGACCAGGATCATATCCAAGCTGTGCGACGACGGGCACATCGTCCGCCGCCGCCATCCCTCCGACGGGCGCATCGTGCTGGTGCGGCTGAGCGAGAAGACCGAAGGGCTGATGAACGAGCGTCACGCCCGATTTGCCGCCGCCGCCGGAAAGGTCATCAGCAAATACGACTGCGAGCAGGATGTGGGCCGCTTCAACGACCTCATCGACGAGCTGAGCCGTATTCTCGCTGTGCTGCCCGGTCACGCCATTGAGCTGGCGGACACGGCTGAGTGATCATCGTTATACATTATTTATCATATATTATTCACCTGAGCTTGCGCTCCGCAGTCACGGGGCAATATTGCCGGGAAAGGAGACCGACCTATGCTGTATATCAGAAAGAACAAGATTGATTATTCCGAGATAACTCCGGAGATCCGGCAGCTTGCCGACACCTGCATCGGCAACAACTCCATCGATCCGCAGATGTATATTGAGCACAAGGTCTACCGCGGACTGCGCGACCTCAACGGCAACGGCGTGCTCACCGGTCTGACCGAGGTCTCCGAGATCCAGGCTTCCGAAATGGTCAACGGCGTCAAGGAATCCCGTCCCGGTCAGCTGTTTTACCGCGGCATTGCCATCGAGACCCTCGTTGACGGCTTCCTCAAGGAAAACCGCTTTGGCTTCGAGGAGGTCGTGTATCTGCTGATGTTCGGTCAGCTGCCCAACGAGAGCGAGCTCAACGGCTTCCGCGATATGCTGGCAAAATACCGTTCGCTGCCCACCAGCTTCGTGCGCGACATCATCCTCAAGGCACCCAGCTTTGACATGATGAACACCCTTGCGCGCTCCGTGCTGACCATGTATTCCTACGACTACCGCGCCAACGACACCTCGGTGCCCAACGTCATCCGTCAGTGTCTGCAGCTCATCGCGCTGTTCCCGCTGTTCTCCGTGTACGGCTATCAGGCTTATGAGCACTATTACAACGACAAGAGCCTGTTCATCCACACTCCCGTGCCCGAGCTGTCCACTGCGGAGAATATCCTTTATATGCTCCGTCCCGACTGCCGCTACTCCGAGCTGGAGGCAAAGATACTCGACCTGTGTCTGGTGCTCCACGCCGAGCACGGCGGCGGCAACAACTCCACCTTTACCACCCATGTTGTCGGTTCCTCCGGCACCGACACCTACTCGGTCATCGCCGCTGCCCTCGGCTCCCTCAAGGGACCCAAGCACGGCGGCGCCAACATCAAGGTGGTTCAGATGTTTGACGAGCTCAAGCGCGAGGTCAAGGACTGGAAGGACGAGGACGAGATCGTCAATTATCTCAGCGGCATCCTTTCCAAGGAGCGCTTTGACAAGTCGGGACTCATCTACGGCATGGGTCACGCCATCTATTCCGTCTCCGACCCCAGAGCGCAGGTGCTCAAGGGCTTTGTTGAGAAGCTGTCTGACGAAAAGGGCAAGCACGACGAATATATGCTCTATTCCGCCGTGGAGCGTCTGGCTCCCCAGGCGATCGCCAGAGTGCGCAAGACCTACAAGGGCGTCAGCGCCAACGTGGACTTCTACAGCGGCTTTGTCTATGATATGCTGGGTCTGCCCAACGAGCTGTATACCCCCATCTTCGCCATCGCCCGTATCGGCGGCTGGAGCGCCCACCTCATCGAGGAGATCATCAACGCCGGCAAGATCATCCGCCCGGCGTACATGAACGTGCAGCCGCGCACCGAGTACATCAAGCTGGCTGACCGCAAATAGTCACATCCCGACCCGGCGAGGGCTTTCTTCGCCGGGTCATGTTATTGCCGTCGGGAAGCAGCGCAAAGCGGTTATCGCGTATAAAGATTTCCGGGAAAAACCATATATCGGGGTAATTCTGCCGCGCGGTCATTGACATTTCCTGTGAATTGGGAGAGAATAACGATATTACCGCACATCGAAAGGAGCGAGAGTATGCACGACATTATCATCATCGGCGCAGGCATCGCCGGACTGACCGCCGCCATTTACGGCCGCAGAGCCGGACTGACCGCCGCGCTGCTGGAAAGGAATATCTTCGGGGGACAGATGGTGGAATCGGCTGAGGTGGAGAACTATCCCGGCGTGCCGGTCACCACAGGTCCCGAGCTTGCCGCCGCAGCCTGCGAGCAGGCGGATAAGCTGGGCGCGCAGATCATTTACGACACCTGCACCGCCCTTGAGCGCGAGGCGGACTGCTGGAAGATCATCGGCACATCGGCGGAATACCGCGCGAAGGCGGTCATCATCGCCAACGGTGCCGTCCACCGCCGTCTGGGCTGTGAGGGAGAGGAGCGTCTGGCAGGACGGGGCGTGTCCTACTGCGCCACCTGTGACGGTGCTTTCTTCCGCGGCAGGGACGTCGCCGTTGTGGGCGGCGGCAACACCGCCCTTGAGGACGCGCTGTTCCTTGCCAATATGTGCAATAAGGTGTATCTCATCCATCGCCGCGATCAGTTCCGCGGGGACAGAGTGCTGGTGGATGCGGTGCGCCAGCGCGAGAACATCGAGCTTGTGATGGATGCACAGGTCACGCACATCACGGGCGAGCAGAAGGTCGGCGGAGTTGAGGTCACATTCAGAAGCGGCGAGACCCGTGCCATCGACCTGAGCGCGGTGTTCATCGCCATCGGCGTGCAGCCGGATACGGAGGTCTTTGCCTCCCACGTCAGCCGCGACGCCGGCGGATACATCATCGCCGACGAGAACGGCGAGACGGGCGTTGAGGGGCTGTATGCTGCAGGGGACTGCCGAGCCAAGCGTCTGCGCCAGATCGTCACCGCCGCTGCCGACGGTGCCAACGCCGCCTTCAGCGCATCCAACTATATCAATCAGCAGCAGTAAAATCGATACAATCCCCGTGGGTGCAGGGCGTGGAGGTGCTTTTTTGCTGATAATGAGTGAAAAACCATGCAAATCCTGTAATTTGGGAAAGAAAATATTGTATTTCCTGTCATATGGTGCTATAATCAACCTACAAAGTAAAAGGGGGATAACCAAAAATGGCAGGAAAATTCGAAATCAAGACCAGCGATAAAGGCACTCTGAGCTTTGCTCTCAAGGCAGGCAACGGCGAGATCATCGCTGTCAGCCAGCAGTACGCCAATCTGAACGCCTGCAAGAAGGGCATCAACAGCGTCAAGCGCAACGCTCCCATTGCCAAGATCGAGGATCAGACCGAGGGCGAGGTCATCACCGTCACCAACCCCAAGTTCGAGGTCTACGCCGACAAGAAGGGCGAGATCCGTTTCCGTCTGAAGGCACGCAACGGTCAGGTCGTCGTCACCGGCGAGGGCTACAAGGCCAAGGCAGGCTGCCTCAAGGGCATTGAGAGCATCCGCCGCAACGCTCCCGACGCAGAGATCGTCATCATCGACTGATTGACACAATAAAACGACCGCCGAACGGTTCCGAATGGTTCCGTCCGGCGGTTTTCTTTTTGTGGCTCCCTCTCTGATGGAGCTGTCAGCTTTAGCTGACTGAGGGAGCACAGGCAGCTCAAACTCCCCCAGTCTCCGACCAGCTGCGCTGCTCTCCGACAGCCCCCTCAGGGAGGGGGCCTCTCACTACGCGCGAATAATGGCTCCCTCTCTGAGGGAGCTGTCAGCTTTAGCTGACTGAGGGAGCATACGCGGCTCAAACTCCCCCAGACTGCTTCGCAGCCAGCCCCCTCAGGGAGGGAGCTCTCACTACGCGCGAATAATGGCTCCCTCTCTGATGGAGCTGTCAGCTTTAGCTGACTGAGGGAGCATACTCGGCTCAAACTCCCCCGGACTACTTCGCAGCCAGCCCCCTCAGGGAGGGGTTTCTCCAAGCGCACAAATAAAGGCTACCTCTCTGAGGGAGCTGGCACGGCGCGAGCCGTGACTGAGGGAGCACACTCGGCGCAAGCAGTGACTGAGGGAGTGTCGCACCTCAGATCAGCACGCCGCTGCAGTGATCCACCTCGTGCTGGATGATCTGGGCGGTGTAGCCGGTGTAGGTCTTGAGGCGCGTCTGCAGCTGCATATTCTGATAGCGCACCTTGATGGTTCTGTAGCGTGTGGTCTGGCGCACTCCCGAAAGGGACAGGCAGCCCTCCTCGGTTTTGTAAGGATCGCTCTGACGGATGATCTCGGGGTTGAGCATCACCGTGTGCTCCATGCCGTCCACAAAGGCGATGATGCGCTTGCTCACGCCGATCATGTTGGCGGCAAGCCCAACGCAGTCCTCGGCGTGGGCGCGCAGGGTGTCAAGGAGATCCTGCGCCGTCTGCAGGTCGGATGCGTCGGCGTCGGCGGACTTTCTGCCGAGGAACAGCACGTCGTGTATGATGGGTCTGACCATTGTCAGCACCCTCCTTTCTCAGCGATGATGCGCGCCAGGATCTCCACGTCCGCAGGGCAGAAATCGTATTCGGGGATCCTGGACGGAGTGATCCATTGAATGTCGTTGTGCTCGATCATTCTGGGCGTGCCCTCGGCTATGACGGCATTGTAGAGGGTGAGATGGACGGTGAGGTCGGGATATTCGTGCACCACGTCCATGAATACATCGCCCACCGTCAGGGTCACGTCCAGCTCCTCGCGGCACTCGCGGATGAGCGCCTGCTCGCCTGTTTCGCCCGGCTCCACCTTTCCGCCCACGAACTCCCACAGCAGTCCGCGGGCCTTGTGGGCAGGGCGCTGGCATATCATGAATCTGTTGCCCTCCCATATGAGGGCGGCTACTACTTCGGTCATGGCATATTCCTCTATTTGCTTGATGTCTGTTTCGGGACTGATTATACCACAACGTCAGGATTTTACAAGTGTACAGATCCTGATGAGCAAAACGCCCGTGAGCCGATCTGATGTCGGTTCACGGGCGCTGTTGTTATGCGCGGAGCAATTACTCTGCTTCGGTGGTCGGCTTGTCGCCCAGAGCGGCGACAGCGTCGGCGGCAGGCTCCAGCCAGTCGCCTTCGAACAGCTCGATGGCACCTGCGTCGCAGGCGGCAGCCAGCTTGGGATTGATGGGCAGCTGTCCCAGCAGGGGCAGGCTGAATTCGCGGACGATCTCCTCAACGTGGCTCTCGCCGAACACGCTGAGTTTTTTGCCGCAGTCGGGGCACTCGATATAGCTCATGTTCTCCACAACACCAAGCATGGGGATGTTGAGCATACCGGCCATCTTGACCGCCTTGCCCACCACCATGGACACAAGGCTCTGGGGAGAGGTGACGGTGATCAGACCGTCGACGGGCAGGCTCTGATAGATGGTCAGAGGCACGTCGCCGGTTCCGGGAGGCATATCGATGAGCATGAAGTCGATGTCGTTCCACACAACGTCGGTCCAGAACTGCTGCACGACGCCGCCCAGAACGGGACCGCGCCACACAACGGGATCATTGGCGTTCTCAAGGAGCAGGTTGATGGACATGATGTCGATGCCGGTCTTGCTGCGGGCGGGGAAGATCATGCCTTCCTGACCCTGAGCGCGTCCGGTGATGCCGAATGCCTTGGGGATGGAGGGACCGGTGATGTCCGCGTCCAGAACGGCTACGTTGTAACCGCGGCGGCGCAGAGTGACAGCCAGCAGGGAGGTGACGAGGGATTTGCCCACGCCGCCCTTGCCGCTGGCGACGGCAATGACCTTGCCGACACGGCTGAGCTGATTGAGCTGAGCGTACTGAGGCGCAGTGCTGCCGCCCTCACGGGAGGAGCAGTTTGCCGAACAGGTTTCGCAGTTATGGGTGCAGGTTTCTGCCATTGGTAAATTACTTCCTTTCGCCGGAAAAGGCTGTGATTGATTGTCGGATACTATTATAATACCCTTTTGTGCAGGATTCAACGGATTTATTCGGAATATTTCTTTTTGCACCGTCGATTATTGATGGTCACAAAATATTCATATTAGTCGCAAGAAAAATGTTGATAATGTTGTGGAAAGCGTGTATAATATCTCCAGTGGAAAGATTTTCCGCCAAATGATTTATGAAATGAGGTATTTACTATGGAACTCAAGGGCTCCAGAACCGAAGCCAATCTGCTTGCCGCATTCGCAGGTGAATCCCAGGCAAGAAACAAATATACCTACTACGCATCCAAGGCAAAGAAAGAGGGCTACGAGCAGATCGCTGCTCTGTTCCTTGAGACTGCCGATAACGAAAAAGAGCACGCCAAGCTGTGGTTCAAGCTGCTCCACGACGAAGGAATCCCCTCCACCGTCGAGAACCTGAAGGACGCTGCCGCCGGCGAGAACTACGAGTGGACCGAGATGTACGCCGAGTTCGCCAAGGTCGCCAAGGAGGAAGGCTTTGACAAGATCGCCTATCTCTTTGAGGCTGTGGCTGCCATCGAGAAGGAGCACGAGGAGCGCTACAAGGCTCTGCTGGCAAACGTCGAGGGCGGAATCGTATTCTCCCGTGACGGTGACACCCTCTGGAAGTGCCGCAACTGCGGACACATTCACATCGGCAAGAACGCTCCCAAGCTGTGCCCGGTGTGCGCCCATCCCGAAGCCTATTTCGAGATCAAGGCGGAGAACTATTGATTTAACGACACAGTCGATACTGTACCTCCCCAATATGCTGAAGCCGGGCCGCATGGTGAGCGGTCCGGCTTTTCAGCATCTGTGGGGCTGCTCCCACGGTCAGAGAGGGAGCCAAGGTTGCGCCCAGATAGGCCCCCTCCCTGAGGGGGCTGTCGGAGATCAGCGCAGCTGGTCGGAGACTGGGGGAGTACACCAACGTAATCACCGGCAATTTTTCAGCCGTGATTGCTCCCTCAGTCAATGTTTGCGCCGCGTGTACTCCCTCAGTCAGCTAACGCTGACAGCTCCCTCAGAGAGGGAGCCAAGGTTGCGCCCAGAGAGGCCCCCTCCCTGAGGGGGCTGTCGGAGAGCAGCGGAGCTGGTCGGAGACTGGGGGAGCTTATGGTGCGCTTGCTCCTTCAGTCAGCTAACGCTGACAGCTCCCTCAGAGAGGGAGCCAAGGTTGCGCAGGATAGGCCCCCTCACTGAGGGGGCTGTCGGAGAGCAGCGCAGCTGGTCGGAGACTGGGGGAGTACACCAACGTAATCACCGGCAATTTTTCAGCCGTGATTGCTCCCTCAGTCAATGTTTGCGCCGCGTGTACTCCCTCAGTCAGCTAACGCTGACAGCTCCCTCAGAGAGGGAGCCAAGGGTTGCGCCGAGAGAGGCCCCCTCCCAGAGGGGGCTGTCGGAGAGCAGCGCTGCTGGTCGGAGACTGGGGGAGCTTATGGTGCGCTTGCTCCCTCAGAGAGTGAGCCGATGCGCCGCCCGACCGTTTATGTCCCAAAAACGACCGACTGTGTGAAATCGCTGGAAATATCTGAATGTGTGTCATATACTCAGGGCACAAGGAGGGAAGACAAATGCAGATCGAAATCAAAATTGACAGCTCCTGCGTGGAGCCTAAGGTCATCGTGCTCACCGACCGCATGAGCGACGAGGTAAATGAGATACTCCGCCGCCTGTCGGAGGAAGCCCCTAAGGTCATCGCAGGCTTCCGTGAGGATACTCTGGAGATACTGGAGCCCAACGAAATCGTGCGCATCTACGCCGCGTCGGGCAAGGTCATCGCCGTCACCGACAGGGGAGAGTACACCCTGCGCCAGCGACTGTACGAGCTGGAGGAGAAGCTGGATAAAGCCCGTTTCATCCGTATCTCCAACTCGGAGATCGTCAACCTGAGGAAGGTGCGCAGCTTTGACCTGAGCATGGCAGGCACCATCTGCGTCAGCCTGAAGAACGGCGAGAACGCCTTCGTCTCGCGCCGCTATGTCAGCCGCATCCGTCAGGTTCTGGGTATATGACAGCCACACACATCGACACACACATTCAGAAAGGAAGATAATAATGAAGAAAGAGTTTTTCAAGCGTGCCGCCATCGGTTCCCTGTTAGGAGTGTTCATCAGCACCGTGATCTCCATAATCGTCTCCATGTGCGTCAATGACGGAACATACTACCCCGTGGTGCCACAGCTGACAAAGCTGTGCGGCAGCCAGACAGGCGCCGTCGCCGTGCAGACCGCAGGCAATATGCTCTACGGCGGAATTATGGCAGGCATCTCGGTCATCTGGGACATGGATCGCTGGAGTCTGCTGCGTCAGACCGTCACTCACTTTGCCGCCTGCACCCTTGCCACCCTTCCTGCGGCGTATCTGCTGCACTGGATCGAGCACAGCGTAAGCGGTGTGCTGGTGTACTTTGCTTTCTTTGCGGCGGTCTACCTGTGCATCTGGCTGGGCACCTATTTCGGCATGAAGCGCAAGGTGGCTCAGATGAACAGACGCGTCAGCGAGCTGGACAGCTGACTCAAGCCTCGCAGATAAATATCACGACGGGCTTTTCACAGCCGCCGACATAAGAAAAACGCGCTCCGGACAGTGCAGCCCGGGGCGCGTTTTGTGTGTCTGATTATCGGGATCAGTCGTCCTTCTTGCTGAAAAGATCCTTTGCCTTCTCAAAAAGACCGCCAACAGCGTCGCCGATCTTCTCAACGATGGAATCATCGCCATCGTCGGCGGCAGCTTCAGCAGCAGTCTCGGCAGCGTCGTCCTTGCCGATGCCCAGCTTATCCTTGACGCCCTCAACGATGTTTTCCAGAGCGCCGTCGGGCAGATCGATCTTGCCCAGCAGATCCTTTACGGTGTCCAGAGGATTGGACTTGAACTTGGACATATTGCCGTCATCGCCCTTGATCTTGGCGACGATTTCTTCGATTTTTTCCTTGATGGTTTCGATGATGTTATCCATGGTACAGCCTCCTGTATGTTGTTGTGTTCAGCATATCACATCACAATATATTAGTCAAGTTATGGAAATATGAAAAATTCCGCGCCGAGGAGCATACTTTGCGTACTTATTTATTCTCCGTAATTAATTCACCGCAAGCTCCATGACGTGATCGTCCATGAAAAAGCCGTTTCCGATGTCCGCCTTCTGGTCAAAGGCAATCACGAATCCCTTGTGCTTATATACATTGATAGCTTGGTGGTTGTTGATGTTCACCGTCAGGCGGATGCGCTCAAGACCCTCCTCGCGGCAGATGGCGCACAGTGCGTCGATGGCGGCGGAGGCAAGCCCCTTGCCGCGCTGATCGGCGCGCAGATACAGCTTGCTCAGGAACATCCGACCCTCCTCCGGCTCAGGGCGGAAGCCGGTGTAGCCTGCGATCTCCTCGCCGTCGCAGATGAAGAAATAGCGATAGCCCTCGCTCTCGATCTGGCGGCACATAGCGTCGTAGGACTGGAAGCGCTCCACCATGTAATCGATCTGCTCCTCGGTGATGATGCCGGGGAAACATTCGTGCCAGATGCCGCAGGCGATGTCGGCAAGCTCACGCAGCTGGCTGTCATTGGTCACGGGAACAAGTGTGAACATTATTATACATCTCCGCTATTTAAAAAATCCTCCGGATATGATAAGATAAGCATCAGCCACATCACGGAGGTAGTTATGACAAAGAAGCTTTACGATATCGACAGCCACATGAAGACCTTTGAAGCCACGGTGCTGTCCTGCGGGAAAAAGGGCAAAAAGTACGAGATAATCCTCGATCAGACGGCGTTTGTTCCCG
>SVPO01000144.1 GCA_015065795.1 Oscillospiraceae bacterium | reverse complement strand
TACCTCCCGATACTGTCTTGTAGAAATATACTCGACAGCACGGGAGGTTATTACCGTGATCGGATTATGCGTCCTTCTTCTTGCCGAACAGACCTCCGCTCTTCTTTTCCTGAGCGTTCTTTGCGGCATCCTCGGCCTGACGTGCCTTGGCGGACTCGTTGCTGCTGATAGACCAGCTCTTCATCTTGAGCTTGGTGCGGTCTGCGCCGGTCTCGATGACGATGACGTCATCCTCCTTGACGCTGACGACACGGCCGCATATACCGCCGATGGTGATGATCTCGTCGCCGACCTCGATGTTCTTGCGCAGAGCTTCTTCAGCCTGACGGCGCTTCTTCTGGGGACGATAAAGCATGAAGTAGAAGATAAGACCGATGGCACCGTACATAATGAGCATGGAGAGCATGCTTCCGCCGGAGCAGGCACCTGCAGGGACGGTTCCGTCAGGACCGGCTGTACCGTTGGTTCCGGCAGCTGCGCCGGCATTTCCGGCTGTTTCCATCATAAATCTTGCAGCAGAAAAGATCTTTTCAAAAGTCATGTTTGTTTACACCTCCGAGTTATTGCATAATATACTACCATATATTTTAAATAAATGCAACCACAAATTACTCATAATCTGCTGCCTGCAAAGCGCTTTCCTGCGTCTGCATCTTCTTTTTCATCATATTGTAGAAGATGATGAAGCAGATGGTGTGGAGCACGATGGTGAATATCCATGTGACGGGATAGGACGCATAAAGAACTGTCTGCAGCGGATTGGCGGCAAAAACTGTATATATCCACAGGATACGCAGTCCGCAGGCACCGCTGAGGGAAACCAGCGTGGGCACCATGGAGTAGCCCATACCGCGCATGGCGCCGGAAAGAACATCCATCACACCGCACATGAAGTGGGTGGTGCAGATGATGCGCATACGCACCATACCCATCTCGATGACCTCCGGGTCGCTGTTGTAGAGGGACAGCAGCTGCGGACCGAATATCAGCGCCGTGTATCCCACAACAATACCGGCAGTGGCAGCCTGAGTCAGACTGCATCCCACGACCTTAAGAATACGATCGGGCTTGCGCGCGCCGTAATTCTGTCCGGTAAAGGTCAGAGCCGCCTGACCGATGGAGTTCATACAGGTGTACACAAAACCCTCGATGCTGGCGGCGGCGGAGCAGCCTGCCATGACCGTGGAGCCGAAGGAATTGATGGAGGACTGGATGATGACGTTGGATATGGAGAACACCGCGCCCTGCAGACCGGCAGGCAGACCGATGCGCATGACCGACCAGAGCACCCTGCCCTTGATCCTCAGCTTTTTCAGCTCAAGGCGGATATCATCGTCGGAACGCATAAGGCTGACCACGACCATGATCGCCGCCACCACCTGGGACACCGCCGTGGCGATGGCAACACCGGCAACGCCCATATGGAAAAAGCGCACCAGAACGTAGTTGAGCACCACGTTGACCAGACCGGACAGCGTCAGATAGACAAGCGGTCGTCTTGTATCACCTGCGCCGCGCATTATGGACGCGCCGTAGTTGTACACCATGGACGCAGGCATACCCAGAAAATAAATTTTCAGATAGAGCACCGACTGATCAAGCACATCCGACGGAGCGCCCATCCACACCAGCATAGGCTCGGCGGCAAACAGTCCCAGCAGGCACACGAGTATACCTGCGATGACACTCACCGACATGGAGGTGTGCACCACATCGCTCAGCGCCTTGATGTTGCGCGCGCCGTATTCCTGAGCCACCAGCACGCTCGCGCCCACCGAGAGACCCATGAACAGGTTGACCAGCAGGTTGACCAGCGAACCGGTGGAGCCCACCGCCGCCAGAGCTTCCTTGCCGTCGTATTTGCCGACGATTATCATATCCGCGGCGTTGTAGAGCAGCTGCAGCACACCCGTCGCTATCAGCGGCAGAGCAAAAACAAGCAGCTTTCCGAACACGCCGCCGCTGGTCATATCCAGCTTCTGCGATCTGCGAATCAAATTAATACCGGCCTTCCTTTTTCAGAATATCATTGCCGGACGGCAGGAACGATGTTCCCGAGCCGCCCGGCCTGATTTATGTGTTGATTCAGATTATCGAACCGTCACCCCACGATGATGTCGTAGACGATGCGTGCGGTCTTTCCGGTGAGCACATCCTCCACAATGACAGCAGCGGAACATACGGGAGTTTCGCCGTCATGGGTAAAGGTGAACTTCAGCTCGTTCCAGCCAACGTTTTCGGCAACGGTGCCGCCTGTGACAGCCTCCACCGACACTATGCGGCAGCGGTCGAAGATGCAGTCGTCACTGAGGGTGACCTCAAGAGCAGAGGTGCTGCCGGCAGTGATGGCGGCGGAATTGTTGCCGCTGCTTCTGGGAGCGGCGTTCTCGTGGTTGTTGCAGATGACGGTCATCAGCGTGCCGCTTGCCCAGCCGTCGCTGCAGGCAAAGGTCAGAGCCTCCACAAATCTCTCGTCAAGAGCCGGGTCGATGCGGTAGCTGACCACATTGCCCTCGGTGACGGAAACGTGGCTGCCCCACTGGGTGGTAACGCCGTTGGTGTTGTCGGTGACAAGGGACCACGCAAGTGCGTCGCCGTCGTCATCAACGGCAGGCAGCTCAAAGGTGTAATAGCCATCATCACCTGCGTAGCAGACGAAATCGAAAGAAAGCTCAGCGGCAGAGATGAGGTTATTCTTCAGTGTGATCTTAACTTCGTAAGGATCGGAAACGGCGATGCCGTCGCTGACCGTGAAGGTGAACCCCGCCTCACCCAGACGATAGCCGCTGTCGATGAGAGCAAAATAGGAACCGTTGGGCGAAAGCACCACGTTGCAGCCGTTGGTGCCGGCAAGCTCGAATGTGACCTCGTCGCCGTCGGCGTCGCTGGAAACAATGACGCCGGCGTACATACCGCTGCCGGAGGGAGTGTGAAGAACCTCAGCCCTGAGGGAATCAGGCTCGATGTAGGGCGAGCTGTTGCACACCAGCACGGGCACAGTCACCACAGTGCCGTCCGCCTCGGCATAGCTGAAGGTATCAAGACCGATGCCGTCGGCAGAGCTGCTGGGAACATATGAAAGACCCACGGCAGACTCCTCAAAGCCGCCCATGCGAGGGGGAGTGACGATGGTCTGTCCGCTCTCAAGAGCGATATCGGCGGTGTGGTTATGAGATACAACGTAGCTCACAGCATCAGAGGAGCTGCACACCACTTCGGGAACAATGTGATAGGCGGAACGGTCACCCGTAGGACCGCTGACGACCACCTGATAGACATCACTCCGGGAGACGATGCAGCAGTAACGCTCCTCGCCGCAGGGATAAACCTCAACCGGCTCCTGCGCCGAGTTGCACACGGTGATCCCTGTGACGGCGCGCGAATCGGGACCGTCCAGAGTAAAGAGAACAGGATATGTACCGCTGTTGATCTTTTCGGCAGCAGAATCGTCAAATGTGACGTTCACAAGCATATCGGCATCGGGACGGGCAGCGGCGGAAACATCGCCGGTCACACCCATGAGCATGACCTTTTCCGTACCGGAGCAGGCAAAGGGATTGACCCAGATAAGCACGATGGCCGCAATAAGCATGGCCACCAGTCCGATGATGACCAGCGAACCCTTGGTACCGCTGAAAACACGGGCATATCGGGGCATTTCGGCATTGGTGATGCTCACAGCCTTTTTGACAACGATATCAAGATACTCCTGCCTGGGATCGATTTTGGTATCCATATTATCGTTATTGAGCTGGACGAGCTGCTGCTTGTTGAGCACATCCAGCAGAACTCGCTTGATCGC
>SVPO01000021.1 GCA_015065795.1 Oscillospiraceae bacterium | reverse complement strand
ACAAGGATTTTCTCTATTGCATTTTCGAGCCGGAACCCACGTTCCTCGGAGAGGTCATACCCATCAGCGGTGACGGCGATCTGACCGCAGGATAACCCGAACCATCAAAAAGTGCCGCTCCGGTTGGCGTAGTCATCTTACGTCAGCAGGAGCGGCATTTTTGTTTTGTCGGTCGGGCAGCGGCGGTTAATTTCTTCCGGTTTCTCAACGGGAGAATTTTTCGCAGGCTTCCCAGAGTCCCAGAATATACTCCACACCCAGCGCGCGGTCGTAAAGACCGTAGCCGGGACGTGCCTGCTCTCCCCAGATCATTCTGCCGTGGTCGGGACGGATGTAACCGTCAAATCCCGAATCATGCAGCGCACGCACGATCTCGAACATATCAAGATCACCGCAGGCGCTCAGATGTGCCGTCTCGTGGAAATCACGGGGCGGTGTGCGCTTTATGTTTCTCAGATGAGCAAAATGAACTCTGCCCTGCGATGCGAATTCCCTGATCATGGACGGAACATCGTTATCGCCATTGGCACCCAGACTGCCTGTGCACAGGGTAAGTCCGTTGCGGCTGCTGTTGTTCAGTCCAAGGAATTTCCGTATGGAATCCGCGTTGGTGATGACCTTGGGCAGTCCGAACAGCTGCCATGGCGGATCGTCGGGATGAATGGCAAACTTCATATCGTACATATCCGCATAGGGCATGACCGCGTCAAGGAAATATCTGATATTATCCCAGTAGCACTCCACGGGCATCTCGCGATAGAAGCAGATGTCCGCCGACATCTGGGGCATACGCTCCCGTTCCCATCCGGGCAGCGAAAAGCCTCTTGCCTCGCTGTGCATACTGTCGCCGATGGCTGCAGGATCCAGCCCGTCGAGATCGGCGTGATGATAGGACATGACCGTGCTGCCGTCCTCTATGGGGCGCGCAAGATCGCTGCGAGCCCAGTCCATGACCGGCATGAAATTGTAGCAGATACACCGTACTCCTGCATTGTGGAGATTCCTGACAGTGGTGATGTAGTTCTCTATCAGTCGGTCTCTTGATGGGAGCCCCTTCTTGATATCCTCATGGATATTGACGCTTTCGATCACTTCCATCTCAAGCCCGTGGTCGTTTATCTCCCTGCGCATGGCAAGGATATCATCCTGCTGCCAAACCTCCCCCACAGGGATGTGAGGCATACACGCCGCCACGCCGGACACGCCGGGAATCTGGCGTATCTGGTCGAGGGTAACGCTGTCGTCCCCGTTTGGGAACCACCTGAATATCATCTTCATCTGATTATGCTCCTCCGAATATGCGGAACGTCGTAATAAAACGGGTCTGCCTCAGATATCTTCTGCAGCAGACCCGTTGTTTGTTATCAGTATTTTCTGATATCGAAAATCGTCTTAACTCCGGGGTTATATTCTTTTCTGACCAGGTGAATGATAAGCTCCTCCAGCGATGACAGGAACGCAATGGAGCAGATGACCGCACACAGGGTCACTGCACAGGGAGCAAGGAGGCAATAAGGCATGGTGAACATTGCCGCTCCGGTGAGCTTATTCATGTATGTATGCATGGAAGCAAATCTGCCATATTTAATGGCGGCGGTGAGATAGGACGCCGCACGGAGCAGAATGACCACAGCCGTAGCCATCCACAGCCACATCGGCAGGATAGCAATGAGGGTCGGCATAATGCTCAGCACCATGACCGCATAGAACAGCAGGTCGGCGATGCTGTCGAGCTTGGCTCCAAGCTCGCTGGTGCAGCCTGTGGTTCTGGCAATAAATCCGTCCAGAACATCACTGAAGCCGCAAAGGGTATAAAGAATGTAGAAATACAGGGACGGCGGCTTGAAAAACAGCAGGCACAGAGAACCCACTATGCGGAACGCCGTCAGGAAGTTCGGAACGGTAAAAATCCGTGTTTTGTTTTCATTTCCCATAGGTAATCGCTCACCTCTTAACAGGCAGTATCAAAAGCTGAAAAATCGCTGATTTTCCGCATATTTCGACGCTGCCGAAAAAAATACGATCAAATAAAATTATAGCAGTATTATTTTCAATGTCAACAGGAATCAGCACTTGAATCACGAAATATTCATCATCATGTGATAAAAAAACCGCGATGACGACCCTGCAGCTATTGACGTGATATCGCTCAGCTGATATATTGTAGCCATGGCTCCGAAAATCTGAATCGAGGAGGTATTGCCATGTCCATTGCAAGCCGTATTTTCAAAAAGATGTGCACCAGAAGCGACGCCCTGCGCGACAAGGGTCTCACCGTTCCCGAGAACGTAACGCTCATAGAAAACCTGTCCTACGGTCCGGACAGCAAATGGCACACTCTTGACGTATGCTATCCCAAGGACAAGCCTTCCTCCGCCACTGTCATCAACGTGCACGGCGGCGGATATGTTTACGGCAGCACCACACCCTACAAATTCTACTGCTGCGACCTCGCCGCACGCGGCTTCACCGTGGTCAGCTTCAACTACCGTCTGGCCCCCAAGCACAAGTTCCCGTCCCCTCTCGAGGATCTCAACCTTGTGATGCAGTGGGTGCTCGACCACACCGCGGATTATCCCCTCGATCCGGAGAACATCCTGATGGTGGGCGACTCCGCAGGCGCGCAGCTTGCCAGTCAGTACGCCGTCATCTGGTCCAACCCGGAATACGCCGGTATCATGGGCATCACTCCGCCGGAATTCCGCTTCGCTGCTGTAGGGCTGAACTGCGGAATGTATGACCTGCTGGCACACACCACGTCGGACAAGCGCCTTGCGCCCATCGTACGTGATTATTTCACAGGCAAGCCCGAACGCTTCGGCGAAAAGCTGAACGTACTCAAATACATAAACAGCAGCTTCCCTCCTGCGTATCTCATCAGCGCCCCCGGCGATTTCCTCGCTGAAAAATGTCAGCCCATGGCAGAGCTTCTGACCTCACGGGGAGTTGAATGTGAGTACAGGCTGTACGGTGACAAGACCACCGGTCATGTGTTCCACATCAACATCCGCAGCGAGCTTGCAGACGAAGCAAACACCGATCAGCTGGCGTTCATGATGAAATACGTCCGCAGCAGCTGAATAAGCCTGCAGTAAAGCCTGACCGTCTCCCCAGTGAGAACGATCAGGCTTTTTTCATCTGCAAAAATGGATATTGCCGTTCAGCACAGCAGCTTAATGCCTTGCGTCAGACCAGCTTGTTCTTGCGAATGAACAGAACGCCCAGAGTGTTTCGTCCGCAGTGAGAGGAAACGGTGCATCCGGCACGGGTCAGCAGGACTTCCTTGAAGGGAGCCAGCGCCTTGACCTGCTTTACACAGGCTTCGTAGATCTCCTTGTCGCAGCCTGCGTGAGTGACGAAAATGCGATCCAGCTCGATATCGGATGCGTCACCGATCTGGTCGGCGATGTACTTTTCAAGAGTGGCAGCAAACTTGCCGCGATACTTCTTGCCAACGCCCATGGAGCCGCCTCGTACCATGATGCAGGGCTTGAGCTGGAGCAGGTTGGCACCGAAGGCAGCCAGAGCGGAGCAGCGTCCGCCCTTGTACAGGAACTCGAGATTATCAAGCACGAAGGATGCGTCAACACGATCGGCAAGCTCGGTGCACTTCTGCGCGATGACCTCGGCAGAATCGCCCTGAGCAGCCATATCGGCAGCGGCAAGCAGCAGCAGTCCGCCGCCGGTGGAAAGGTTCTTGGTGTCCACAACATAGACATCCTCAAACTCCTCGGCAGCAATGCGGCCGTTATTGTATGTGGAGGACATGGTCTGGCTGATGGTGAACATCACGATGGCATATCCTTCATCGGTATACTTTTTGAAAAACTCGGTGAAGTCCGCCACATTGGCAGCGGAAGTCTTGGGCAGCTCGCCTTTTTCTTCATAATATTTATAGATGAAATCAGGATCGATATCGACGCCGTCGATATAGCTCTTGCCGCCAAGGTTTACTCCGAGAGGAAGAATCTTTATCTGATATTTTTCAATAAGTTCAGCACTGAGGTCGGTCGTGCTGTCGCTGGCGATCAGAACCTTTTTGCTCATTATCGGTCTCTCCTGTCAGATTATTGCAGAATTTGCTGATTAGCTGAAAACTATTATAAATAAAAAAACACGCTGATTACAACATACGAAAATCGGATTTTGTATACCAGACGGTGTTTATACGCCCTGACGGCGGTTGTCCACCCACACGTCCATCTCGTCCCTTGACGGCACTACAAACAGACCGCGGCACTTCTCCGCAAGCCCCTCGTCCACGAAAAACGCGGCAGTCTCTCCTGCCTCCACCCTGCGGTTGCGCTCGCTGATGTTTCGCGCAAGGGTATCACGGTCAACGTCAATATAATGGAACCAGAACTCCACACCGTGCTGCCTGTAGAACTCTCTTATCTCGCTGCGCTTTTCCGCTGTCCAGAAGCCCCAGTCCAGGATCACGTCCGTACCCGTGGCAAGCACATCCAGCGACTTTCTCATCAGATACGCGTTCACGCCATCGGATACGCGATCGAAGCAGTCGCCTATCACCTCCTGAGGCAGTGAGAGGGTGATCTCGTCGGTGGAAAGGATCAGCCCGTTCAGCTCCTCCCTGAGCCTGCCTGCATAGTGGCTTTTTCCGCTGCAGATCATGCCGCAGATCAGATGGACCATCGCCATATTCCGCACCTCCCTGCTGCGTCAGCTCTGTCTGAAACATATCAGAATTATACCTTTCACGCCATCAGGTGTCAAGCCGCGCGGTTCAGCGAATTTTCCTTGTTTCGGGCAATATCCGGCCCTCTCTGACGGGAACGCACAGAACATACACCGCGCACATGACCACCAGCACCACCGCTCCCTGCGGCGATCCGCTCAGCCCGGGCGAAGTCAGCTGCGCAGATGCCGCAATCGCGCCTCCATCCGGAACCAGCCCCAGCACCACCCACGTCAGCAGCGCGCTCATCGCCCCCTGCACAATACGCATGAGGAAAAACAATCCTTTGTTCACTCCCAGCCGCTCGGTAATGGCAAGCACCTGCAGATGCACCGACATTCCGCCGAACCCCACCGCGAACGCCGTCATGGGCAGACCCGCGTCCAGCGAATGTATGCAGCCGCTGGTCACCTCCAGCACCGCAGGCATGATCGCGCCTGCTATCCTTTCGCTGAAGCCCAGCCGAACGATCATGTGCTCCACCGCCGTATCCGCGCCCATCCTTTCAAAAACCGCATTGACTGCGGAGAAGATCATAACGTACAGACAGACCTGCAAAACCGCCGAAGCCGATTTGCTGACGGATGACACCACCGCTTCGGTCAGCGGTTTTTCCGCGGCAGCCTGTCTGTTCCGGCACTTGCTGCCGTCATCCGCATCCGATTCGCCCATTGCTCCCCGGCACACGATGACACCCATCAGTACGACCACCACCGCCTGCACCCCCATCAGAATCCATCCTGCGGCAGCAGAGCCGGTCAGTCCTCCGATCACGCCTATCAGAAATGCCGGTCCCGAGCAGAAGCAGAACAGCGCCATGTGTGCCGCCTGAGCGCGTGTCACCGAGCCGTTCTCGTACAGCTCCACCACCGTTCTGGCTCCTGCAGGATATCCCCCTATCATCGACAGAAATATCGCCGTCGCTCCTTCACCCGGTAATCCAAACAGCCGCCGTGACAGCGGCGCAAGATATCTGCCTGCCCTTGCGGCGAACCCACACTCCACCGCCAGCACACACACGATCATCATCGGAAAAACCGACGGCACGATCCTCTGCGTGCACAGTGCGATCCCGTCGCTTATTCCCTGCCCCGTCTCCCCGGGAAAGAGCATGATCATCACCGCGCACACAGCGATGAGCACGCCGCCCGAGGCATCTCTGAGCCTTCTCAACGTCTCCACAACCTTTCCCCCTGCGTAAAAACGCTCCGCAGTAATCATGGCGTCACCCACGGCATAATCCTTCAGTGAGGTGCAGGCGTCTGTCCGCGCCTCACACCAAAAACTATGTCCCTCCGGAGGTTCATATGCGAAAGGATGCAAAGAAAACAGCTGCCGCGGAGCAGCCCTCTGCGATGTCGGTATTCATGGGGAGCGAACCGCGGCTGGAGATACGCGGAACCCGTGAGCTGCTCATCGAGGGCTCCACGGGAGTGATATATTACAGCGACACCGCCATGCGCATCGGTGTCGGCGGACGCACGCTGCTGCTCATCGGCAGCGAGCTGAGCATAAGCATCATGTTCGGCAGCACGCTGACCGTCGTCGGACAGATAAAATCCGTTGAATTTGTTTAGGAGGAACGGGAATGCTTTCAGATGTATCGGTTTTCCTGCGCGGCAGCTGCAGATTCACTGCCACAGGCGATTTCCCCGAGCGCTTTCTCAATCTCTGCGCGCGTTCGGACATGGGGCTGTGGGATATCAGAAGAACAGACGGCGGCGTTTCCGCACGGGTTATCGCCGGTCGGTACCGCCTTCTGCTGCCCTGCGCGCGGCGGTGCGGTGTGCGCCTGAGTGTAACCCGCCGTTACGGGCTGCCCTTCCGTCTGCTGCCCTATCGCCGCCGTCCCGGTATGCCCCTCGGCTTTCTGCTTTTCTGCGGAACGCTCTGGTTTCTATCGCTGTTCATATGGTCGGTCCGCCTGCCCGTTCTCTCCCCCGAAGTGAGCACTGAACTTGAGCAGGCTCTCGACGATATGGGCGTCAGCGTCGGTTCCCTTCGTTCCGAGGTGGACGGCGACCGGATGTCCATCGAGCTGCAGATGCGCGTGCCCGATCTGACGTGGGCAGGCATCAGCACCTTCGGCAGCAGCGTGACCGTGGAAGCCAAGGAATACGAGCCCGTGGCGATCATTCCAAAGGTCGGCGAGCCCTGTAATCTCATCGCCGCCCGTGACGGCATTATCCTCGATATCGATTATCTCCGCGGCGAGGTGGAGGTGCAGCCCGGTCAGGCAGTGGTCAAGGGCGATCTGCTGGTCAGCGGAGTGGTGGAGCATCTTGACGGGAGCGTGCAGATAACCGAAGCCTCCGCAGCCGTCTGGGCACGCACTACCCATCGCATCACCTGCACGATCCCTTACCGCCAGACGATCACGCAAAGAACCGGCAGGCTGATAACCCGTCACCGAGTGCGGCTGTTCAGCCTTGAGCTGCCGCTGCTGTCCGGTATCGACACCGAAGGGCTTTACGAGCGCGAATACTCCGAATGGCACCTGACCGTGGGTACAATGGAGCTTCCCTTTGAGGTGCGCACCGAGCGGTGCTACGAGCAGGAGCAGATCCCCGTGGAATACACCCCCGAACAGGCGGAGCAGCTGGCCGCAGAGGAGCTGGAACGCCGCGCGGCAGAGCTGGACTGCGCCGAGATAATCGACAGCCGCTGCACCTTCACACAAGGCGAGCACAGCGTGACGGCGGTCATGGAGCTGACCGTCAAAGAGGACATCGCTTCCCCCTCTCCCATCGGAATACAGTAACGCAAAATTCAGCGAATTCAGTAATTCCTATATATAATTCCCGAATGTTCACAAAGAATTTATGTAAAAAAATCATAATTTTGTAGTGACATTCGCTTGGAATTGTGCTATAATCCATGTGAACAATAGCGGCGAAATGCGTTTTTCGCCCGTTAATCTCTTAACAAAGGAAGTCCTGCAATGTATGAACAGACCGTCAGGTTCGACCGTATGGAGCATGCCGTCGCCCTGTTCGGGAACTTCGACGAAAACATCAAGCTGATCCAGTCGGAGTTCAATGTGGATGTCATCAGCCGCGGTTCGGACATCAAGGTCACCGGCAACGCCGAGGATGTCGCAAATGCCGTCCGCGCTCTTAACACCATGCTCACTATGCTCAACAAAGGTGAGCCGCTCAATGACCAGAACGTGCGCTACTGCGTCTCCATGGTCAGGGACGGTACCTCCGATAAAATGGAAACCCTCCTGAGGGAATGTGTCTGCATCACCTCACGGGGCAAGCCCGTAAAACCCAAGACTCTGGGACAGAGCCGCTACTGCGAAGCCATTGAGCGCAACACCATCACGGTGGGCATCGGTCCTGCCGGCACCGGCAAGACCTACCTCGCGGTGGCGATGGCAGTCGCCGCTTTCCGCGCAGGCACGGTCAACCGCATCATCCTCACCCGTCCTGCTGTTGAGGCAGGCGAAAAGCTGGGCTTCCTGCCCGGCGATCTGCAGTCCAAGGTCGATCCCTATCTGCGCCCCCTCTACGATGCCCTGTTTGATATGCTGGGCTCGGAAACCTTCCAGAAATATCAGGAACGCGGTGCCATTGAGGTCGCACCGCTGGCATATATGCGCGGACGCACGCTGGACGACAGCTTTATTATTCTGGACGAGGCGCAGAACACCTCCCGTGAGCAGATGAAGATGTTCCTCACCCGTCTGGGATTCAATTCCAAGATGGTGGTCAACGGCGACGCCACTCAGATCGACCTGCCCGACGGACGGCGTTCCGGTCTGATGGAGCTGACCAAGCTGCTGAAAAACATCGACGATATCGCCATCGTCACCTTTGACGAGCGCGACGTTGTGCGCCACAAGCTGGTGCAGGATATCATCCGCGCATACGCCAAGGCAGAAGAACAGCGCGCCGCGGCACAGAACAACCGCCGCGACTGACGACGATACAAATTATTATCCTCCGCCTTTTCGCGGAATCTGATGGAGGTCGAATATAATGGATAAAACTAAAGTAATCATCTCTGACGAACAGAAGGAAGTCAAGATCCCCACCGGCACCCGTCTGCTTATGCGACGCTGCTGCAACGCTGTGCTGGAAATGGAAAATTTCACCGACCGCGCCGAGGTCAATATTTATTTCGTGGACAGCGACAGGATCCGCGAGGAAAACAACAGGCACCGCAAGGTCGATTCCGTGACTGACGTGCTTTCTTTCCCTCTGGGCGAAAACGGTCAGTACGACACCAACCCCGAGACCGGTGCAAAGATGCTGGGCGATATCCTCATCTGCGTTTCCCGCGCCGTGGAGCAGGCTGAGCGCTTCGGTCATTCCTTCCGCCGCGAGATCGCATATCTCACCGCTCATTCCATGCTGCATCTGCTGGGCTACGACCACGAAGCAGGCGGCCTTGAGTCGGTACATATGCGCGAAAAGGAAGAATCGGTCATGGTCAAGCTGGGTCTTCCCCGTAACGGCAGCTATGTACCCGACACCCACAGCGAGGTATAAGCCTTGCGCGACAAACAATATCTGCTGTTTGACCTTGACGGCACGGTGACCGATTCCCAGCTGGGGATCACCCGTTCCGCCGCCTACGCCCTTGAGCGGTTCGGTATCCACATCGAGGATCCGTCCACTCTTACGTTCTTCGTCGGCCCGCCCCTCCACGACACCTTCATGGAGAAATACGGCTTTTCCGACGAGGACGCCGCAAGAGCCGTTGCAGTGTATCGCGAATACTACCGCGACACGGGCATTTTCGAAAACGAGGTATACCCCGGAATCCCTGAGCTGCTGCGCGATCTGAAGGCAGCAGGACGCACCGTCATTCTCGCCACCTCAAAGCCTGCAGTTTTCGCGCGCAGGATACTCGATCATTTCGCGCTGAGCGGATATTTTGACTATCTTTCCGGCTGCGAGCTGGACGGCACCCGTTCAAAAAAGGACGAGGTCATCGAGTATGCCCTAGAGCTGGCAGGAATCACCGACCGTGCCCAGTGCGTGATGATCGGCGACCGGGAGCACGACATCATCGGCGCAAAAAAGACCTCGCTTTCATCACTCGGCGTGCTGTATGGATACGGCGACCGTGCCGAGCTGGAAGCTGCAGGCGCGGATGTCATCGTCGAAAACACCGCCGAGCTGCGCAATATTCTTCTGTAATCAACATCGCCCGAACCGATCGTACAGTGGTCGGCTCGGGCGAAATGTTTATGGCGCAGGCGGCAATATCTGCACAGCAGGGATGCACATTTTTACGCATTTCGCAAGTCCCTTGAGAAAGCCGCCTCAATGTGCTATATTACCCTCAGCAAACGATCCCCGACGGAAATCACAACATTTCGGAGGTATCTGAAACATGGACCGTACGTTATTCTCCTACGATAAATTCTCCGCTGTCGCCCGACAGGTCATCGCCGAGGGCTGCGTTCTTCTGCGCAACGAAAACAGCGCCCTCCCCCTTCTCCCCGGCAGCCGCGCGGCTCTGTTCGGCCGCACCCAGATGAACTACTTCAAGAGCGGTCTGGGCTCGGGCGGTCTTGTGAACACCCGATATGTCACAGGCATATACGAAGCCCTGAAGGACAGCGGCGATATTGCCCTCGACCCTGAGGTCCGTCAGGCTTACGAGCTGTGGACCAAGGATCATCCCTTTGAGATCGGCGACGGCTGGTCCCGTCACCCATGGTTCCAGCAGGAGATGTCCCTGGACGAGGAGCTGGTCCGCACCGCCGCGCTTAACAACGATGCCGCCATCGTCATCATCGGCCGCACCGCAGGTGAGGATCGCGACAACATGGACGAGCCCGGAAGCTGGCAGCTCACCGAGGGCGAGGAGCAGATGCTGGATGTCGTCTGCCGCCATTTCGAGCGCACTGTCGTGCTGCTCAACACCGGCAACATCATCGATATGACGTGGGTGGAGAAGTACGATCCCTCCGCCGTCATGTACGTCTGGCAGGGAGGTCAGGAGGGCGGCTGCGGCGTTGCCGATGTGCTCAGCGGCAGGGTCAATCCCAGCGGACGACTGACCGACACCATCGCACGCAGCGTTGCCGATTATCCCTCTGCCAATCAGTTCGGCGACAAGGAAAAAGTAATATACACTGAAGATATTTACGTCGGCTACCGCTACTTCGAGACTCTCGCTCCCGAAGCCGTTCTCTACCATTTCGGCGAGGGACTTTCCTACACCGAATTCAGTCACAGACCTCTTTCCTTCTCCCGTAACGACGGCTCGGTGACCCTTCGTCACAGCGTGACCAACATCGGCGATGCCGCAGGCAAGGAGGTCGTTCAGGTCTACGCCCGACTGCCTCAGGGCAAGCTGGGCAAGCCCGCTCTCACACTCTGCGGATTTGCCAAGACCGATATTCTGCAGCCCGGCGAGACCGCGGAGGTTGAATTCACGATCACCGACGACCGTCTGGCGTCCTACGACGACAGCGGCGTGACCGGCAGCCGCTGCTGCTTTGTGCTGGAGGAAGGCTCATACGAGATACTCGCCGGTCACAGCATCCGCGGCCTTGCTTCCGCCGGCTCATTTGATATTGGCAGTACCGTTGTTCTGTCCCGGCACAGACAGGCGTGCGCCCCTGTGGAGCAGTTTGATCGTCTGCGCCCTGTTAACGGCAGCGCGTCCCGCGAACCTGTCCCCACACAGGATATCCCCTACACCGTGTCAAGAGCGGAAAACCTGCCCGTGGAAATCCCCCGGACAGAATATTGCGGATTCAAGCTCGAGGACGTCGTTTCAGGAAAGTGCACCATGGAACAGTTCGTCGCTCAGATGACCGACGATGACCTGTGCTGCATCGTGCGCGGCGAGGGTATGAGCTCTCCCCGTGTCACTCCGGGCACTGCCGGTGCTTTCGGCGGCGTCACCGAACGACTGGTGGAGCAGTTCGGCATCCCTGCCGCCTGCTGCGCCGACGGTCCCAGCGGCATCCGCATGGACTGCGGCAACACCGCCTTCTCCATGCCCAACGGCGCCTGTCAGGCGTGCTCGTGGAACGAGGCTCTGGTTTCCGAGCTGTACATCATGGAGGGTCTTGAGATGCGCAAGTATCAGGTGGACAACCTCCTCGGACCGGGCATAAACATCCACCGCCACCCTCTCAACGGCAGAAACTTCGAGTATTTCTCCGAGGATCCGCTGGTCACCGGACGCATGGCATGCGCCCAGCTCAAGGGACTGCGTGACAGCGGAGTGACGGGTACAATAAAACACTTCGCCTGCAACAATCAGGAATTCTACCGCCGAATGGTCAACGCTGTCGTCTCCGAGCGCGCCCTGCGCGAGATCTATCTCAGGGGATTTGAGATCGCGGTCAGAGAAGGCGGTGCTCGGTCGGTAATGACATCGTATAATCCTCTCAACAGCTGCTGGACCGCCAGTCAGTACGATCTGGTCACCACCATCCTCCGCGAGGAATGGGGATTTGACGGCATCGTTATGACCGACTGGTGGGCAATGGGCTCCGAGGAGGGCAAAGAGCCTTCGGTTTCCAACGTGGCATCCATGATCCGCGCCCAGAACGACCTGTTCATGGTCACCAGCAATCCTTCTCAGAACACCGGCGACGACGATTCCGCCGAAAGCCTTGCCGCAGGAACGGTCACCAGAGCCGAATATCAGCGCAGCGCAATGAACATCTGCCGCTTTGTGGCGGAAACGCCTGCCTTCCGCCGGTTCATCGGCAAGGTGAGCGACACCGACCGCCAGCTGCAGCAGCTCCGCGACGAGGAGGGTGACGTTATCCTCCACGTTCCCGAGCTGGAGGTGGGTGCCGAGGTGGTCATCGACGGCAAGGATGTCGAGCTCATCGGCGGCAAGAAGATCCTCTACCGCATGATTCTCGACCAGTACGGACAGTACCGCATCTCCATAACCTGCCGCGCCGCCGAGGGACTGCCCGACACCGCACAGCTGCCCGTGTCCTCGTTCATCGAATCCTTCCTGCTGGGCTCTCATGTATTCACCGGCGCCGACAAGGACTGGCAGACCTTCTCGGTCACCACCATGGAGGTCCGCATACAGCGCAGCTTCTACATCAAGTTTTTCCTCGCCGTGGGCGGACTGGATATCAAGGAGATCCGCATCACGCGTGTCAAGACCGCTCCGCAGTTCACCGGCAAACCCGTTGAATAAGCTTTTTCCCGCGACCGCAGTCTCCCCCCGGATACTGCGGTCGTTTCTTTCCACAGCCGTGTTTCTTGACAGCCGCAGCCCACGGGGATATAATCTGTCATATTGATTATCGATATTCTTTCAACGCTTTCGGAGGACACAAATCATGATCTACGCCGGTATTCTCGCAGGCGGCGTCGGCAGCCGCATGGGCGTTACCGAAATGCCCAAGCAGTTTCTCCCCGTTGCCGGAAAGCCTGTCATTCTCTACACGATCGAAAGCTTTCTGCAGTGCAGCCGCATCGACCACATCTATGTGGCTGTTGTGAGCGACTATGTTTCGCACATGAAAGGCCTCCTGAACAGCGAATTCGGCGTCTGCGACCGCATCACCGTTGTGGAGGGCGGTTCCGACCGCAACGGCAGCATCGTCAACGTCATCAGCACCATCCGCAGGACTGACAGCGATCCTGACAGCGTGCTCATCACCCACGACGCCGTTCGTCCTTTCGTCTCCCCCCGTATCATTGACGAAAACATCGACGCTGCCATTGAGTTCGGCGCCACCGACACCGTTGTGCCTGCCACCGACACCATCATCCGCTCCGCCGACGACGAATATATCGATGATATTCCCGTGCGCAGCGAGCTTTATCACGGTCAGACGCCACAGACCTTCCGCATCGGATGGTTCGAGCAGGATTATTTCGCTCTCAGCGAGGAACAGAAGAAAACACTGACCGACGCCTGCAGGATCTTCACTCTTTCCGGACGCAGGGTACGCCTCGTCATGGGCGACGCCTTCAATCTGAAAATCACCACCCCCTTCGACCTGCGCCTTGCCGAAGCCATAGTCGCAGAACGGTCGGACAAGAAATGATCAGTATCTCCCTGTCGGTTGCTCACCGTACCGGATTATGCCGATTTTTTATAAAATATGCATTATTTTGATATTATTACCCCGTCGCCTGTGTTATATTGTGGTCAGGTTCAATCACTGAACATATACTGAAAGGTGGATATCATCATGCTCAGAAGCAAAGGATTTCATCGCGGAATAAATCTTGGCGGCTGGCTTTCCCAGTGCGACTACAGCGAGGACCGTCTCAACAACTTCATCACCGAAAGCGACATCGCAGCGATCGCTTCCTGGGGGCTGGATCACGTCAGAATCCCCATCGACTACAACGTGCTGGAAAACGACGACGGCACCTACAAGCCCGAAGGCTTTGCCCGGATCGAAAACGCCCTCGGCTGGTGCAGAAAGAACGGTCTGAAGGTCATCCTTGACCTGCACAAGACCGCCGGCTTCTCCTTTGACCATCACTACGGCGAGCGCGGCTTCTTTGACAGCGAACAGCTGCAGGAGCGTTTCTGCCTGCTGTGGGAGGAAATCGCCCGTCACTTCGGCGACCGTCCCGATGAGATTGCCTTTGAGCTGCTCAACGAGGTAACCGCAAAGGAATACATCGACACATGGAACCGCCTGAGCGTCGCCTGCGTCAGGCGCATCAGAGCCTACGCACCCGACACCCTCATCCTCATCGGCAGCTACTACAACAACAGCGCAGAGGCGGTCAGGGATCTTGCTCCTCCCTGCGACGACAGGATCGTCTACAACTTCCACTGCTACGAGCCCCTGAAGTTCACCCATCAGGGCGCCACCTGGACCGACCAGATCAAGCCCGATGAGCGCATGGCTTTCGAGGACAGTGCCACTACAGAGGAGTTTTTCGAGAATCTGTTCGCCGATGCCATCGAGACCGCCAAGAAGAACAACACCGTTCTCTACTGCGGCGAATACGGCGTCATCGACATCGCTTCTCCCGAGGATACCGTCAAGTGGTACAAGGTCATCAACGCTGTGCTGGAGCGACATGGCATCGCCCGTGCCGCATGGAGCTACAAGGAGATGGATTTCGGTATCTCCGACAGCCGTCTTGACGGCGTGCGCGAGGAGCTTGTCCGCTATCTCTGATTGACCGCATCGTCACAATCTCAACGCCGCAGTCCGCCCGGTCTGCGGCGTTATTGCGTGTTTCCTGCTTGATATCCCGAATTCTTTGGGCTATAATTTATACTATTATTTGATAGAAAGCTTTAAAAAGATAAACGAGGATAATTTGATGCAGAGCGAGGATAACGACGACGGTGGGCTGGCGCCCACCTAGGAGGCAGACGAAGCTATGCGCAAATCAGACCGTTTAGAATTAAATATTTCTATAAAATAATAGTATTATTCATCATCCGCAGAGAGGAGCTGTCCGTATGGCAATGGAAAAGGAATGGCTTGCGGAGAGCTTCCGTCAGCGCGAGATCACCCGTTCCCACCGCGCACTGGAGTCGGAATTTGCCTTCTATGACGCCGTGCGCAACGGCGACCTTGAATTCGTGCGCAGAAACTGCGAGAGCAACGACTTTGCCAAGGCAGCCGGTATGGGCATCCTTTCGGAAAGCGACCTGCAGAATATGCGCTATCATTTCATCATCACCGCCGCGCTGGTCTCCCGATTCTGCGTCGAGGGCGGCATGGTGCTGGAGCAGGCTTACGGTCTGAGCGATTTCTACATCACACGTATGGACAGGCTCATGAACAGCGAGGATATTGTGCAGCTGCATCACGTCATGGTGCTGGACTTCACCGAGCGCATGAACGGTCTGCGGCAGCTGCCCGAGATAACAAAGCCGGTCAAGTGCGCTGTGGACTACATATATCTGCACCTGCACGAGAAGATCGCGCTCAACGAGCTGGCAGAAAGCGCAGGGGTGTCCCCCGGCTATCTTTCCAAGCTGTTCAGGAAGGAGCTTGGCATCAACGTCAGCGACTACATCACCGAGCTGAAGATCGATGAGGCGAAGAATCTGCTGAAATACTCCGATATGCCCATCGTTGAGATAGCCAATTATCTCGCTTTTGCATCCCAGAGCTATTTTGTGCACGTCTTTCACAAACGGATGGGCACCACTCCGCGAAAATATCGTGAGTCCTTCTATCAGCGTGAGCGCAGTCTTGTTTGGACCCGTGACAAGCTGATCCCCTGAACAACCATACAAAAATCGCCGATCCGGATTCTGCGCCGTACGCAAAATTCAGTTCGGTATTTTTATATTTTTTGCCAAATAACGATATAATGTTGCGATGGAGTAAAATATCATTATTATATGAAATCTGTCCGGCAGCGCGACGCTGCCTGTGAATAATGACGCAAAGGAGAATCAGTATGAAGAAGATCAGGATGCTCGCTCTCGGATGCGCGCTTGCTCTTTCCATCGGTGCGGCTGCCGGCTGCGGCGAAACCGCAGCGGAAACTCCCGTTGTTACCCCTGCCGACGTTCCTGTCGTTGAAGAACCTGCGGATACTCTTGTTCTCCCAACCGGAACCGAAAACAACATCACCGAATACGACGGTTATTCTCTGATCTGGAACGACGAGTTCTCCGGAACCGAGCTGGATCGTGACAAATGGAACCCCGAAAAACGCAACCCCGGCGCCACCAATCAGGAGCTGCAGGAATACACCGCCTCCGGAAACAACATCTATGTAGAGGACGGCGTTCTGGTTCTGCGCGCCCTCAAGACCGAACGCTTCGGCAAGGATTATTACACCTCCGGCAAGGTCAACACCAGAAGTCACTGCGACTTCACCTACGGCAAGGTGGTTGTCAGCGCCAAGGTTCCCGAGGGTCAGGGTCTGTGGCCAGCCATCTGGATGATGCCTACCCAGCAGAATAAATACGGACAGTGGCCCAAGTGCGGCGAGATCGACATTATGGAGATCCTCGGTCATCAGGTGGACACCGCCCACACCACCATCCACTACGGTGATCCCCACGCCCAGCAGCAGGGTACCATCAAGCTGGAGGAAGGCTCCTTCGCTGATGGTTTCCACGAATACTGCCTTGAGTGGGAACCGGGAGAGATTCGCTTCTACGTCGACGGCAACCACACCATCACCTGCAACGACTGGTTCACTGCCTTTGAGGGCGGCGAGGAAAAGCCCTTCCCCGCTCCTTTCGATCAGGATTTCTATCTGCAGCTCAATCTTGCCGTGGGCGGAACGTGGCCGGGCAACCCCGATGAGACCACCGACTTTGAAAACGCCAAGTTCCTCATCGACTATGTGCGCGTTTATCAGAAGCCCGAATACGACACCACCAACGTGACGCGACCCGAAAAGGAATATCGCGAGCCTGCCGAGGACGGCAACTACATCATCAACGGCGATTTCTCCGAAGCCGAGAATCTTTCCGACAACGCCGCATGGAGCTTCATGCTCTTTAATGGCGGCAAGGCTGCTGCCGAAATCAAGGACAACACCCTCGTCATCACCACCGAAAACGAAGGCACCGTGGATTACGCTGTACAGCTTGTGCAGCCCGAGCTGCCCATGATCAAGGGCAAGACCTACCGTGTATCCTTTGATGCCGCCTCCAACGACACCCGTGACCTGATCGTATGCGTCTCCGCCCCCAACAACGGATACGCCCGTTATCTGCAGGACACCAAGGTGACCATTACTCCCGACTGGCAGACCTTTGCCTATGAATTCACCATGACCGAGCGCGACGATCCTGCCGGTCGCCTTGAGTTCAACATGGGTCTGAGCGGCTCCACCGCCGACGTCTATCTCAGAAACGTCCGCGTCGAGCAGGTCGGCTGATAATCTGCAAATCCCTCATTATTCTTTTCTTACCAACAGACCGGAGCTTCAGCAGAGGCTCCGGTCTGTTGGTTTTGATGCCCAGAAAGCACTTTTTCCTGCCCGAAAACGTACTTCATCCCTCATCTGTATTGAATAAATCCCGTGTGCAGGATATAATTTCAGCAGCAAATAATGGAGGATCATTATGGGATTTGCTCTTGATAAGAACAGGGAATATTTCATCAACCGCGGCGTAGACGTTATGGCATACAGCGACTCCTATCCCGAGGGACACCAGTCGGGCGTGTGCATCATCATGCACGGCAGGCGCATCGCCACCAACGGCGACGTGCGCTTTGAGCCAACGCCCGGTCAGTGGCAGCCTGTGCCGAAGCCTGACAGCAGAGAGGTCTGCTCCGAGGAGAACAGGATCACCACCGTTCTGCACTACCCCGACGAAGGCACCCATCTCAGGGGATTCAACCCGAGGGTCTATCCCGATTTCCGCTTCAGCTACACCACCGACGTGGTCTGCGACGGGGACAGCATCATTGTCACCCTTCATCTCGACCGTGAGATCCCCGAGGAATTTGCCGGAAAGCTGTGCTTCAATCTTGAGCTGTACCCCGGCGAGCTGTTCGGCAAGTCATACATCATGGACGAATCCACCGGCGTGTTCCCCCGTCAGCCCAACGGTCCTTCCGCAGTCTGTAAATCCAACCGACTTCACCCGCTGAGCATCGATACCGACGGCATCAGTGCCGATATTGACGCGCTCTGCGGCAGCGGCGAATACAGCCCCATGGTTGCCGACGATATCATCGCCCAGCCTTACGCCCAAGGTCACAGCTTCACCCTCTGCCCCGAGGACGACTATCTGCGTTTCACCGTGGAATCGGACTGCCAGCTGAAGCTGTACGACGGCCGCTTCAACCACAACAACGGCTGGTTCGTGCTGAGCAGCGAGCTGCCCGCAGGCAGAACATCAAACGTCCTGCTCTGGAAGATCACTCCCAACGCGGTACCCGATTACGTTTACACACCTGTGGTTCAGGTCTCCAACGTGGGATATCATCCTGCGCAGCCCAAGACCGCGGTCATTGAACTGGACAGAAACGACTGCGCGCGCCGCGACGTCGTGCTTTATCGCCTGACCACCGCAGGAAAAACTCCCGTGCGCACCATTTCCCGCAAGGAATGGGGCGGCTTTCTGCGCTACAACTATCTCACCGCCGATTTCAGCGATGTGCGCGAAAACGGCTCATACATGATCGGATACGGTGACAGCCTCTCCCCCGTTTTCCGCATCGGCAAGGATGTTTACGACCGCGGCGTTTGGCAGCCGGTCGTGGAATACTTCCTGCCGGTACAGATGTGTCATATGCGCGTCAGCGAAAAATACCGGGTATGGCACGGTCTGTGTCACATGGACGACGCACGCATGGCTCCCGTCTCTCTCAATCACTTTGACGGATACATTCAGGGTCCTGACACTCTCACGGGATATCAGCCGGGAGACACCATCCCCGGACTGAACGTGGGCGGCTGGCACGATGCAGGGGATTTCGACCTGCGCATCGAATCCCAGTCGGGCGAAGCCTACATCCTTGCCCAGATCTGCGAGGAGTTCGGTGCGGATTACGACGCCACCACCATCGACCAGCAGAAGCATCTGGTTGAGATCCATCAGCCGGACGGCATCAACGATTTTCTGCAGCAGATCGAGCACGGATTGTTGTCCGTACTCGGCGGTTACAGGGCTCTTGGTCGGCTGTACCGCGGCATCATCTGCCGCGACCTGCGCCAGTATGTCCTCATGGGCGACGCATCAGTGATGACCGACGGCATCATCGGCAACGAGGACGACCGCTGGGTGTTCACCGAGTGCAACCCCGTCCGTGAGCTGTATACCGCGGCGCATCTTGCCTGCTGCGGACGTGTACTCTCGGGTTACAACAACGCCCTTGCCTACGAAGCAGTCACAGCCGCAAAGGAGCTGTTCGCCGCGGCAGACGGAAACGACGAAAGCGTTAATACCATGGCAGACATTCTGTACCGCAGCCGCACCCCCGAGACCCTTGAGCGCATCCGCACCGACATCTGCAAGGCGCGCGTGCACGCCGCCGCCGAGCTTTATCTCACCACGAACGACAGGTCATATCTTGCTCACATCGTCGGCGAGAAGGATCTGGTCCTTTCCGATATGACCGCCTGCGCCCATATGATTGCGAAGGTGTGGGAGGGTATCGACGACGCTGAGTTCCGAACCTGCTTCCGGGAGGCTCTGATCGCTCTGCGCGGACAGATCTCCGACATGGGCAGCGAAACGCCCTACGGCATCCCCTACAAGCCGTACATCTGGGGCGCAGGCTGGGGAATTCAGGCATCCGCAGTCAGATACCATTACCTGCACAGGCACTTTCCTGAGATATTCGACAGCGAGCTGCTGTTCCGCTCCCTGGATTTCATCCTCGGAACGCATCCCGGCAGCAACAACGCATCCTTCGCCTCCGGCGTAGGAACAAAATCCACGCTCACTGCCTATGGCGCCAACCGCGCCGACTGGTCGTATATCCCCGGCGGCGTTGTTTCCGGCACTGCCCTCATCCGCCCCGACTTTCCCGAGCTGCTGGAATTCCCCTTCCTGTGGCAGCAGGCGGAGTACGTTCTGGGCGGCGGCTCTTCCAACTATATGTTCCTTGTGTTCGCAGTAAAAAACGCACTTGAGAACGCGGGAAGCTGAACTGCCCACCGGAACAATCACTCTGATTAAGGTTGCATAAACAGCGGCAGTATGCTAAAATATAATGGTTTTCCAACCGTTTACTATCGCAGACTTACGGAGGTTTTCCATGATATGTTACCGCTGCGGGCGTGAGATGCCCGATAAATCACCCTGCTGCAAGGGCTGCGGCACTCAGCTGCGCCGACCCGGAAAGGTACGCAGCGCACCCCTGAGCCAGACCCTGAACACACCGGTCACCATCGGCAAGCGGACACGCAAAACATGGCAGGTACTGCTCATGCTGGTGATCGCCTGCGCTCTGCTGATAGTCGCCCTGAATGTGTTTTCCTGTCTGTCCTGCAGCTTCGGTTCATCCGATCCTGAGCCGGAATACACCCCCGGAATCTCCCACGAAGAGGAAGAAGTGCTGGATGCTGTCACCGGCACCATTATCAGCTGCACCGCACCGCCTGCGGATATGACCGTCACCGAGGAAAAGGCTCTTGCTGACGGCAAATGGCGCATGGACTGCTCGACCGACCATCAGACCGTGCTCAGGTTTGCCCGAATGCCCGCTTCGGAGAACTGGATGAACTCCCATCTGTACCAGTTCTACCCGGATGTCACCGATGTCGACCAGTACGACACATCCCCCGACGTTTCCGGATACAGCTCCGTGCGCATCCAGTTCAGCAGTCAGGAAGCCCCGGGATGCATCATTCAGGCTGTGTGCGTCAGCGACAACAGCTTTGATCATCTGTTCATCGTTGAAATGCCGCTGATCGTATACGAAGAAAACGACATCTTCGTGGATGAGTGGATCAGCCATCTCAAGCTCATAGACGCACAGAGCGGCGAAGAAAGCCTCAACCCCGCTCTGCTGCTCAACCCCTCGGACAGCGACACCCTTGTTGCTATCGAAGGATAATTCCGCCAAACACACAGCAAGCCCCTCCGTGATTCACAGGAACACGGAGGGGCCTTTTGTTTTGTCAGTCTCTGTTAAGCTTTATGCTGATCTCTCCCGAGTAAAGCAGCTCCTCGGTGCCGTCATCGTATCTGACCAGCAGGCGACATTCATCGTCAACATCCAGCGCGTCAGCTTCACGGGTACCGTCGGGTCTGAGCACCATCACGCGGCTGCCCGGGACAATGCAGCGCCTGCGGTATTCCTCCGCATAGCTGCTGTCGGCAAGCTGCGCGTAGTTCTCCGCAAAGCAGCTGATGATCTCCGCGGCAAGCTGCGCACGTCTGTCACCCTCATCGGCGGCAAAGACGCTGCCCGCGATATCTCTTATATCATCGGGGAAACCGCCTTCCGGCTCGAGAGCGTTAACGCCGATGCCCAGCACGGCGTACTCCAGCCTTCCGCCGACGGCAAGAGCCGTTTCGGTCAGGATGCCGCACACCTTGCGCCCATCGATAAAGATATCGTTAACCCACTTGATGCCTGGTCTGCGTGAACTGAGCTTTTCGATCGCCTGACAGACGCTCACCGCCGCTACGGTGGTGATGCGCAGTGCAAGTTCGGCGGCGATCTGAGGACGGAGCAGCAGGCTCATGTATATCCCCGTGCTTTCAGGTGAGAAAAAGCTGCGTCCCTTGCGTCCCCGTCCTGCGGTCTGTGCCGAGGCGATCACCACTAGTCCCTCAGGTTCGCCATCTGCTGCTCGCTCACGGGCTATGGCGTTGGTGGAGTCCACCGTTTCATATGTCTCCACACGGAAACAGCCCCCTGCACCATGCAGGCGGCTGTTTATCTCTTTTGCTTGTATGAATCCGGTCTTTTCAGTCATTGCGGTTTTCTCCTCAATTACTGTACTGATTCCAGAAATCCGGATCGTTGGGATCGATGGCAGGCTTACTGGTCGGCACAGCCTTTACTCGCTTGCGTTCGGCGCTTTCCGATCTCTCGTCGGTTCTGTCCGCTTCCTGCGGAGCGGAACGCTCGAGGAAACGCCCCCAACCCTCACCCGGAACATAATCATCATAATACTCCGAGGCATACTCGATAATCTCCTCGACCTCGGATCCCTCAGTTTCGACTGTATCCTGCTCTACAGTCGGCACTTCGGTTGTCTCCGGCTCATCTGGAATCTCTGCACGCTCACGCTTTTTGAACTTCGGGCGGCTTGTAACCGTCTTTTCAACGTAGTAACCATCAGAAGTGATGGTGAATTCTTCCTCCGTTTTCGCTGTCACGGGAACATCCTCGGTGTACTCATCGTAACCGGTATACACCCTGCGGTACTCGGTGGGCAGAGGAATATCCCTTGCGCTTCTGAGCATCGCCGACTGCTCGGAGAAGAATCCGTTGAACTTGAGCGCAAGAGGAATACAGCACATCATCAGCAGCACGATACCCACGCTGTCGAGAATACGGTCAAAGTACAGTGCCCTTGATTCCTCGCCGCCCGGCATTACACTGCGCAGAACCCATCGTATCTCCTTTGCCATCTCTCCATCAGGCAGCAGCAGATTGCGGCTGAGAGCGGTGATGAGCGATGAAAAAACGTACATGGCTCTGACAACAAAAAGAACCAACGCCGTGACGGTCGCTGCCATGGCTGCTATTCCGGCAGAGGGTATAACCTTCATACCGATACCGGTGAGCATCAGCAGCAGTACGCACACAAACCACGCAGCAAGAAACGCCAGCATGGAAAGCTCCTGCAATATGCCCAACGCATCTCCGGCGCTGAACATCCGTCTGATGACAATGATGAAGAACATCGCGATGGACGCTGCTATGCCGCCCAGCCCCAGCACAGGAACCATGGCAGGCATCAGTTTTGTCCTGGCACCGAAGTATGTGAGCACAGTGGATATCACAAGACAGAGCAGAGCAGGCATGCCCAGCACGCACCAGAATCCGCCTCCGCCGGCGTTCATCTCCGTGTTGATTGCCCTCTGATGCAGAAACGAAAACAACGCCGAGACCAGCATGACCACCATAAAGGTGCTGTCGCCGAGGAACATCCTCATGCCGACGATGGGAGTGATTCTTTTTGCCTTTATTCGGGAAAACTTATCATTTCTTCCCATTTCGCGTCACCTCAGCGATGTCCGGAACGATTCTGATTGGGGCGATTCTGACTGGAGCGGTTCTGATTCAGGCGCTGACCGTGTCCGCCGGACTGCTTGCCGCCGTTGTTAGGACCGCGGTTATTGCCGCCGTTCCCCTTGCCGCCCTGTCGGTTGTTTCCGCCCTGACGATTATGGGCATTGCGGTTGCCTTGATTCTTTCCGCCGTTCTTGTTCTGTCCCGGCTTTCGCTGCTGATTATTCTTCTTTCCTTTGTTAAGTGGAGCGCTGCCGTCGGGGAACGGGTTGTAATCCTGAACCACGGGAACAACGCGCACACCCGAAACCACACCGCTTCCGGGATCAGCAACATCGGCAACATAAGCCATGGTTGTTCCGCCTCGCTGAACAAGGCTTTCCTCGGGCAGCAGCGGCACGTCGGGAACGATGGGTTCGTTCTGCTCGCGAGGCATCTCTACCGGCTGTGGAACAGAAACATCTGCAAAGCCCTCGTCAACCCCCTCAGCCGCCATCTCGGTGGCAGCGTCGGTGATGGTTGCCTCGGCAGCGGCACGCTCCTCGGGGGACATGGACGCAAACGCCATCTCCGCTGGAGACATCACATTGGATGCGGACTGAGCCGCAACTGCAGCCTCAGCTGCGGCGGCAGCAAAATACTGCTGAACCGGAGTCTGGGGAGAATTGGCAGTGCTGACCGTCTTGGAGGGAGCAGGCAGGAATGCGGCAGCAGCAACCGGAGCCGCGCTTTCTTTCTTCTTGCCTTTTTTGCCGTCGGTGATGGCGGCATAGGTGATCTGATAGCGCTTGTTGCGCAGGGCGTCATCAACTTCGCCGAATACCTCGTCGATCTGTCTGATGGAATGGAGGAACAGGAACCAGATTCCGCTGAGCAGCAAAGGAGCAATGCACAGACGAAGCAGATCACAGAAGGAGGAGGTGAAGAATTCGTCGCCGGCGTCCACCATGGTGGCTCTGGCGATAATGTAGGTAATGGGCAGAATGAACTGCACGACGATACCTATGGTTGCCAGTCGATGGAAGGTCTTGCGATAGCTGCGGCGGATGACGTTGCGTGTGAGCACATTGTAGATATAGCTGTTTGCAATGATACAGCAGAATATCAGCACAAAATAGCACGCATAGAAGAAGAACAGCGTCATCTTGACCGTCTCCGGATGGGTCAGGCAGTAAAGAGCGCGGTAGCACACGTAGTACGCCAGCAGGATATAGTACCCCAACCGGAACAAACCAAACACCAGTATCGGTTTATGTTTCAGCATCGGCACCGACGATCCGCACTCAAGGAAGTAGGCGTAGAACACCACCACTATGAGCAGCAGTGACACCACAAAGTCGTAAATAAGCAGCGTTGTGGTGAAGGAACTCATCGCCGCTCCGCTGGCACCTGTGAGCTTGAGAATATCGGAAAAAGCATTCAGCGCACCGTATATCAGCAGGGCGAAAACAAATATGCCGCCCCGCCTGAGGCAGGCGGAGATAAACGCCTTGCCGTCCAGTCCGATTTGCCTGTTATTTTTCATAATAAAGCATCATCCTTGTGTTGCGCCCCGACCTTGCGGCAGCCGATAAGCGCCCATTATTATTCAGTGTATATAATACCACAACCGCAGCCGTCATACAATACAATAGGCGCGAAAAATGACATAAAAATCAGCTTTCCGCACAGTTCAGGGGCTGCGGACTATATATCAGGAGAGCTGAAGCCTTTTTTCAGCATCCCGATGAGCACCTCCGACGGTACCGACATATCATTTTCCACCCACCTGAGGAGCATGCTGTGCATCCCTCCCACGCTGTACGCCAGCAGATAGGGTAGCTGCTCGGAATAGCTGCTGGCAATCTTCGTCGAGCGAACCAATTCAAAAATGCTGAATGAATATTTGTACGCGCCGTCAAACAGCACAGGCAGAAGATCGCTTTTTCCAAAAAGCATCAGCAGAGCCTTCCTCTCCTCCCAGAAATCGAAATAGCACTGCACCGCGTCCCAGTATCGCTGTATATTCAGCACTCTGAACCGAGCAAGGCACTCCCTGTACAGATTCTCGAACACCAGCGAAAGGACGTCCTCCTTGCTGTCGAACAGACGGTAGAAGGTCTTTCGCGACAGCCCAGCCTCCTGAGCCAGCTGCGTGATGGTGATCTCCCTGTAGCTGTACTGCCCCATAACCGACAGCAGCGCCTGTGCTATCTTCTGTTTTGACTGCTCGGCGATCTTTCCGTTGGTTCTGTTCATAAGCTGTTCCCTTTCCGCGATGCAACAAATCATGCGAATGTGTGACACATTTGCTTTTTCGGTTGTGTCAGCCCGGTACTCATTATATAATAAAGCTACAGAGGTTACAAGTGTGACATATTAGATTTCTGAGAGGATATGAATCATGAATACCCGAATCTACTACTTCAGCGGAACCGGAAACAGCCTGCACACCGCCCGAAGCATCGCTTCACAGCTTGGCGGCGCGGAGATCATCTCCGTGCGCAGCGACGCGCAAAGCGTCCCGGCAGATGATGCCGAGGTCATCGGATTTGTCTGCCCTGTGTACGAGTGGGACATTCCCGGCACGATGAAAAGCTTCGTCGAGCGTCTGAGCATCAATCCCAGCGCCTATATATTCATGATCGCCACATATATCGCCGTTCACGGCAGGTGCTTCGAGACCATGGACGGTCTGCTCTCTGCCAAGGGTGCCCGTCTCAGCTACAGCAAAGCCATACGCTGCGTCGCCAGCCAGTGCGTCGCCTATCCCCCGTTCCCCTCCGAAAGGCTGATGGTCCCTCACATGGAGCGCCGGATCAGGAAGATCTGCGGCGATATCCGCAGGCGCAGGGAATGTGATTTCCCCCGTATGTCCCCTGTCACGCGCAGAATGTACCCGAAAAAGATGGCTCCGTACATGGCGATAGAAAAGGAATACGACAAAGGCTTTTTCACCGACAGCCGCTGCGTGGGATGCGGAATCTGCGCAGGAGTGTGCCCCACGCGAAATATCACTATGCAGGATGGGCGTCCCCTGTGGAATCACCACTGCCACGGCTGCAACGCCTGCGTAGCCTACTGCCCCACAAAGGCTGTGCAGTTCCGCACGCCACAGGCATACAAGGAGCTGGGCACCTTCATCGCCAAACACCTCGGGCTTCCCGAAAAACGCAAGCGCTATCATCACCCTGCCGTCAAGGCTGCCGATCTGATGGCGGACAGGACTACCGTATCTCCGCAGAATCAGGAATGATTGGCGAACCAGAGGAAATAATCACACCTGATAGCTTCAGAATCAAATAAACGAGCCGACGCAGACAGAAAATCCGCGTCGGCTTTGATGTATGAGAAAATTTAGGATTATCTCAGGCTTATCCCAGCAGAGAACTTGCAATAACGTCCGCTGAGGAAGACTCGCTGCAGGCGCAGCTGATCAGCTTCTCGCCGTAAGTGGAAAGCGTGGCAAGATCAAGAACGTTGAAGAACAGCAGGATCGCCGCAACTACGATAACGAGAATAAAGATCGGACGGGTAATGTTTTTCACGGTCTTGAGAATGATGATAACCGCGAGAACAATGAGAATAATGCTTACAACATTTGCAGAGGGCGAGGTCTCGAACCAATTGATTATAGCTTCCAATTTTTCCACTCCTTATTCTGATAATCAGGTACAGCAATATTATAGAATATTTCCCTGGATTTTTCAATAATATTTTCTCACGCGCTGCGGCGCTCGGCGGTATCTCCTGTCAACGCGTCGTGATAAAGCCCTCTGTCCTTTGCCATGCGCAGCAGATATCTGTACCGCGCCTCCAGCGATTCAAGCTGAAACACACACGCCTCGATCAGGTCTGCGTCGCTTTCGGTGTTAAACCACTGCTGCATTGCGTGGATCATGGACACCGTCGAGCGGATCTCATCCAGAATCGGCGTTTCCTTTTTCTTCGGCTTGAGCAGAATATCACGAATCGATTCCATAGTACCATCCCTTCCCCATCGCCCACCGGGCTTTCTGCCGTTATCGGCAAAGGGATTATCCCACATCTTGCGCGCTGTTTATGCTGAAACCTGTTGCTCCCGAAGTAAATTCTGCAGCACTCGAAGGCAAACAAAAAGGGAGACGGTTCCGAAGAAGCGTCTCCCGATGTTTTGATTGCCAGTGGAATCAATAAACCATGAAGATGAGGATGTCGCAGACAAAAGCAAGGATGAAGAAGACAACTGCGAAGAACTTGGTCCACTTGCTCAGGAAAGCATCGATGGTGCGAGCCTGACCCTTGCCGAGATAGGAATCGGAGCCGCCTGCGATGGCGCCGGAAAGATTAGCCTGGCTGCCTTCCTGCAGAAGGACAACGGCGATAACAGCGATTGCAAAAACAAGAAGAACGATGCTTGCGATCCAAACGATGGTGGTCATTTTATTTTCCTCCAAACAGATATAATCCTAATTACGCTTGAATACTATAACATAACCGCAATCATTTTGCAAGAGGTATTTTTGCAAAAGCACTATATTTGTACATTTTTTATCTGAAAACGCCGTTGTTATTCAAGATAGTCTGACTGTACAGGAACAGAACGTCGGTCTGCTCAGCGGCGGAAACGTAGGTCTCCAGCACATCCGCGGCAACGTAGCGCAGGTCAACCAGAGTGACTGTCTCGTAATCAGAGATGAGCAGCGGAGCGATGCTGCTTCCGAAGGAATCGCGGAAGATGACCAGCTCGCGTCCGGGAGTGCCGGCGGGGTTGTATATCTTCAGCAGAGCACGAGCGCCGCCAAGATACATATCGTAGGGATCCATGCCCTCCAGCTTTTCCGGGCTGTACACATCGATGCTCTTTCCTGCTTCGATAAGCGCCAGCATCGCCTCCACGTCCACGGGGCTGCCGTTCAGATCGTCCGGTCTGAGAGTCTCGCAGTCGATGACCTCCGCGCCGTCGATCCTGTCTCCGGTCAGGTACACCAGCTCGTCCTCATCGACATTGAGGGGCAGCTGACCGTGATAGGTTCCGTAGAAGCTGCAGGCGGTGTTCTCCGCAAACGCGGCAGGATCATTGACCGGGTTGCCCATCACAGACAGCAGACGGTCAGCAACGTCGATGACCTTCTCCTGACGCCAGTGAGGGTCGGTGAGGTAATAATCGTTGATGGACAGCAGGTCGTCGATAACGATATTCTGCACGCCGGGCAGAGCCTGCGCCACGGTGCTGTTGTAAAGCTCGCTGTCGAACCCGGGATAGGCACTGCTGTCGAGGAAGGTATTCTTTTCCGGAACGATGGAGTAGTACATTTTGGCATCAGGCCAGTATTTCTTTGCCGCCTCGAGCACCTTTCGGCAGTTGAAACTGACCGCATCGGCGTTCACCTCGGGGGACAGCTTGAAGATGTGTCCGTCATGGATAAACAGGTCGTTGCTCTCCATCTGCATGAACACGTTCAGGCGCACGGAGGACTTGACAGCGCGGAAGGTGTCTCTGAGCAGGAACTGATCCATCGCGTAATCCTCGAGATCCTCGAAGTAGTCGCCTTCGATCACCGAGGAAAACGTGAGCTTGGGCATCTTTGCAAGAGCGCGGCGCTCACCAACGGATTTGTCCTGATCGGGAAGTATGATATTCAGCAGCAGAACGGCAGCCAGAACGGCAGTGAATCCGATCGCCGTGATCTTGTCTTTGATATTTGATTTCATGGCAGCCTCCTTAGAATCTGAAGTAGAGGAACGGGTTGAAGGATCCGTCAACGAGATAAGCGGTGCACACCGCCAGCATCACCAGCAGCGCGGGGAACTCCAGCACGTCGATGACCTTCGCCGCAACGCTGTTTTTGCTGATGCGCTGTACGGCAAGCTTGGGCAGCGGAGTGGCAAATACCGTCGCCACAAGCATGATCAGACCGTAATTACGCAGCTCAAACACCGACAGCACCGAGGATGCCTCCGTGCCGGCACCGAACATTCCGGCAAGCTGTCTGCCTGCGTCCCCCAGTGTGGGAGCGTTGAAGATGACAAAGCCGATGATGACGATGATCAGTGTGACAGGCACACGCACCCATTTGGTAATATTCTCGATCTTTTTGCCAAGGAGCAGCTTTTCGGCGATGATGAACGCACCGAAGTACACGCCCCAGATAACGAAGCTCCATGAAGCGCCGTGCCACAGACCCGTCAGTGCCCATACCACCGCAAGATTGAACGCCAGACGCCATTTGGAATCCACACGGCTGCCGCCCAGCGGGAAGTAGACATAATC
>SVPO01000020.1 GCA_015065795.1 Oscillospiraceae bacterium | reverse complement strand
GATATACGAGATCACGCGCATCGACCCGTGGTTTACCGCTAAACTGCTGAAACTGGTGCAGTTCGAGCAGAAGATCGGCGGCAGAGCCATCAGCGATTCCGAATACCTCGAGGGCAAGAAGCTGGGCTATCCCGACAAGGCTCTTGCCCGCATCAGCGGTCAGGCGCTGCCCTGTCACCGCGAGGCGGTCTACAAGATGGTTGATACCTGTGCTGCCGAGTACGCCGCACAGACCCCCTATTTCTATTCCACCTACGACAATCACTGCGAATCCCGCGGCTTTACCCGTTCGGGCAAAAAGAAGATCATCGTCCTCGGCTCCGGTCCCATCCGCATCGGACAGGGCATCGAGTTTGACTATTCCAGCGTACACTGCGTCTGGGCACTCAAGCGTCTGGGCTACGAGGTCATCATCATCAACAACAATCCCGAGACCGTTTCCACCGACTACGATACTGCCGACAGGCTCTATTTCGAGCCGCTCACCGATGAGGATGTCATGAACATCATCAAGGTCGAGCAGCCCGAGGGCGTTGTTGTGGCATTCGGCGGACAGACCGCCATCAAGCTGGTCAAGTTCCTTGACGACAGCGGCATAAAGATCATGGGAACCTCTGCCGAGGGTATCGACATGGCTGAAGACCGCGAGCGTTTTGACGCGCTGCTGGAGAAGTTCTCCATCCGCCGTCCTGCCGGCATGGGTGTCATGAGCCTTGAGGAAGCCCTCGCCGCCGCAGAGCAGCTGGGCTATCCCGTGCTGCTGCGCCCCTCCTACGTCATCGGCGGTCAGAATATGAAGATCGTCCACAACGAAGCCGAAGTGCGCACCTACATGGATGTTATCCTCTCCGGCTCCATCGACAACCCTGTGCTGGTTGATAAGTACCTCGAGGGTCTGGAGCTGGAGGTGGACGTTATCTCCGACGGTAAGGATGTACTCATTCCCGGCGTCATGCAGCACATCGAGCGCGCCGGCGTGCACAGCGGCGACTCCATCGCCGTCTATCCCCAGTTCTCCATCTCGGACAAGATGCTCCAGAAGGTCATCGACTGCTCACAGAAGCTGGCTCTTGAGCTGGGTACACAGGGGCTGGTCAACATCCAGTACCTCGTGTGGCGCAATGAGCTGTACGTCATCGAGGTCAATCCCAGAGCGTCGCGCACCGTGCCTTATATCAGCAAGGTCACCGGCGTGCCTATGGTCGACCTCGCCACCCGTGTCATGGTGGGCGAGCCACTGCGCGACATGGGCTACGGCACCGGACTTTACCGCACACCCCCTTACTACACCGTCAAGGTGCCCGTGTTCTCCTTTGAGAAGCTGAGCGATGTCAACTCCTCTCTCGGTCCGGAAATGAAGTCTACCGGCGAGGTGCTGGGCATCGGCAAGACCCTCAACGAGGCGCTGTTCAAGGGACTTGCTTCGGCAGGCTTCCGTCTGCGTGCCCCCGAAATGGGTCAGGACATCGGCGTGCTCATCAGCGTGTGCGACCACGATTATCTCGAAGTGGTCACGCTGGCAAAGAAGCTGGATGACCTGGGCATGAAGCTGTACGCAACCAAAGGCACCGCCGAGAACATCGCCGCCCTTGGCATCGATGTTGTCACCGTGCCCGATATCTCCGAGTATGATAAGGTCACGGAGCTGCTGGAAAGCGGCTGCATCAGCTACATCGTCTACACCGGAGCCATGCACGACTCCACCATGGACGACTACATCCGTCTCCATCGCCGCGCGGTGCAGCTGTCCATCGCCTGCTTTACCTCTCTTGACACCGCCAACGCGCTGGCCGACATCATCGCCAGCCGTTTCAACCAGTTCAACACCGAGCTGGTGGATATCGCGCACCTGCGCACCGCCCGTCAGAAGCTGCACTTTGCCAAGATGCACGGCAACAGCAACGACTACATCTTCATCGACAACCGCGACGGCAAGATCGTCTGTCCCGAGTCGCTGAGCGTGAGTATGTGCGACCGTTACACCGGTATCGGTGCCGACGGTGTCGTGCTCATCGAGGATTCCTCCAAGGCCGACGCGAAGATGCGCATCTTCAACAAGGACGGCTCCGAGGGCGCCATGGCGGGCAACAGCATCCGCTGTGTTGCAAAGTTCCTCTACGACAACGGCATCGTCTGCCGCGACCGCATCACCGTGGAGACCAACAGCGGCGTCAAGAACCTCAGGCTGTATCTGCGCGGCGGCAAGGTCAGCGAGGTGTGCGTGGATATCGGCAAGGCAGAGTTCGCCCCCGATAAGATCCCCACGATCCTTGAGGGCGAGTGCATCATCGATCGTCCCGTCACCATCGGCGGCAAGGATTACCGCATCAACTGCGTCTCCGTGGGCACACCCCATTGCGTGGTGTTCTGCGACCGTGTGGACGGCGTGGATATCGAGAATGTCGGTCCGCTCTTTGAGCACGCCGAATTCTTCCCCCATCGCGTCAACACCGAGTTTGTGCGCGTGGTCAATGAATGTACCCTCAAGATGCGCGTCTGGGAGCGCGGCAACGGCGAGACCCGCGCCTGCGGTACCGGTGCCTGCGCCGCTGTTGTGGCGGCAGTGGAAAACGGCTTCTGCAGAAAGGGCGAGGACATCGTGGTCAAGGTTCCCGGCGGTGATCTCACCGTCAACTACACCGACGAAACGGTGCTGCTCACCGGTCCTGCCGAGCTGGTATACGAAGGCGTAACCGAATATTGATCATCACAACAGTGAAGCCGCAGGTTTTGCACCTGCGGCTTCCTTGCGTATAGATGATAAAAAATGCCCCAACCTGATCGGTCATTGACCACAGGCTGGGGCAGAGGTTTACTGTTTATTGAGAGAGAGCAGCTTCTGGAGCTCGTCCATGAAGGTGGTGATGTCCTTGAACTCGCGATAGACCGAGGCAAAGCGGACGTAGCTGACCTCGTCGGTGTCCTTGAGGGCGTCCATGGCATACTCGCCGATGAGGGTGGAAGCCACTTCGCGGTCGAGGGAATTCTGCAGACGGGACTCGATATCGTCCACGATGCGCTCGATGGTGGTGATGGATACCGGACGCTTTTCACAGGCGCGCAGGATACCGTCGCGCAGCTTGCAGCGGTCAAAAACCTCGCGGGACTTATCTTTCTTGACAACGATCAGCGGCACGGTTTCGATGATCTCGTAGGTGGTGAAGCGTTTGCCGCAGCCCAGACACTCTCTGCGGCGGCGGATGCGCTCGCCCTCGTCGGTGGGGCGGGAGTCAATAACCTTGCTTTCCGAATGATTGCAGAACGGACATCTCATGATAATGCTCTCCTGTTCGTTGGATATAATACAACATATTGTGTCAATTATATCACCTGAAAACAAGAGAATCAAGCGGATATTACATAATTTTTCTCAAATATACGTTAATTATTCACTGCTGTCGGCTGTGCGGCACTTTACGTCAAGTTCCAGCAGTGCGTCTCGGTAGATATTCTCCCAGTCGCCGCTGTGCTGCTCATACCACAGCCGCTCCGACTGCCGTGCTTCGGTTTCGAGAAAGGTGAACGCCGAGCCCTGCGTGCGGCTGAGCTTCAGCAGCTCATCAAGCTGAGAGTACAGCGACTGCGCCAGCTGCTCGTCGGAGGGGAATTCTCCCGAGCCGTTCTCAGTCTCAACAGGCACGCAGTCGATCTCGATGCTGAACCTGCCCACGGGCGGAATTCCCGTGAGAAAGTCGGTTTTGCATACCGATGAACGGATCTCGTAAAAGCAGCGGCTGCCGTGCTCGTCGGCGGCGACGAGCACGCCGGAGGTCTGCCCGTCGGTGAACAGCCGCGCAAGCTCTGCCTGCTGTGCTGTGAGTCTGCCTGTGAGACCGTCTGCGCTGTATACCGCCAGTCCGCGCAGTTCGATGGAGGAAGCGGTGTCCGCGTCAGATCCTGACGGGCTGCTTTTATCCTGTGCTGTATCCAGAATGTACAGGCAGAATCCGCTGCTGTTTTCGGCGGCGCTGCTCAACCGTCCCAGGGTCATTATGCTGCCCCGTCCGGAGGAATCGTCCTGCCGTTCCAGCAGAGACGCCGCGCCCGAAGCAATGCTGCCTGTGTATTCCATGCCGAAGAAATCCTTTGCGGCGCAGTCGAGCGCCAGCAGTGCGCACTGCCGACGCACCCCCGGATCGCGCAGAAGATAGTCCAGCAGTGCCGGCAGGTCCTCATCGGTGACCGACACGCCCAGCGCGCAGCAGTTGAGATGCTCAAAGCTTATACCTCGCGATGAATTCATCTCCAGCCGCCGCACTGCCTGCGCCATGCTCTCGGCGGTGACGGTCACAGGGGTATATTCAACATTATTATCGCCCACGGCGGTGTCCGAGCCTGTGGGGACGGCGGTGTAGAACGTATAGCTGTAATCCTCGCCGCCGCGGTCGATGCCGATGCCTGTGACGAATATCATGCGGTTGATGTCGGCGGTGTCGGTGCCTCCTGTGGCAAGGGTGATCGCGGCAAGTGCAAGAGCGGTTATCAGCCAGAGCTTTTTCATTGTACTGTGTGCTCCTTTCTGTGCAGCAGTGATATTACAGCCAGCAGAGGGAACAGTATCACGCTGAACAGCGTAAGAAGCGCACCGCACAGAGGGAGAATAACTCCTCCAAATGTTCCGCTGCGGATAAGCAGCGCGAGTACCAGCTGAAGGGGCAGCAGCCACAGCGCGATAACGCCTGTTCGTCTGCATCCTATCGCCGAACCCAGAGAAAGCGCTGCGCACAGCGTAAAGAGAGCGATCTGCACGATGGACGCAAACAGACTGACGGTGATGAGCGGCAGGTCAAAGCGTTCGGTCAGCTCGATGCCGCCGAGGTTTATCTGACGGGCGGCCTCCACGATGGGAAAACGCCGCGCGTTCATGCCGCCGATGCCGATGGTGCCCACCGCGGTGCAGCTCAGGGCGGCAAAGATGACTGCGCAGGCAGCAGGCGCGGCGGAGGCGGCGATTATCGATCGCCTGCCGCTTTGTCGGTGACCGAGAAACAGCAGAGCACATTCAGCGCCTGATGCCGTTACGGCGGCAGGCACGAGGGCGTCGGCAAATTCATTTTTCGCCGGCTGGGCAAGGGTACGCAGCTCCCCGAGGTCGGACGCCGCAAGTCCAACGCCGACGACGAGAAGCAGGAGTATCGGCAGTATGAGCACCAGCAGAGTGGACACTCCCGACAGTCTGCGCACGCCGGGGAGAAGCGCGAAAAATCCGGTGATCATCAGCACGAGCATCACCGCAAAGGGCGGCGTGTCCTCAAGGAGATACAGCGAAACGCACCCTGCCTGCGCTGCCAGAGTCAGTGACGAGCGCAGTGTCAGTGAGATACCCAGCGTGCCCATCAGAATACGACCGGGAATTGCCGTGATCAGGCAGGACAGCTGCTCGCTGCCGTCGGTTTTGCCGGTGCGCCCGAAGGAAAAGCACAGCAGCACAAGTCCTCCGCTCTGCAGCAGGAAGATCAATATCACCGTCCAGAAATACGCAGGAGAAAAGCTGCCCCACGCGGTTACCGGCACACCCAGCATGGAAGCCATGGCGATGACGGAGAATATCTGAAACGGGCTGAGCGTGCGTTTATGCATCGGTGCGGTCACTTCCTTTGCGGCGTTCTCGATTCGTTGTCTGCAGGCGTATTCTGTCCAGTGGGTCAAGATAGGCTGGACGTGAGGTGCGCGCGGATATGGGCGGCTCGATGATGCTTTTACCTGCATCATGGGCGTCAAAGGGGAAGAAGGGCGCAGCAAAATCCGTGCCGAAGGAGCGCACGCTGACCATCATTGACAGCCACAGTATCACGCCGCACACCAGCCCGAAAAGCCCCAGCAGTGCGGAGAATCCCAGCAGCATATATTTTATCAGCCGATAGGACGACGCAAGGGGATAGGATGGGATGACGAAGCCTGCCATGGTGGAAATGCCGACGATGACGATGAGCAGCGGGCTGACCAGCCCTGCGTTCAGGGCGGCGTCGCCGATGATTATGCCGCCCACGATGGACAGCGCTGAGCCGATGTTCTTGGGCATCCTTATGCTCGCCTCGCGAAGCAGCTCAAGGGCAAGCTCCACGATGAGCACCTCGGCAAAAGCTGAGAAGGGCACGTTAAGCCGATTGACGGCGGTGAGGATAAGCAGCGATGTGGGCAGCATACCCGGGTGAAAGGACACCATCGCCACATACAGCGACGGCGCGAGGATAGATATCGCCATCGCCGCCCACCGCAGCAGGCGCACAAAGCTGGAATAGCTCCAGCGCTGATAATCGTCCTCACCGGCTTTCATCATTCGTGAGAGGGTCGCAGGAAGCAGCAGGACGTAGGGGCTGCCGTTGACGATGATAGCGACCCTGCCGGCGCACAGCTCTGCCGCCACCACGTCGGGCAGCTCGCTGCCGTCGGTCTGGGGGAAAAGGGAGGACGGATCGTCCTCGATGAGCTGCTCAAGCTCGCCTGAGTCGTTGATGATGTCGATATCGATGGCGTCTATGCGCCTGCGTGCTTCGTCGATCAGCCGGGGCGATGTCACGCCCAGAATGTAGCAGAGATTGACTGCTGTGCGCGAGTGCCTGCCCACGGTCATGGGCTCAAATACAAGATTCGGGTCGGCGATGCGGCGGCGTATGAGGGCGGTGTTGAGCCGCAGAGTTTCGATGAAAGCCTCGTGAGGCGCGCGCACCGAGCCGCCGAAGGGACTGTCGCCCACGGAGCGCGATGATATGAATCGATAGCCGCACACCAGCACTTCGCGTTCACCCTCGGCAATGACCATCACGTCCCCTGACAGCGCGGAGATGTAACCTCCCGAAAGGCTGTCGGTGGCGGTCAGCTCCACCGAGGCAAACTGCTGGTCAAAGCCGTCGGCGGAGGAGAATTTGTTGTCGGTGGAAAGGGGCGAAAACCTGCGTGATGCAAGAATGACGCTCATCTCAAGATTCTGCTTGTTGGTCATGCCGTCCACCGCCACGGCAGCGCATCTGCGCCCGTCGGCAAGGGTGTATTCCCGAATGAGCACATCCACGTTTTTGCCCTTGAGACGGCGGCAGTAGGCGAGGTTTTTCTCAAATGAGCCTTCTCCTGTGAACACCTTCTGCTCACCGCCTGAAGAATTGTCAAAGACGGCCTGCTGTGTCATTGCGCACCTCCGTCGGTTGTATGCTGTGGTGATTATGGTTTCCGCTGCGATGGAATTTATCCCCATCACGGGCGGAATTTTCAAAAAATGGGTTTCCGCTCTTTATTTCATGGCGCAAATAGTATATAATTGTTTTGCTGTGAAAATAAAACAGGCGGCTGCGCCTGAATGGAGGGCAATATGTCTACGAATTTCAGCGTTCCGCTTTCGCGGATCATCAAGGAAATGGCTCTGGATCAGGTCTATATGCCCAACGATCCCGATACCATAGAAGTCACATCCAACGAGGTCAACCGACCGGGCGTCGAGCTGACCGGTTTCTTTAAGTTCTACGATAACCGCCGCGTGCTGGTTTTCGGCAACACCGAGATGGCTTACATCAACGGCAAGCCCGAGGAGGAACGCCGCACCATCGTGGAGGATCTGCTGTCCCGCGGTACTCCGGCGCTGGTCATGTGCCGCAGCTTTGAACCCACCGAGGAAATGCTGGATTCTGCCAAGCGCAATTCCATTCCCATCCTGCGCTCCAATGATTCCACTTCCAGCTTTATCTCCAGCCTGGTCGCGTTCCTGAATGTTGAGCTGGCTCCCCGTATCACCCGTCATGGCGTTCTGGTGGAGGTGTACGGCGAGGGTATCCTGCTCGTGGGCGACAGCGGCGTCGGTAAGTCCGAAACCGCCATCGAACTGGTCAAGCGCGGACACCGCCTCATCGCCGACGACGCGGTGGAGCTGCGCCGCGTATCCAACAAGACCATTGTCGGCTCCGCTCCGGAGAACATCCGTCACTTCATCGAGCTGCGCGGTGTCGGCATCATCAACGCGCGCCGCATCTTCGGTATGGGCGCCGTCAAGCTGACCGAAAAGATCGACATGGTGGTCAATCTTGAGGTCTGGAATCCCGACAAGGTCTATGACCGCATGGGTCTGACCGAGGAATATGTTGACATTCTCGGCATAAAAATCAACACTACCACCATTCCCGTAAAGCCCGGACGAAATCTGGCTATAATAATCGAGGTTGCAGCGATGAACAACCGCCAGAAGAAGATGGGCTATAACGCCGCACAGGAACTGATGCACAATCTGGGCATCGACATGGGCGACCAGCCTCCCGTGCAGGTCAAGGCGGAATGGGACAGCTTCAGCTAAGAAAAAATACGGAGGATAACGAATATGTATACTATCGGAATCGACCTCGGCGGTACCGGCGTTCAGGCAGGTGTCGTTGACGAAAACAACAATATCATCGGACGCGGCGAGCGTCCCACCAATATGCCCCGTCCTGCGGACGAGATCATGGACGACGTTGCTGCCGCCTGCCGCGACGCGGTGGAGCAGGCAGGTCTGACCATGGATGACATCACCTGCGTGGGTATCGGCTCTCCCGGAACCGCCAATTCCTCCACCGGCATCATCGAGTTCGCCGGCAATCTGGGCATGAAGCAGTATCCCATGGCAAAGGCTCTCACCGACCGTCTGGGCAAGGAAGTCTATCTTGCCAACGACGCCGACTCCGCTGCCTACGGCGAGGTCATGGCAGGTGCCGCCAAGGGTCACGACAATGTGGTGTGCATCACTCTGGGCACCGGCGTCGGCGGCGGTGTCATCATCGACGGCAGAATCATCACCGGCTTCAATCATGCCGGCGGCGAGCTTGGTCACACCGTCATCGTTGAAAACGGCATCCCCTGCAACTGCGGACGCAGCGGCTGCTGGGAGAAATACGCTTCCGCCACCGCTCTCATCAATCAGACCCGTGACGCCATGGAGGGCGATCCCAACAGCGCCATGTGGCAGATCGCAGGAAGCCTTGAGAAGGTCAACGGCAAGACCGCCTTTGACGGTATGCGTGCCGGTGACCCCACCGCCTGCACCGTTGTGGAGAAGTATATCTACCACGTCGCCTGCGGACTGATCAACGTCATCAACGTGTTCCAGCCTGCCATTCTGTGCATCGGCGGCGGCATCAGCAAGGAGAAGGAAAACCTGCTGGCTCCCCTGAGAGCCATCGTCGAGAAGGAGCGCTTCTCCAAGTACGCCGCGCAGCAGACCGAACTGGTTGCCGCGCAGCTGGGCAACGACGCCGGCATCATCGGCGCCGCCAACCTCTACAGATTAAAGAAATAACGAACGGAGACCGACATGACCGATTATTCTTCCGTTATAAAGACCATACAGGCGCTCGACTGCAAGGTGACAGAAAACGAGCCCATGGCAAAGCACACATCCTTCCGCATCGGCGGACCTGCTGACCTGTACGTCACCGTCAGCACCGCCGAGCAGCTCATCGCTCTGCGCGAGCTCGCCCAGAAGCAGGATATCCCCATGATGCTCATTGGCAACGGCAGCAATCTGCTGGTTTCCGACGCAGGCATCCGCGGCATTGTCGTTCGTCTGGACGGCGATTTCTGCAAGGTGGAGTACCTCGGCAAGGGCGTCATTCGCGCCGGCTCAGGAGCATCCCTTTCCAATCTCTGCCTGACCGCCCTTGAGAATTCTCTCACCGGTGCGGAGTTTGCATGGGGAATCCCCGGCTCCATCGGCGGCGCTGCGTTCATGAACGCCGGTGCCTACGGCGGCGAGCTCAAGGACATCGTCACCGAGGTGGAGTACATCACCACCGACGGCACTGTTGATCAGCTGACCAACGAGCAGTGCGGCTTTGAATACCGCGGCAGCATTTTCCAGAAAAGCAACTGCATCGTCACCGCCATCACAGTAAAGCTCAAAGAGGGCGACATGGCTCAGATCAAGGCGGAGATGGATGACATCCTCGGACGCCGCAAATCCAAGCAGCCCCTTGATATGCCCAGCGCGGGAAGCACCTTCAAGCGTCCCGTGGGCTACTTCGCCGGCGGACTCATCGAGCAGTGCGGCCTCAAGGGCTGCAGCGTCGGCGGCGCGCAGGTCAGCGAAAAGCACGCAGGCTTCGTTGTCAACACCGGCGGCGCGACCTGTCAGGATGTTCTTGACCTCATCAAACATATTCAGGATACCGTCCTGCAGCAGACCGGCGTTACGCTGGAATGTGAGGTCAAGGCTATCGGCGGCTGATAACCGATCAATATTCTACAGCAGTCCCGTCTGCCGTCAGCGCGGTGGACGGGACTTCCCAGGGTGATGGCAAGTGATATCATTTTCTAACAAAGTAAAAAAGCAGATCATTCAGAGCGGATCGCAGGACGAGGACTGCCTTGCAGCAGAGGCCTACGGTCTGCTGTTGTTTTCCCGGCTGCTGGATGTGCAGCGCAGCGTGTTCCGCACCTCCATGGGTGCGGTGGCGCGGCGCACCGCAGAGCTTATCGCGGCCTGCTGCGGCGTATACGTCAAGGTGACCGAGCCGGTGGCGGCAAACGAGCAGCGCGGCAGCTATTCCGTGGAGATACCCCACATCGAGCAGCGCATGGCGATAACGGGACGCTTCGGCAGTGACCCGAACCACATCAATGCCGATCTTCTTGAAAGCGACGAGAGCCGCACTGCATTTCTGCGCGGTGCTTTTCTTGCTTCGGGCACCATGAGCGATCCGGAAAAATCCTTCCATCTGGAGATCGCTGCGCATACGACCGAGCTGTGCACCGATCTGTGCGCGCTCATTCGCGGCATGGGCATCAAGTGCTCCACTCTCATGCGCAAAAGCGGCTGCAGCGCCTACATCAAGGGCAGTGCCGACATCGAACTGCTGCTGGGCGAGCTGGGCGCGGCAGGTGCGTATATGGAGGTCATCGAGGTGCGCATCAACCGCGAGGTGAGCAACCGCGCCAACCGAACCACCAACTGCGACGAAGCCAACATTACCAAGACAGTGACTGCCGCCGGCGCACAGCTTGCGGCGATCAGAAAGATAGAACAGTCGGGCGGTCTGGGCAGTCTGCCCGAGGAGCTGCGTCTGATAGCGCGGCACAGACTGGATAACCCCGAGATGTCTCTGCGCGAGCTGGGGGAGACCATGGAACCGAAATTATCCCGCAGCGGCGTCAACCATCGTCTGCAGAAGCTGATGGATATCGCAAAGTCGATGGATGAGCCAAAATTATGATCATCTGAAAGGAGAAGCCTCATGTCCGGATTTGTTCATCTGCACGTCCACAGTGAATACAGCCTGCTTGACGGAGCCTGCCGCCTGACGCGGCTGGTCAAAGCGGTCAAGGAAATGGGGCAGACCGCTGTAGCCCTCACTGACCACGGCGTCATGTATGGCGTGGTGGATTTCTACCGCCTTGCAAAAAAGGAGGGCATCAAACCCATCATCGGCTGCGAGGTTTATGTCGCGCGCCGCACCCGTTTCGACAAGGAACACGGCAAGGATTCGGACAGCTACCATCTGGTGCTGCTGTGCGAGAACGCCACGGGCTATCAGAACCTCATCAAGCTTGTATCCCTTGCGTGGACCGAGGGCTTCTATAACAAGCCACGTGTGGACATCGACCTTCTGAGAAAGCACTCGGAGGGGCTTATCGCTCTTTCCGCCTGCCTTGCAGGAGAGCTGCCTCAGCTGCTCATGGATGACAAATATGATGAAGCCAAGGCGCGTGCCCTTGAATACCGCGATATCTTCGGCGCGGACAATTACTTCATAGAGCTGCAGGATCACGGCATCCCCGAGCAGCTCAAGGTCAACGATTCCCTGATCCGCATATCCGACGAGACGGGGATCCCTCTGGTGGTGACCAACGACAGCCACTATATCTCCAGGGACGACGCGCGGATGCACGAGGTGCTGCTGTGCGTGCAGACCAAGGACGTTATCACCAATCCAAAAGCGTTCCGCTTTGCCACGGACGAATTCTATCTCAAGAGCGAGGAGGAGATGGCTGCACTGGTGCCATCACGTCCCGATGCTCTTGAAAATACCGTGCGCATTGCCGAGCGATGCAATTTTGATTTTGAATTCGGCAACTACAAGCTGCCCGTCTTTGAGATCCCCGACGGGCGGAGCAATATAGAATATTTCCGTGACCTGTGCTTTGAGGGACTGCGCCGCCGTTACGGCGAGCAGCCGGAGCAGTCCATAATCGACCGTCTCGAGTTCGAGCTGGAAACCATCGCCAAGATGGGCTTTGTGGATTACTTCCTCATAGTGCAGGACTACGTCAATTTCGCAAAGAGAAACGGCATCCCCGTCGGCCCCGGCAGAGGTTCGGGTGCAGGCAGCGTTGCCGCCTACAGCATCGGAATAACCGATATCGACCCCATTCGCTATAACCTCCTTTTTGAGCGCTTCCTCAATCCCGAGCGCGTGAGTATGCCCGACTTTGACGTGGACTTCTGTACCGAACGCCGGCAGGAGGTCATCGAATACGTCAGGGCAAAATACGGGTTTGACTACGTCTCCATGATCGTCACCTTTAATACCATGGCGGCGAAGAACTCCATCCGTGACGTTGCCCGTGCCATGGGACTGCCCTACGGCGCGGCGGACAGGATCGCGAAAATGATCCCTGCCGAGCCGGGGATAACCATCGCCGATGCTATCAAGCGTTCGGCAGACCTGCGCGCCGCCCGCGACGGCGACCGCCAGATTGCCGAGCTGCTGGATATGGCGATGAAGGTGGAAGGTATGCCCCGCAACACATCCATGCACGCTGCCGGCGTGGTCATTACCGACCGTCCCATCAGCGATTATGTGCCTCTGGCTATGGCGGAAGGCACCGCTGTTGCCGAGTTTACCATGACCACCCTCGAGGAGCTGGGTCTGCTCAAGTTCGACTTCCTGGGACTGCGCAACCTGACGGTCATCGAGGACTGCGCGAGTATGATCAGGGAAAAGGTTCCCGGTTTTGACATCCGCAATGTCCGCGATGATGACGCGCAGGTATATGAAATGTTCGCCCGTGGACAGACCGGCGGCGTGTTCCAGTTTGAATCGGAGGGCATGCGCCGCACGCTGACGCAGGTGGTGCCCACCAGTCTTGAGGACATCATTGCCGTTATCTCCCTTTATCGCCCCGGTCCCATGGATTCCATACCCAAGTACGTTCACAATCGTGAGCATCCCGAAAGCACTACCTACGACACGCCCATGCTGCGGAATATACTCGAGGTCACCAACGGCTGCATCGTCTATCAGGAGCAGGTCATGCAGATCTTCCGTGAGCTGGCTGGCTATTCCTTCGGACGAGCCGACGTTGTGCGCCGCGCCATGAGCAAGAAAAAGCACGATGTCATGGAGCGCGAACGGGATGTGTTCATCAACGGTCTTGCCGGAGACGACGGCACCGTCACCATCGACGGTGCGGTGCGCAGGGGCGTTAGCGCTGAGGTGGCGGACAGGATCTTCTCCGAGATGTCCTCCTTTGCGTCCTACGCGTTCAACAAGAGCCACGCTGCTGCCTACGCGCTGGTGTCCTACCAGACCGCATGGCTGAAGTATTACTATCCTCAGGAATACATGGCGGCTCTGCTGACCAGTGTTCTCGATAAGCGCGACAAGCTGGCGGAGTATATCGCCGAGTGCCAGAACATCGGCATTTCGGTGCTGCCGCCCCACGTCAACGAAAGCCAGATGAAATTTACCGTTGCCGGAGAAAATATCCGCTTCGGTATGCTGGCTATAAAAAACCTCGGTTCGGGAATGATAGAAAGGATAATCGCCGAGCGTCAGAGCGGCGGACCCTTTGAATCCTTCTATGATTTCTGCAGCCGAATGTACGGCGCGGACACCAACCGCCGCGCTATTGAAAGTCTCATCAAGAGCGGCGCCATGGACGGTCTTGCCGACAACCGCCGTCAGATGCTGCTGGGTCTGGAAACGATCATGAGCGGTCTTGACGCCGACCGCCGCAACAATCTCGAGGGTCAGATGGGACTGTTCGACCTTATCGGCGAGCCGGAGAGCAATGTTCCCCAGCTGCCCGAGGTGGAGGAGTTTCCCCAGAGCGAGATCCTCGCCATGGAAAAGGATGTCACGGAGATGTATCTCTCCGGTCATCCGCTGTCTGAGTACACACAGCTTGCTCAGCAGATAAATGCCACGCGCCTTGCTTCGGTGGTGCTTGACGAGGGATCGGCGAGCGACGGCCTGCAGGTGACGCTGCTGTGCATCATCGACGCGGTCAAGCTCAGAGCCACCCGCAGCAACGATATGATGGCGTACGTCCAGATCGAGGACATGACCGCCATGACCGAAATGCTGATCTTTCCGCGCACCCTGGATGAGTGCGCCGCCATAATCAAGCCGGGCAATATCGTTCGTATCGAAGGCAGAGTGAGCGTCCGTGAGGACGAAGCACCCAAGATCATCTGCGACAGCGTGCGCATCCCGGGAGAGGACGAGCAGCCGGCAGACCGCCGTCAGTTCGGATCCCATCGCAGAGAAACGGCTCAGCCCGAAGCAGAACAGGGGAGAGAGGGGCAAACTCCGACAGCTCCTGCACAGCATCAGAAGCCTGCAGGGAAGAATGTGCGTCCCGGTCTTTATCTCAAGTGCGCCTCCCTCGACTGCCCCGAGCTTGAGCAGGCAAAGAAGCTCCTTCGTGTGTTCGACGGTCTGACACCTGTGTACGTCTACTGCGCTCAGGGAGGGCTCATGTGCGCTCCCAGAGAGCTGTGGGTCAGCCCGAACACGGTCATGCTCCGCGAGCTTGCCAATATATTGGGCGAAGATAATATAAAACTGGTCGAGTGAGGGTACATTTTGTATCCGAATTGTTCTTGATAACAAGATATATTTGTTATATAATGTCTAATGGTTAAATATTTTACTGAAGGAGCGGATTGCCATGTTATTCTGGAAAGACAAACAGAACGATAAGCCTGCCGAAAAAGCCGCACCCGAAGCTGCCGTGACCGCAGAGGTCGCTGCACCTGTCGAGGCTGAGGAAGCGAAGTCTCCCGAGAGCAAGAAGACCATCAAGATCGCCGTGCTCACCAGCGGCGGCGACGCTCCCGGCATGAACGCCGCAGTGCGTGCCGTTGTCAAGAGCGCTCACGCCCGTCAGGACGTCAACGTCCTGGTCTATGGCGTTGACCATGGCTACAACGGTCTGATCGAAGGCAAGTTCACTCCCATGGGTCTGCGTGCCGTTTCCAACACACTGCAGAGCGGCGGCACCAAGCTGTGCACCGCGCGCTGCAAGGCGTTCGAAACTCCCGAAGGCGTCAAGCAGGCTGCCGACAACTGCTTCAACGAGGGCATCAACGGCGTCGTGGTCATCGGCGGCGACGGTTCCTTCCGCGGAGCCCGTGACCTGACCAATGCAGGCATCCCCTGCGTGGGCATCCCCGGCACAATTGACAACGACATCGGCTGTTCCGATTACACCATCGGATACGATACCGCGATGAACACCGCCATGCGCATGATCGACAATCTGCGCGATACCGCTCAGTCCCACGACCGCTGCAACATCGTTGAGGTCATGGGTCGTCATGCCGGCTACATCGCTCTGAATACCGCCATCGCCAGCGGCGCCTTTGCCGCTCTGGTCCCTGAGAAGGAAGCTGATATCGACCGCGATATCATCGACCGCATCAATTTCGTTCAGGGAACCGGCAAGAAGCACTTCATCATCGTTGTTGCCGAGGGCGTCGGCAATATCGACGAGATCTCCCGTCAGATCAAGGAAAAGACCGGCCGCGACACCCGCACCACCATCCTCGGTCACATTCAGCGCGGCGGTTCCCCCTCCGTGCGTGACCGTGTCGCCGCAACCCAGATGGGTCATCGTGCCGTTGAGCTGCTGTGCTCCGGCAACGGCGGTCGTGTTGTCGCCATGAAGGGCGAAAAGGTCGTTGATTACGAGATCAATGAGGCTCTGCAGATGAAGAAGGACTTCCCCTTCGATCTGCTGCAGGTCGCCAGCGATGTTTCCATCTGATTTGTGATATCTGTTGTGTTTGCTCCCTCCGTCACGACTTCGTCGTGCCACCTCACTCGGGGAGGCGAACGGCTCTCTCCGGGCAGATGCAAGCGAAAGAATTGCAATTAGGGAGTTTTCATTTATATTTTAGTTAAGGATGTAATGATATGTCTGCAAAGCGTGTTGCCATTATCATGGGCAGTGACAGTGATCTGCCCGTTCTCGCTCCTGCCGCAAAGCGTCTTGAGAGCTTCGGCGTGGAATACGACGTTCACGTCATGTCCGCGCACAGAACCCCTGCCGCTGCAGCCGAGTTCGCCGCCAATGCCGCTCAGAACGGCTACGGTGTGATCATCGCCGCTGCAGGTATGGCTGCTCACCTTGCCGGTGTGCTTGCTGCACATACCACCCTGCCGGTCATCGGTATCCCCGTGAAGTCCGCCGCACTTGACGGCATGGACGCTCTGCTGGCTACCGTTATGATGCCCTCGGGCATACCCGTTGCCACCGTCGCCATCAACGGTGCAGACAACGCTGCCATCCTCGCGGTACAGATGCTGGCTCTGGCTGATGAAAGCCTTGCCGATAAGCTCGCCGCAATGAAAAAGGATATGGCTGAGAAGGTCGCTGCCAAGGACGCTGCTGTCACCGGCAAGCTCAATGAACTGCTGGGCAAGTGATCCGGCGACATACATAATCAGCGCACCGATAATACCGGAGCGCACGAATCTGATTTTCACACAGAACGCAGGAAGGTTCGTTCTGTGATATTAAAGAGTACTGGAGGACACACCAATGAACAGCTTCAGCAACAGCTACAGAGACGCCGGTGTTGATGTAACCGCCGGTTACAAGGCCGTTGAACTGATGAAAAGCCACGTCGAGAGCACCTTTACTCCCGGCGTCATGACCAGCATCGGCGGCTTTGGCGGTATGTTCCGCCCGGACTTCAAGTCCATGGGCAACCCCGTTCTGGTTTCCGGCACCGACGGCGTAGGCACCAAGCTGAAGATCGCTTTCTTGCTCAACAAGCACGACACCATCGGCATTGACTGCGTTGCCATGTGCGCAAACGACGTTGTGTGCTGCGGCGCACAGCCCCTGTTCTTCCTCGACTATCTGGCACTGGGCAAGAACAAGCCCGAGCGTGTTGCCGAGATCGTCGCAGGTGTTGCCGAGGGCTGCCGTCAGGCAGGCTGCGCTCTCATCGGCGGCGAGACTGCCGAGATGCCCGGCTTCTATCCCATCGACGAGTATGACCTTGCAGGCTTCTGCGTAGGTATGGCTGACGGTGACAAGCTGGTCGACGGCAGTGCCATCAAGGCCGGTGACGTGCTCATCGGCGTTGCTTCCAGCGGTCTGCACTCCAACGGCTTCTCCCTCGTCCGTCACGTCACCCGTGTCAACGAGGACAACATCAGAATGTACCTGTCCGATCTGGGCAAGACTCTGGGCGAGGAGCTCATCACCCCCACCAAGATCTACGTCAAGTCCGCTCTGGCAGTGATCGATCAGTGCGATGTCCACGGCATCGCCCACATCACCGGCGGCGGATTCTACGAGAATATTCCCCGCATCATCCCCAAGGGCCTTTGCGCAAAGGTCGAAAAGGCTGCTGTTCGCATTCATCCCATCTTCAATGTTCTCAAGGGCATGAGCCGCATCAGCGAGCGCGATATGTTCAACACCTTCAACATGGGTGTCGGACTGGTCGTTGCCGTTCCCAAGGACGAGGCTGACAAGGCTGTACAGGTGCTCCAGAGCTGCGGCGAGACCGCTTACATAATCGGTGAGGTCACCGAGGGAGACGAAAGGATCGAAATATGCTGAACATAGCTGTAATGGTGTCCGGAGGCGGCACTAATCTTCAGGCGCTTCTGGATGCCGAAAAAGCAGGCGGTCTCGGCGGAGGCCGTATCGTCTGTGTTATAGCCAGCAAAGAAAACGTCGGTGCACTTCGTCGGGCGGAGGCTTTCTCCGTCCCCGGCGAGGTGTGCCGACGCACCGCGTTTTCCTGTGAGGAAGAATATGAAAACGCGCTGTTTGCGATTCTTGATAAGTATAACATCGACCTTATCGTGCTGGCTGGCTTCCTCTCCATCCTGAGTAAGCGCGTCACCGAGCGCTACGCCAACCGAATCATCAATATCCACCCGGCGCTCATCCCCAGCTTCTGCGGCAAGGGCTACTACGGACTGAAGGTTCATGAAGCGGCACTGGCTGCAGGTGTAAAGGTGACCGGCGCTACAGTGCATTTCGTCAACGAGATCCCCGACGGCGGCGCGATCATCGCCCAGAAAGCCGTCTATATCGAGCCGGATGACACTCCCGAGACCCTTCAGCGCAGGGTCATGGAGCAGGCGGAATGGATCCTGCTGCCTCAGGTCGTCCGTCAGTTCTGTCAGGGACAGATCAGAATAGTCGATAATAAAACTTACATAACGGAGGAAAAGCAAGATGTCTAAAAAACGTGCAATCATCAGTGTTTCCGACAAGACCGGATGCGTGGAGTTCGCCCGCCAGCTGACCGAGCTGGGCTACGAGGTTCTCTCCACCGGCGGTACCGCCAAGGCTCTGGCTGCCGCTGAGATCCCCACCACCGAGGTTTCGTCCATCACCGGTTTCCCCGAGTGTCTGGACGGTCGCGTCAAGACCCTGCACCCCATGATCCACGCCGGTATCCTTGCCATGCGCGGCAATGAGGAGCACATGAAGCAGATCGATGAGCTGGGCGTTACTCCCATCGACATCGTTGCCATCAACCTCTATCCCTTCAAGGCTACCATCCTCAAGCAGCCTCCCGTTGAGCTGGAGGACGCCATCGAGAACATCGACATCGGCGGCCCCACCATGATCCGTGCCGCTGCCAAGAACTGGCAGGACGTTGCGGTCATCGTCGATCCGGCTGACTATCAGACCGTTATCGATCAGCTCAAGGCAAACGGCGAAGTCTCCCGTGATGTCAAGTTCAAGCTGGCCGGCAAGGTCTTTGACCACACTGCCCAGTACGACACCCTCATCAGCAACTATCTGCGCGAGCAGAGAGGCGAGAGCCCCCTGACCGAGAACTTCACCGTCACCTACGAGAAGGTTCAGGAGATGCGCTACGGCGAGAATCCCCATCAGGCTGCTGCCTTCTACCGCGAGATCGGCAACCGCACCAACTGCCTGAGCGCTGCCGAGCAGCTCCACGGCAAGGAGCTTTCCTACAACAACATCAACGATGCCAACGGTGCTCTTGACGTGCTCAAGGAGTTCGGCACCGAGCAGCCCTGCGCTGTCGCCGTCAAGCACGCAAATCCCTGCGGCGTCGGTATCGGCGAGACCCTGTACGATGCCTACATGAAGGCATACGAGTCTGACCCCGTCTCCATCTTCGGCGGCATTGTCGCCCTCAACCGCGAGGTGGACGAGGCTACCGCCAACGAGCTTGCCAAGATCTTCCTTGAGATCATCATCGCTCCTTCCTTCTCTCAGGCTGCTCTTGATATCCTGATGCAGAAGAAGAATATCCGTCTGCTCAGACTGCCCGACTGCGCCGTTGCCAACGACAGCACCATGCTGGATATGAAGAAGGTCGCAGGCGGTCTGCTGGTTCAGCAGCTGGACACCGAGCTGTGCAACGAGGCTGACATCAAGTGTGTCACCGACCGCCAGCCCACCGAGGACGAGATGAAGCAGCTGATGATCGCATGGCGTGTCGTCAAGCACGTCAAGTCCAACGGCATCTGCCTGGTCAAGGATAACGGCACCGTGGGTGTCGGCCCCGGCCAGACCAACCGCGTCACCGCTCTGGATCTCGCCATCAGATACGCCGGCGAGAAGTCTGTGGGCAGCGTCATGGGCAGCGATGCTTTCTTCCCGTTCCCCGACTGCGTCGAGTCCGCCAAGAAGGCAGGCATCACCGCTATCATCCAGCCCGGCGGATCCATCCGCGATCAGGAATCCATCGACGCCTGCAACGAGGCCGGTATCGCCATGCTGTTCACCGGTATGCGCCATTTCAAGCACTAAGCTTAATATCGTTAATTGAATAATTGCAGGGGCGGATTCTATATCCGCCCACTACTGCATTTACCAAGATGTTTTGCAGAAAGGAACAGACCCATGAGCAAAATCAACATTCTGGTTGTTGGCGGCGGCGGTCGCGAGCATGCCATTATCCGCGCTCTGAAAAAGAGCGCGGGCATAGATAAGATCTACTGTGCTCCCGGCAACGCAGGTATCGCTGCCGACGCCGAGTGCTATCCCGTCAAGGCCACCGACGTTGAGGGCATGGTCGCTCTTGCCGAGCAGCTCAAGCCCGACTGCGTGTTTGTGGCTCCCGATGATCCTCTGGTTCTGGGCATGGTTGATGCCATGAACGCCAAGGGCTTCCGCGCCTTCGGTCCCAACGCCAAGGCTGCCGCCATCGAGGGCAGCAAGGCTTTCTCCAAGGATCTGATGAAGAAGTACGGTATCCCCACCGCTGCTTACGAGATCTTTACCGATCCTGCCGCGGCTATGGAATACATCCGCAGGCAGAATTCATTCCCCACCGTCATCAAGGCAGACGGTCTGGCTCTGGGCAAGGGCGTTGTCATCGCCGCCGATCTTGCCGAGGCTGAGGCTGCTGTCAATTCCATGATGAACGACAAGTGCTTCGGCGCTTCCGGCGACACCATCGTCGTGGAGGAGTTCCTGCAGGGTCCCGAGGTCTCCGTGCTGGCTTTCACCGACGGCAAGACCGTCAAGCCCATGGTTTCTTCCATGGATCACAAGCCTGCCTATGATGGCAACAAGGGTCCCAACACCGGCGGTATGGGAACTATCAGCCCCAATCCCTTCTACACTGACGAGGTTGCAGAGCGCTGCCGCAAGGAGATCTTCGAACCCACCGTGGCTGCCATGAGCGCCGAGGGTCGTCCCTTCAAGGGCTGCCTGTACTTCGGTCTGATGATCACCAAGGACGGTCCCAAGGTCATCGAGTATAACTGCCGTTTCGGCGATCCCGAAACTCAGGTGGTTCTGCCCAGACTCAAGACCGATCTGCTGGATGTCATCAACGCCGTCATCGACGAAAAGCTGGATGAGCTGGACGTTCAGTGGGACAACGGTGCCTGCGCCTGCGTTATCCTTGCTTCCGGCGGCTATCCCGGCAGCTACGAAAAGGGCAAGGTCATCAGCGGTCTGGACGCTGACGGTCAGGTGGACGGCGCAACCGTCTATCACGCCGGTACCTCCGGTGAGAACGGCACTTACGCCACCAACGGCGGACGCGTGCTGGGCATCACTGCCAACGGTGCCGATCTGGATGCCGCCATCGATGCCGCTTACGCCGCTGCTGCCAAGATCGACTTCGAGGGCAAGCAGTTCCGCACCGACATCGGTCGCTGCGTGCGATAACATAATAGCAGACAACCTGTCGATGCTCTAAAATCGGGCTTCGGCAGGTTTTGCTTTTTTCAGCATATCTTCGTGCTGCAGCCGTAAATCGCGCTTTGTTTTCGTGTGCTGCGACGCATACGATCTGCGCTTTTTTTGTGAAGCGGAAAAGCCGCAGCGTCTGATGTTTCTCAGTCCTTGAAAAATTATTTGGTATTTTTAGAAAAACTACTTGACCTGTCGTAGTAGTTGTGGTATTATTACGACAGACGTACTACGGCAGTCGTAGTATGACAGGCGTAGTAAACAGACTGTCTGAGAAAGGTCGCGTGATTTGTATTGAAAAAAGCTTCCGGATGGAATTATCTTCTGCTTTCGCTGCTGGCGTTCGCCGGACTGGGACTGGAGGCGATTCTCGCTTTCGCTGTTGAGCCTGCGATCTACGGTGCGCCGTTGGGAGAGTGGAGCACACTGCAGAATATCCTGCACTGGTCGGCGACCTGCCTGCTCTGGGGGCTGACAGCCGTGGCTATTATCGCAGTCGCAAAGAAGCGGTACGGCTTTGATCTGCTGGCAAGGGGCGACAAGATCGGGGCATGGCAGTGGGCGCTTGTGGGCGTTCTTGTGGCGTTCAGTCTGTTGGTCAGCTATATTGACTGGAACGGCTTCAAGGTCGTCATCGAGTTCCGCGCCAACGGTCTGCTTAAGTTTATTTTTCAGTATATTTATTATCTGTTCGAAACTGTGCTTGTAATGCTTATCCTTGTGTTCGCGCAGCTGGCTTTTGAAAAGTGGTTCAAAAACCGTTACATTCCTTACGGCGGAATCATTCTCGCGCTGACATGGGGGCTGGCTCACTTCTTCACCAAGGACTTCACAACAGGCGTCATCACGATGGTATCGGGGCTCGCCTTCGGCAGTGTCTATCTGCTGACGGGCAGGGATGTTCGCAGATGCTATCCCGTGATGCTGGTAATGTTCGTACTGTAAGGGGGTGTCTGTTTGATAAGCAGTGACGTTATCCGCGGCTATAATGACACCATAATCCTGTGTCTGCTGCTGGAGGGCGAATCCTACGGATATGAGATATCCAAGCAGATCTCTGCCCGTTCCGAGGGCAAGTACATCATCAAGGAAACCACGCTGTATTCGGCGTTCACACGTCTTGAGAAAAACGGGTTTATCGTCTCCCGTCAGGGCGGCGACGAATCGGGCGGCAAGCGCAGGACGTACTATTCCATCACTCAGGAAGGACGGCAGTATTACGCCGAGAAGCGTGAGGAATGGAATCTGACCAAGGAAGTAATAAACATATTTATTAAGGAGATAGAGTAATGGAAATCATCACCACTTATGTCAATAATCTTTTCAACGGTCTGCCTGAGGACGAGCGTCTGGACAGGGCAAAGGAAGATCTGCTCGCCATCATGGAGGAGCATTACAACGACCTCAAGGCAGAGGGCAAGAGCGAAAACGAAGCCATCGGTGCGGTCATCTCCCAGTTTGGCAACATCGACGAGCTGATGGAGGAGCTGGATATCAAGCCTGCTCAGCCGGAAGCACCTGCTGCTCAGCCCGAAAGTGTTCCCGACAATTCCCTGCATCTGACCGAGGACGAGGCGCTCAGCTATATCAAATACCGCAAGGGCTTCGGCTGGAAGATGGCTATCGGCGTTATGCTGTGCATACTCGCGCCTGCCTGCCTGATCGCGATGGAAACCATCCTCAGCAACGTCGCAAGGCTGAAGGGCAATATGGCTGACGGTTTTTCGCTGGTGTCCCTGTTCGTGCTGATCGCCATCGCGGTGACCATTTTTGTGGTCAACGGCATCCAGAATGAGAAGTACGAGCGCTATGAAAAGCAGCTTATCACTCTGCCCGAGAGCACTGCAAAGCTCGTGGAAAAGAAGGCGGATGAATACAAAAAGCCCTTTGCTCTGAGCATCAGCTTTGGTATTCTGTTTATCTTCCTCGGTCTGATCACCATCGGTGTTGTTGATGCGCTTTTCGGCGGAATCGATCTTGCTGAGGAACTGAGTGCCGCCGGTCTGCTCGCCTTTATCGCCATGGGCGTTATGCTCATGGTCAAGGCAGGCATTGCCAACGACAGCTACAAGCACCTGCTCAATATTGAAAAGAAGGTCAAGGAAGTTTCCGCAAGAGGCGCGTCCTGTGCGGCCAGCGAAAACGGTGAGCCGAGCCGCTCAAAGACCGGCGTGTTTGCTGCCATTTTCAATGCGGTCATCTGGCCCCTGACGGTCATCGCATACCTCATCTGGAGCTTTGTTGGCGGCGGCTGGAATATCTCCTGGATCGTGTTTCCTGTGGCTGCTATGCTCAGCGGAGTCGTCGGCGCGGTGTGTGTCGCCATCAACGGTGAAAATAATTAACGTCTGAGTTTCCGATAATTGCAGATCCCCCTGCGCAGTACAGCATACCGCGGCAGGGGGATCTTTTGTGCTTAAATATGAAGCGGCGAGTGGCTATTCCGCCGGTTCCACGAACCATTTTGTTTCCTCCAGATAGAGATACCGCTGATGTCCGGCGATGACCACATGATAGCGCAGTCCGGCACCGCCCGAGCGCAGGGAGGCGCGCCGATCTATATGCAGTATGCGGTCGATGGGGAACTTGCGCCCGTCCTCCCAGATGATTGCGCGGGGCATGATCTGCCCGAGGGTGTCGAACACGGCGTATACATTGACGTAGGTTTTCATTTGCTGTTCACCTCAGTAGCGGATCAGTGACCGCCGAAGAATCCGACGGGGTGGATGGTGTGGCTTTCTTTGGGATCAAAGCCGGACAGATGCCTGTCCTTGAGCAGCACGGCAGGCTGCACCGAATAGGTGCCGAAGCGGCTTTTCAGTCCATCCATGGCTTCCTCCAGACGGCGGCGCTGCTCACGGCGCTGTGTGTCGTCGAAGATGGAATACTGCACGGGCTGGCTGCCCTGCACCAGGTCGGACACGCACACGCCCAGAGAGCGGATGGGTTCTTCCCAGTCATAGTTTGCGCGGAACAGCTCCAGAGCCGCCGCGGCGATCTCGGAGGCAAGGTTGGTGTGGTGATCCAGCTTGTGCTGACGGGAAAACCAGCACAGTCCACTGCTGCGCACGCTCATTGAAACCACGCGTCCCGAAAGCTGCTGCTCACGCAGGCGGCGCGAGACACTGTCCGCCAGCACCAGCGCGATGATCTTTACATCCTCGAAATTCTCAAGATCACGGGGTGCGGTGGTGGAGTTGCCCACCGACTTGACCGTGACGGTGTCCTGATAACGGGCGACGGGGGAGGTGTCCAGACCGTTGGCAAAGCAGTGAAGCACACTGCCCATCTTGCCCAGCCGCTGACACAGCAGCTCTCGGGGAAACTGCGCCAGCGCGCCAATGGTGTAGATGCCCATGCTGCGCAGCTTGCTGCCGGTGGAGCGTCCCACATAGAGCAGGTCGTTTACCGGCAGAGGAAAAACGATCTCCCGGAAGCGGTCACGGGGGATCTCGGTGACGGCGTCCGGCTTTTTGTAGTCGCTGCCCAGCTTGGCGAAGATCTTGTTGAAGCTGACCCCCACCGACACGGTGATGCCCAGCTCGCGTTTGATGCGCTCACGCAGCTGATGGGCAAACTCGACGCCCTGCCCCGGCTGCAGACCTGCGGTCATATCCAGCCACGCCTCGTCAAGGCCGAAGGGCTCCACCAGCTCGGTGTATTCAAGATATATCTCCCGTGTCATCCGTGAAAAGCGATGATAGCGGTCAAAGTCGGGCGGTATCACCACCAGATCGGGGCACTTCTGCTTTGCCTGCCAGATGACCTCGCCGGTCTTGATGCCGCACTTTCGGGCGGCAGGGTTGCCCGAAAGGACGATGCCGTGGCGTTCCTCCACATCGCCGCCCACCACCACCGCGCGGCCGCGCAGCTCCGGGCGGTGCAGCAGCTCCACGGAGGCATAAAAGGAATTACAGTCGGAATGAAGAATGATCCTGTCCACCGGGGACACTCCTTTCGGAAAAATTCTCACTGAATATATTATAGAACATTTGTTCTGGATATTCAACCGCAAATTATTGTATATTTGGGAGGGAGGAACACAAGTGCACGAAAAATAGGACAAAAACAGCCTGACAACGGAGATTTTCCGCGGTCAGGCTGTTTAATTATCCCTTTGGCGGCAGTTGTCCGAATAAAGCGGACACGTCCTACATATTCATTGCACAGAAACGAAAAAAGGAGCGATCACAATGGATTGTAAGGTCACTGGCGATACCGTTCTTATGTACGAGAGCGTATTTGAAGGCACCGCCGAGCAGCCGGTGGATGTGGAATTCACCCTCCCGGATTACTGCCCCGATGTGGGACGGGTGCTCAAGTGCCGTGCCACCCCCATCATCACCGGACGGGAGGTCACCGCCGAGGGCATCAGCGTCAGCGGAACGGCAAGACTGGAGGTGCTGTATTCCGATGGGCACGGCGGTCAGGTGCGCTGCTGCACCCACGACACGCCCTTTGTCACCCTGCTGCCCTCCAAGGGGATTTCGGGGGATGCGAAGGTGTGCGCCGAGGCAAGGGTGGATTACATCAACTGCCGCGCCGTCAGTCAGCGTCGCATGGACATCCACGGCGCCTTTACCGTGAAGGCATCTGCCGTCTGCCTGCGTGAAAATCAGCTCAAGTCCTCCGCCGAGGGGGCTGGTGTGCTGGCCCGCAGACAGATATGCGACGTGAGCACCGCTCTGGGACACGCCCAGACCGCCTTTGCCATCAGCGAGTCCTTTGAGCTGCCCGAAAGCAAGCCGTCGGTGGCGGCGGTGGTGCGCAGCGCGGCGGACATAAGCGTGCTGGACTGCAAGCCCATCGCCAACAAGCTCATCGTCAAGGGCAGTGCCGAGCTGACGGTAGTCTACTGCACCAATGACGGCGTGATGGAGCGGATGTCCTACTCGGTGCCCTTCAGTCAGTTCTTTGATATCAATGGTGCCGACGACGAAAGCTGCTGCGACGCCGATATCTCCGTGAGCAGCGTGGAGCTGGCTCTGCGCACCGATCCCGACGGGGAATACCGCAGATTCTCGGCGGATATCCGCTGCTTTGCCGACATCCGCGCCTACCGCAATGACACCGCTGCGGTCATCACCGATGCCTATTCCACCCGTTACGAGCTGAAGCTGGAGCGCAGGAACATGAGCTTCGAGCGATATCTCGGAGACAGCGTTCGCAAGGCGCGTGCCGACGGACGGCTCAGCTTCCCCGGCGGCATCACCGAGGTGCTGGACGCGTGGTGCGAGCCGGTGACCTGCGTGTGCGGCAGCGGCGGCAGCGTAAACGGTACCGTACTGCTGTGCGCCATCATCCGCAACGAGGATGGCGGCTTTGAATACGGCGAGACCACCTGTGCCTTTGAGTGCGAGGCAGGCGAGGGCGGCGAGGACAGCTTCTGCCGCGGAAGAATCGCCGCCTGCGGATGCGACTACTCCCTGAGCGGACGGAATGACCTTGAGCTGCACGGCGAGGCGCGTGTGCGTACGGCGATGTACAGCCGTACACAGCTGCCCTGTGTGGTGGAGCTGGAGCCGGATGAGAGCCGTCCCCGTTCGGATGCGGACGGTCCTGCGCTGGTGATGTATTTTGCCTGCGCCGGCGAGGAGCTGTGGGACATCGCACGGGAGCACAACGCATCCGTGAGTGACATCGCTGCCGACAACGGCATTGCCGACGAGCCTCTCTGCGAGGATAAGCTGCTGCTCATTGCCCGTGGCTGAGCCATCATACCGAGAAAGGGTGAAACAAATGGATGACAACAGAATTTACCGCGATATAGCCGAACGCACGGGCGGCGACATCTATCTGGGCATCGTCGGACCGGTGCGCACCGGCAAATCCACGCTCATCAAGCGGTTCATGGAGACCCTCGTGCTGCCAAATATCACCGATCGCTTCCGCGCTGAGCGCGCCACCGACGAGCTGCCCCAGTCGGCGGCAGGACGCACCATCATGACCACCGAGCCCAAGTTCATTCCCGAGGACGCGGTGGAGATGGAGCTGGGTCAGAGCGCAAGTATGCGCGTGCGTATGATCGACTGCGTGGGCTACATTATCCCCAGCGCCCTCGGCTACATCGAGGACAACGCCCCGCGCATGGTCAAGACCCCGTGGTTTGAGGAGGAGGTTCCCTTCAATCTTGCGGCTGAGGTGGGCACGCGCAAGGTCATCAACGAGCACTCCACCATCGGCGTGGTGGTCACCACCGACGGCAGCATCACCGATCTTCCCCGTGAGGAATACGCCGAGGTGGAGGACAGGGTCATCGGGGAGCTCAAGGAGATCAACAAGCCCTTTGTGGTGCTGGTCAACTGCGTCGATCCCACGCTGCCCGAGAGCCGCGAGCTGGCGCGGCGCATAGGGGAGAAGCACAACGTCCCTGCCGTGGCGGTCAGCTGCCAGAGCATCACCGAGGCAGAGATCCGCGAGATCCTCTCCATGGTGCTCTTTGAGTTCCCGATCCGTTCTGCGGAGTTCAATATGCCGCGCTGGCTGTGCACGCTGCCCCGTGCCCACTGGCTCAAGCAGGAGATGTTCGCTCTCGTGCGCAGGAGCGTGGAGAACGCACGGCGCATCCGCGATGCCGACAGCATCTGCGATGAGATCGCCGGCGGCGAGTATGTGGTGGACAGCCGCGTGGCAAACATCGACCTCGGCAGCGGCCGCATCACCATCGACGTGACCATGCAGCCCAATCTGTTCTATCGCATCCTTGGTGAACAGACCGGTCTTGATATCGCCGACGACGCGGGTCTGCTGCGTTCCATGCTGGAGCTGGCGGAGATCAGGCGCAAATACGACCGCATCGCCGCCGCGCTGGAGGAGGTGGAGGCAACCGGCTACGGCATCGTAATGCCCGGCATCGACGAGCTGAAGCTGGAGGAGCCGGAGATGGTGCGTCAGGGCGGACGCTACGGCGTCAAGCTTCGTGCATCCGCTCCATCCATTCATATGCTCAAGGCGAACATCACCACCGAGGTTGCTCCCGTAGTGGGCAGCGAAAAGCAGTCGGAGGAGCTGGTGAGCTATCTTCTGGACGAGTTCGAGGATGAGCCGGGTGCCATCTGGCAGTCCAACATCTTCGGAAAATCCCTCCACGAGCTGGTCAACGAGGGGCTGCACAACAAGTTGTTCAAGATGCCGCCCGAAGCTCGCGGCAAGCTGCAGGAAACCATCGAGAGGGTCATCAACGAGGGCTGCAGCGGTCTGATCTGTATTATTCTGTAGGGATAGCAAAAGCGCTCCGGCTGCCAGAGCGGCGGTCAGAGCGCTTTTAGAATTGTAAGCTATATAGAAGTGAAGCGGCTGATATCCCAAGCAAAAAGCAGCCCCGTCCTCGGACGGGGCTTGCGTGTTTGTATGGGGATTATCTGACGGCAGCCAGCAGCTGCTCGATGCGGTCGGTGCGCTCCCACGCGACATCCAGATCCTCACGGCCCATGTGACCGTAGGCGGCGGTGGCGCGGTAGATGGGACGGCGCAGGTCGAGGTCGCGGATGATGGCATCGGGACGCAGGTCAAAGACCTTGCATACAGCCTCGGAGAGCTTTTCCTCGCTGACGGTGCCGGTGCCAAAGGTCTCCACAAGAACAGAGACAGGGTTGGCAACGCCGATGGCGTAAGCGACCTGGATCTCGCAGCGCTTGGCAAGACCGGCAGCTACGATGTTCTTGGCAACGTAGCGTGCGGCGTAAGCGGCGGAGCGGTCGACCTTTGTGGGGTCCTTGCCGGAGAAGGCACCGCCGCCGTGACGGGCGTAGCCGCCATAGGTGTCGACGATGATCTTGCGTCCGGTCAGACCGGTGTCGCCCTGAGGTCCGCCGATGACAAAGCGTCCGGTGGGATTGACAAAGATATTCATCTTATTGTCAACCAGCTCGGCAGGGAGGATGGGGCTGATAACGTGCTCGATGAGATCGGCGCGGATCTGCTCGATGGAAACATCGGCGCTGTGCTGAGTGGAGACTACTACAGTCTCGATGCGCACGGGCTTGTCGTCGTCATATTCAACGGTGACCTGAGTCTTGCCGTCGGGGCGCAGATAGGTCAGCAGACCGCTCTTGCGCACGTCGGTCAGACGTCTGGCAAGCTTGTGCGCCAGCGAAATGGGCAGGGGCATAAGCTCGGGAGTTTCGTCGCAGGCATAGCCGAACATCATGCCCTGATCGCCGGCGCCGGTGGAATCTCCGCCAACGCTGCGGCCGCTCTGCACCTCGTTGGAGGTGTTGACGCCCATGGCGATGTCGGGAG
>SVPO01000019.1 GCA_015065795.1 Oscillospiraceae bacterium | reverse complement strand
GCCGGACTGGTACCGTTTATCCTGTCCGTGCTGCTGGGCTTTTCTCTGCCTGCGCTGTGCTTTGTTTCCGGAATCTGTGCCGTTCTGGGTTACGTTTCCTTCGGTGGTCTGCGCGCAAAGGGCAGCGCCACCGGCACGGTTCTTGTTGTATCGCTGATTGTTACCGTCGCGATGATCCTGATCTTCGCCGGAGCCGCCAACGGCTTCTCCGTGCTGTTCGGCAATCTCTTTGAGCTCGCCGGCATCAATCTGCTCATGGGCGGCGTCGGCGCGCTGCTGGGTGTTGCTGTCAAGCTGGATTCCCTGCACAGATATCTCAGCGACTGATTAGCGGTTGATTCTCCGGGCGCTGTGCCCGCTTCGTGGAATAAAACGAATTGCCTATTCAGCAAAAACAAGGGGGAATAATTGTGAAAAAGCGTTTACTCGCCTTTATCATGGCTGTTCTGATGCTGGTTTCACTGCCGGCGCTTCCCGGCTTTGCCGCATCCGAAAATATCTGGGAACAGAGCAGCGAGCACTACAGCGGCGGTGAGATACAGTACGGTACCGCTGAACTGCGCTGCGGAAGCAGCTATGTGACCATGGACTTCATCTACGGCAAAGACGCGAATATCAGCCAGTCCACACTGCAGATCATCTCCGAGAAGCTCACCGGCAACGATTTTCCCGTAATAAGTTCGCCTTTCCATCGCGAACAGCTGGGGCTTCAGGATTTCTTCGTCGTAATGTGCGATGACGTTGATTCTGTTGACCGTCTTATCGTGGCGCTGGAGACCGCCGCAGCTGAGAGAGAAGCTGCTGTTTCCTCCTCCGACGCTGCCCCCGAACTCAGCGACGAGGAGATCTCCATGCTGTTCGACCTCGCCGGTCTGCTCACCTTCGGTTCTACGGAGGATGAGTCTGTTTCTTCCGGCGATGTGTCCGATTCCGATGTTTCTGCGACTGATGTTTCCGGTTCCGATGTTTCTGCAACCGACATTTCCGGTTCTGACGTTTCCGGCTCCGATGTTTCTTCCTCCGATGTTATCACCTCTCTTGACGAGGTCACCGAGGACGACATGGATAAGCTGCTTTCCCTGCTCGGTCAGCTGGGATTCGGTGCCAAGGACAATGTATCCGAGTCCGACGTTTCTGCATCGGACGTTTCCGCTTCCGACGTATCGGCATCCGATATATCCGCATCTGACGCTGAAGTTCCCGAAACCGTCATCGCTGAGGATGACGCGCAGCCCGAGCTGCCCGACGAGGACGCCGAGCCTGTGGTTTCCGATGCCGAAGTCGTTCCCGAGAATCAGCCTGCTCCCGAAATAATCGGCAGTTCGGTGGATAATCTCCTTGCTCTGCGCACCGCGGGCATAAACTCCCTTGAGGCTCTCCCCACTCTCGAGGAATCCTTCAAGGCCGCTTTCCCCGAGTTTTTCTACGGCGCGACTGAGAGCGTTGCTTTCTCCCCCGTTTTCAGCACCGAAGTCACCATCTCCGACGACGGAAGCTCCGCTCAGGTGCTCATCACTCCCGAGCCCGAGTATGTTGAGATCGAGCTCAACGGCAAGACCTTCAACGTGCTTCTCATGAACCAGAAAAGCACCGAGTACATCGTCAGCCGTGTGCGCGTCATCGGCAACACCGAAGGCGTTGTGATCACTCCTCCGACGACCGTCACCACTGAACCCACAGAAACCACCACTACGACAGAGCCCACTACCACCACAGCCCCCGCGACCACTACAACGGCTCCTGTCGCTGTCACCACTGCTGCGCCCACCACTACTACCACTACCACTGCAGCACCCACCACGACAACTACCACTACTACCACAGCTGCTCCCACAACCACAACAACGACCACCGCACCCACCACTACCGCGACCAGCTACCATCCCGGTCAGCTGCTCACCGGTTATGTCAGCACCCGCAGCAAGCGTCTGCGCGTGCGCAAGGGTCCCGGTCTGGGATTTGCCACCATCACCTCCATCCCCAAGGGCACTGTGGTCACCATTCTGGGTATGCCTGACGAAGACTGGTACTTCGTTCGCCTGAGCGATGGCACCGAGGGCTATTGCTTCAGCGGCTACATCACCCTCCACGCACATCAATAAACACACGCGCCCGAACCGTGAGCACACTGTTTTCACACAATTCTCACGGTTTCGGGCGTTATTTCGCCAATTTGAGAACGGTTCGTAACAATGTCGTAACACATTATCTGTTCGAATATAGTAAAATACATTGTGCGTCAATATCATCCTCATAAGGAGACTACACGTAAATGATCGAATTCCGCAACGTATATAAAACGTATGACAACGGAACGAAGGCCCTCAAGGATTTCAACCTCTATGTTGACGAGGGCGAGTTCGTTTTTATCGTAGGTTCCTCCGGTGCAGGTAAATCCACCCTGCTCAAGATCCTTATGCGCGAGGAGCTTCCCAATTCCGGCGAGGTCATCGTGGACGGTCACAGACTCTCCACCCTCCGCCACAAGGACATCCCCTACTACCGTCGTTCAATGGGCATGGTCTTTCAGGATTTCCGCCTGATCCCCAACATGAACGTCTTTGACAACGTGGCTTTTGCCATGCGCGTCACCGGCGCCAGCACCAAGGCTGTGCGCAAAAAGGTACCCTATGTGCTGGGTCTGGTGGGTCTGAACGACAAGGCACGCTGCCTGCCCAAGGAGCTTTCCGGCGGTGAGCAGCAGCGCGTCGGTCTTGCCCGCGCCCTCATCAACAACCCCTCCATCATCATCGCCGACGAGCCCACCGGCAACGTCGACCCCAGAATGAGCTTTGAGATCGTGGATATGCTCAACGAGATCAACCGCCGCGGCACCACCGTGCTCATGGTTACTCACGAACATTCGCTGGTCAAGAAGTTCCGCCGCCGTATCATTGAGATCCAGGACGGCGAGCTTGTAGCCGACAGCGGCCCGGAGGTACCGTACTATGCATAGTTTCAGCTACCTCGTCAAAGAGGGCTTCAGAAATATCTGGACCAACCGCCTGATGAGCTTTGCCTCCATCGGCGTGCTTATCTGCTGTCTGCTTCTCATGGGCAGCGCGGCTCTGGTCAGTGTCAACATCACCAACGTCATGGATCTGCTGGGCGGTCAGAACGTCATCAAGGTCTTCCTTGTGGACGGACTTACCGAGGAGCAGAAGGAACAGATGGGTGAGATCATCAAGGGCGTCGGCAACATAGACACCATCGAGTTTGTCGATCGCAAGGCAGCCTATCAGAGCATCATCAGCCGCATGACCGATCAGCCCGAGCTGATCCTTGCCATCGATGATTCCGGCGACTTCCTGCCCGACGCATACAGCATCACCCTTATCGACAACGGCAAGTACAGCGAAACGGTCACCATTCTGCAGAGTCTCGACAACGTCTACACCGTTTCCGACAAGAGCGACCTTGCTGCCAAACTGGAAAGCATCAATCAGGTCGTGTCGGTGGTCAGCGTGTGGATCGTCGGTCTGCTGTTCATCGTGTCGCTGTTTATCATCACCAATACCATCAAGCTGACCATGTATGTGCGCCGGCTTGAGATAAGCATTATGAAATCCGTGGGTGCCACCGACTGGTTCATACGATTGCCATTCCTTGTGGAGGGTATAATAATCGGTCTTGTGTCCGGTCTTGTGTCCTTCGGTCTGGTTACATACGTTTATCTCACCGCCACATCCGCGGTTTCCACCGTTCTGTCTGCAGGCAGCCTTATCGCCTACAGCGAGCTGTGGGGCTGGTGTCTGCTTGCGTTCCCCAGCATCGGCGTTCTTGTCGGTGCCTTCGGCAGCCTTATCTCTATTCGCAAATATCTCATGAAAGAAGGAGGCCTGAGCAATGCTTAAACGCGTATTCCTGTGTTTTCTTGCCATCATGATGGTTGTCACTTCCTGCTACGTGCTGCCGCAGATGGACGACGGAATGTTCGCCGTCTCCGCTGCCACCGAATCGGAGCTCAAGAAAAAGCAGTCCGATCTGGAGGCTCAGCAGGCATCCATCAAATCCAAGATCTCTCAGCTTGAATCCAATCAGGCTGACGCACAGGAGCAGGTCAATGCTCTCAACGAGCTTATCGAAAACCTCGAGGAGCAGATCTACACCGTCAACCAGAAGATCGCCGTTCAGGAAGCTGAAATCGCCGATCTGCAGGCGGAGATCGATCTGACCGAATCCCAGATCACCGACGCCTACGACGCCTTCAAGGCTCGTGTGCGCGCCATGTACATCACCGGCGACTTCACCGGAGGTCTTGAGCTGCTGCTCACCGCCGATGATTTCGACAGCTATCTCACCACCATGACCTACATTGAGCTCATGGCAAAGCACGATGACGGCATTGTCAATTCCCTGACCGAGGACAAGGAGGGCTATCAGGCTCAGAAGGCTCAGATCGAGGAAAAGCGCGCCGAGATCGAAGCTGAGAAGCTGAACCTCTCCTCCAAAAAAGAGGAGCTGGACGAGCAGAAGGCGGAAGCCGACGCTCTGCTCTCCCAGATTGCCGCCGACAAGGCCGTTCTCCAGCAGGAGCAGGTCAAGATCGACAAGGAAATGCAGAAGGCCCGTGAGGCGCTGGACGCTATCATCGCCAGAAAGACCGCTGAGTCTGACGAAAAGAACCACGTTCCCGGCGCATGGAGATGGCCGGCTCCCGGCTACAAGCGCATCAGCTCCAAGTTCGGCTGGCGCTCCTGGTCCAACAGCTACCACAAGGGCATCGACATCGCCGCTCCCATGGGTGCCAACATCATCGCCTCCAAGGGCGGTAAGGTAGTCACCAGCTCCTACGACGCAGGCGGCTACGGCAACTACGTCATCATCGACCACGGCGGCGGATACATGACCGTTTACGGTCACCTGAGAAGCCGCGCGGTCAGCGTTGGTCAGCAGGTCAACGGCGGTCAGTCCATCGGAGCCTGCGGTTCCACCGGACGTTCCACCGGTCCTCACCTCCACTTTGAGATCCGCGTCAACGGTGTGGCTCAGAACCCCACCAACTACGTCGGATAACCCACAACACAACAGAGCGCCTGCCCGGTCTTTCGACTGCGGCAGGCGCTTTTTCTGTGCGTCACGATTGCAATTTGTATTATCAGCTTGCGATATCAGAATAAGCACCCGTCCTTCCGCCGTGCAATCGGCGAAATGACGGGTGCCGCTTGGGGATGATCACTTACCCGAGAAGTATTCCTCTCTCAGGATACCGTAGTAGACAGCGTCGCACACGCCCTGATTGTTGCGGTCGGCGCGGCGCAGGGTACCCTCATACTTCATGCCGCAGTGAGCCATGACCTTGCCCGAGTTGGGGTTGTTGGTGTCGTGGCGCGCTTCCACACGGCTGGCTTCGACCTCCTCGAAGAAGAAGCGGATGACTTCGCCCAGAGCCTCGGAGGTAATACCCATGTTCCACCAGGCTCTGCTGATGCAGTAGCCGATATGCAGCTTGCCTGTATCGTTGTTGACGTCAACGGCGGCAATGGAACCGATTGGCTCTCCGGCACAAGGCTTGTCGCCAAAAGCGTCGGTGCGCGGAACGATAGCCCACTGGTAGTATTCGGGATTGTCATAGTTGGACACCCAGTCGGACACTACCATTCGGGACACTTCCACACTGGCGTGGGTAGGCCAGACAAGATAGCGGGTCACTTCCGGGTCGGAAGCCCAGTTGTTGAACATAGCCTGTGCGTCCTCCATAACGAAGGGACGGAGAACGAGGCGTTCGGTGGATAGTGTGCGCGTTCCTTTGTGCAACATTTGGTATTACTCCTTTCATAAATTACGATTTGTTTTGCAAAAGGATAGAAAAACAGGGAGCCGACGGGATACATCGGCTCCCTGCGAGAGAACTAATTCAGGCGATTAGTTGGCCTTGCCGGCGCAGCCCAGAACGTTGATCAGCTTGTGGGTGACAACATCCTTGATGGCGGCACGGGCGGGAGACAGGTACTGACGAGGATCGAAGTGAGTGGGATTCTCAGCCAGATACTTACGAACTGCGGCGGTCAGACCGAGACGCAGGTCGGAGTCGATGTTGATCTTGCAGACAGCAGAGGTAGCAGCCTGACGAAGCATATCCTCGGGGATGCCGATAGCGTCGTCCATCTTGCCGCCGTACTGACGGATGATGGCAACGTAGTCGGGCATGACGGAGGAAGCACCGTGGAGAACGATGGGGAAACCGGGCAGTCTCTTGCTGACCTCGTCAAGGATGTCGAAGCGGAGCTGGGGCTTCTGACCGGGCTTGAACTTGAAAGCGCCGTGGCTGGTGCCGATGGCGATGGCGAGGGAGTCAACACCGGTACGCTCGACGAACTCCTGAACCTGAGAAGGATCGGTGTAGGAAGCGTTCTCCTCGGAGACGTTGACGTCGTCCTCGATGCCTGCCAGCTGACCGAGCTCACCCTCGACGGTGACGCCGCGCTCATGAGCATAATCAACGACCTTCTTGGTGACAGCGATGTTCTCCTCGAAGGACAGGTGGCTGCCGTCGATCATAACGGAGGTAAAGCCGCCGTCGATGCAGCTCTTGCAGGTCTCGAAATCGGGGCCGTGGTCAAGATGCAGAGCGATGGGAATTTCGGGAGCGTCGATGATAGCAGCCTCAACCAGCTTAACGAGGTAAGCGTGCTTGGCATACTTTCTGGCGCCGGCGCTGCACTGCAGGATAACGGGAGCGTTCTGCTCCTTGCAGGCATCAACGATACCCTGAACGATCTCCATGTTATTGACGTTGAATGCGCCAACAGCATAGCCGCCTTCATAGGCTTTCTTGAACATTTCGGTAGTGTTTACTAACGGCATGATTTTCACTCTCCATTATTATTCTGCCCGCTCGTGGCTTGCCGGGCGGTTCACGGGTTATTATATCACCATCGGGTGAATAAATCAATCATTTTTCTGCAATACTGCTCTCCTGCCGCAAAACATGGCAAATCGCACTGAAAATGAGCTCGCCAAAGGGAATTTATCAGCCGTTCCACTTGTAACCGAAGCCCCAGACCGTGCCTATATGGCGGGGATTGGAGGGATCCTCCTCGATCTTCATGCGCAGACGGCGGATGTTGACGTCGACGATTTTTTCCTCGCCGTAGTAATCTTCACCCCACACGCGGCTGAGTATGCCTGTGCGGCTCAGGGCGGTGTCGGGGTTGGACATGAGATATTCAAGAAGCTGGAACTCCACCTGAGTGAGGTCGATCTGCTTTTCGTTGTGGTGGAGAGTACGGCTGCGCAGATTGAGCACAAAGCTGCCCGAGCGCAGTTCCTCGGAAAAGCCGGAATTGCCGCCGGAACGCACCACGCGGCGGTAGAGGGCATCCACACGAGCCACCAGCTCGCTGGGACTGAAGGGCTTGGTGACGTAATCGTCGGCACCCATCATCAGTCCGCCCACCTTGTCTATTTCCTGAGTGCGCGCGGTCAGCAGTATGATGCCTATGTCGCTGTCCTCCTTGCGGATGGTGCGGCAGAGGGTAACGCCGTCCATGCCGGGCAGCATGATGTCCAGCAGAGCGATGTCGATACTGCCCTTCTGAGCGGCATATATCTCCAGCGCCTCCTCGGCACTGCCTGCCTCCAGCACCTCATATCCCGCGCGCTGCAGATTTATGACCACAAACTCGCGGATGTTGGCTTCGTCCTCAACTATCAGAATCTTTTTCATTGTTTAATATCCTCCCTGAATTCACGGGATACATTGATCGGTCATTCCTGCAGGTGGAAGCTCTCAAGCACGGAGCCATAGTCAATGTTCAGCCCCGGCGGAGCGGTGGTTATCCGTACCGCATAGACGTAGTAATCGGTGGTGCAAAGCTCCACATACTGCGGCAGCCCGTTGTTTTCGTCCGAGGACTTTTCCTCGTCCCATTCGTCCATGGTAAACACTCTGATGCTCATCAGCTCGTCTGAAAAGGGCTTCTTTTCATTGGCAAGGCAGAACCGCAGCGTGCGCGTGTCGGCTTCGGGCTGAACGGTCACCTGCCCCTGCCAGCGGTCGGGGACGGTGAAATAATAACCGCTGTCCGTGCGCATGATGGCGCTGAATTCTCTGGCGTATTCCCTGGAATTATAGATGTGCCAGCTGGTCTGATACATTCGCTGCGCGCCTGCGCTGCCGCAGTCGGGCATGAGCACATCGCCGGGTATCTCGATGTAGCCGTCGCCGTCAATATCACAGGATTCGGTGCTGAGAGTGCGCCGGAAAAGTCTCTGTGCGTCCTCTGTCAGCGGCGAAACAAGCTTTCCGCTGTCTCTGTCCCACAGAATAAGCTCGGAGCAATAGCTGCCGTCGGTGCGCTGGCTGTCCACCACCAGTCCGTATGTGCTCCAGTTGAGTTTTCCGGCGACAGACCCTGTATACGCAGCTGTACCGGAGCAGAGGGTGAGTCTGCCGGCCTCACGGATCCAGCCTCCGTCGGTTATTCTGCCTCCGACCCACTTGAGCAGCCTGGCTTCACCTGCATTGTCGGTGCCTGCCATGGAAACGGTCAGCAGCTCATCCGCGCCGTCTGCGTCAAAATCACCCACCGCCATCTCGGCGTAAGAGGACAGGGCGTAGGCCCCGGGGTTTGCCTTTGAAATGGTCAGCTGCACGGGCGTTCCGTCGCTGCATGAATGTACGTACAGGGTACCGTAGTCGGAGTACGCCATCCAGCCGGTGATGATATCCAGCGTGCCGTCTCCGTTGATGTCTCCGAACACAACGCGGTCGATCTCGCCCTCGGCATCGGCAAACTCGCCGGTCAGCACCCAGTCGCCGTCCTCGTTGATGTCCAGCAGCACCATGCGCGCGCCGGAGCTTTCGGTAGCCTGACGGTAAAAGACGATGGCCTCCTCCTGCTCATCGTTGTCCACATCGGCGCGAACAACGGCAGAGCGGTATTCTCCGTTGCGTGGATAGCGCAGTGTTATCTGCGGTCCCAGCGCCTCCTCCAGTGCCGCCTGAAGCGCGGCACCGTCACCGAAAGCCTGAGGCGGTTCCATTACATTCTCCGCGGTAAGTGCCGACAAAGCGCAGCCGCTCATGGTCAGCAGCACGAGCAGCATTGCCGCCGCTGCGGCAATGCGGATCATATATCTCATCATTATCAGAATCATTCTCCATATTTCGGATAGGATCGAGGTTCGTATATTTGATTATAGCACATACTTTTTCGGAAAGATACAGCAAAATTCACTGCACGAAACAAACCGCCGTCCCCTGAGCCGAAGCCCGGAGACGGCGGAGATATTATCGAAAAGAAATCACTGAGCTTCCTGAAGGCTGCCTTCGGCATGACCCTCGTAGAAGAATTCGTGCTTTGCGCGACCCTCGGCGGTATTGCCGCCGGTGGCAAGACTGACCACGAAGCAGAGGATGAGGGAAACGACCATTGCAAGGCAGGCAAAGACCGGGCCCTGATCCATCATCTTGCCCAGACCAAAAGGTGCCATCCAGCCGCTCGCAAAGAGCTTGGCGATAACGGGAGGCAGAGCGGTGACAAAGCCGCCCAGCATACCTGCCCACGCGCCTGCCTTGTTGAGACCGCGCCAGTAGAGGGCGATGGCGTAGGGAGCGAGGAAGGAACCGGATATGATGCCCCAGGAGTAGCTCATCATGTCAAGAATGAGGGTGTCGGAGTTGGCGATGATGAAGCTGAGCACCACAAAGACGATGCACAGTACCTTGGTCACAACAGCCTGAGTGGTCTTGGAGATCTCCTTTTTGCTGCCGGAGGCGATGACGTCCATGGTCAGGGTGGAGCAGGCGGTCAGAGTGACCGAAGAAAGGGTGGAAACGGAGGCGGAGATGAGCAGCATGAGCACGACACCCAGCAGGACATTGGGCAGCTGGGAATTGAGCAGCATATGGGGAACGACGTAATCCACGCCGCCCTCGGGCAGTTCCTTGAAGAAAACGTGACCCAGAGAGCCGACAAAGTAGCCGCCCACGCCGATGATGATGCCGAAAACGGTGCAGATGATGGTGCCGGTGCGTACTTCCTTCTTATCCTTGATGCCGTAGTATTTGTGGATCATCTGAGGCAGACCCCATGTGCCGAAGCTGGTCATCAGCACGGTGCCCCACAGGGAGAGGTGATCCTTGGCGGTGAGATTGAGGTCGGCAGTCTCGGCAGCAAGGCGCTCCATACCGGTGGCAAGACCGCCCACGGCGTCGCTGCGGATGACAAAGAATATCATAAGAATAACGCCGATCATCATGATGAGTCCCTGAACGCCGTCAGCCTTGAGAGCTCCAACATAGCCGGAAAGAACGATGATGAGCGCGGAAGCAATGGCGATGACGATCATGCACACATTCTCGGGGATATTGAGCAGCACCGAGCAGACGCTGGTCAGTCCCTTGTAGACGCTGGCGGAATAGGGAATGAGGAAAACGAAGATAACCAGTGCGCTGAACAGCTTCATGCCGCGCGACTGATAGCGGGCATCGAAGAACTGGGGCATGGACTTGATCTTGAGGCGACGGGTGGTCTCACGGGTGCGGTTGGCAAGCACCAGCCACGCCAGCAGCGAGCCGAAGATGGCGTTGCCGATGCCGGGCAGCACAGCCCACGCGCCGAAGCCCCAGCCGGTCTTTCCTGCGTAACCGATGAACATGACCGCAGAGAAATAGGCGGTGCCGTAGGACAGGGCGGAAAGCCAGCCCTTGGAGCTGCGGCTGCCGACGGTGAAGTCGGTCATGTTTTTTGAACGGCTGCGGTTGATAAGTCCGATGACCAGCATGAACACGGCATATGCCGCGATGACCAGCCACAGGGTAAGCTCTTTGCTCATCGTGATTACCTCCGAACACTTTAGCGATTTTATGCTTTTATGTATGAAAGCATAAAAGTGGTGTAACGATATGATACACGAATCGGCCGCGCTTGTCAAGCATAAAATCACAGACTATTATCTCAGTGATTCATCCCTCCTTTCCGTGCGCGATACGCAGGCATCAGGCGCAGATGGACGCCTGTGCAGTTGGCTCAACACCGCGCTGATCGAGGTGTTGGAATCAGAGCAGACGTGATTTGCGGATTCCCCGTGCACACACAGTTATCCTCCATGCGCATCGAATATTTCCGCACATTGTCCAATCAATATTTGTTCATCTGTATCAAAGGGATTGTATGTGCGGAAATAATATGTTAAAATACAATAAATATGTCCGTGTGATTCCAGAACCATCCGGACTGCGAGCAAGTATTTGACTTATGGAGGAATACTATGAACCGAAAAATCGTGGAAAAGGCAAAGGCTTTTGCCGCTAAGCTTACCGACGAGCAGAAGGCGCGGCTGCTGTCCGGCGTGGATTTCTGGCACCTGTACAGCAACGAGGAGCTGGGTATTCCCGAGATCATGGTCAGCGACGGCCCTCACGGTCTGCGTCAGATGGTGGAGCGCACCGGTGACGACGTTGTCAACGGCACCGTAAAGAGCACCTGCTTCCCTGCAGGCGGCACCACCGCCTGTTCCTTTGACCCCGAGCTGATGGCTCGCGTGGGCAAGGCTATCGGCGAGGAGGCCCGCAGGCAGGGCGTTCATGTGGTCCTCGGCCCTGCGGTCAACCACAAGCGCAGCCCTCTGTGCGGACGCAACTTTGAATACATATCCGAGGATCCCTATCTCACCGGAGAAATGGCTGCCGGCATCATCAACGGCATCCAGAGCGTGGGCGTGGGCACCTCCATCAAGCATTTTGCCTGCAACTCTCAGGAGAAGGCGCGATTTGTCAACGACAGCATCGTGGACGAGCGTGCCCTGCGCGAGATATATCTCAGAGGCTTTGAGCGCGCCATCGCCAAGAGCAATCCCTGGACCATCATGGCCTCCTACAACCTGCTCAACGGCGTGCACGCCACCGAGAACAAGCGTCTGCTCACCGACATCACCCGTGGTGAGTGGGGCTACGACGGTCTTATCATGACCGACTGGGCTGCCATCACCAACATCCCCGAGAGCTATGACGCCGGTCTGGATCTGGAGATGCCCGGCAGCGCAGGAGACACCCACGAGATCATCCTTGCCGCTCTCGCTGAGGGCAGGCTCTCCCGTGAGGGCTTTGAGCGTGCCGCCCAGACCGTTCTCGAGCTGATCGTCCGCGCCGCCGAGGGCGAGAAGATCGAATACACCTGCAACATGGAAAAGCACTACGCTCTCGCCCGTGAAGCCGCTGAGCAGAGCGCCGTTCTGCTCAAGAACGACGGCATCCTGCCCTACAAGGGCGGCAGCGTGGCGGTCATCGGCAGCATGGCAAAGCGTCCCCGTTATCAGGGCGGAGGCAGCAGCCACATCGAGCCCATCGTCATGGACAGCCCCTATGAGGCTTTCCAGCAGGCAGGCATCGCCTTTGACTACGCCGACGGCTACGGCGACGAGGAGCTGACCCCAAACGCAAAGCTCATCGCCGAGGCACAGCAGGCCGCCCGCGACAAGGACATCGTGTTCATCTTCGCCGGTCTGCCTGCCAGCATCGAGTCGGAGGGCTTTGACCGCGACGATATCAGCATGCCCGACAGCCACATCCGGCTCATCGAGGACATCGCCGCCGTCAATCCCAACGTGGTGGTCATCCTCAGCTGCGGCAGCGCCGTTTCCATGCCCTGGCTGAACAAGGTCAAGGGTGTGCTGCTGATGTATCTGGGCGGATGCCAGCTGGGCAAGGCCGCGGTCAACCTGCTCACCGGCAAGGCAAACCCCTGCGGCAAGCTGCCCGAGACCTTCCCCCTGCGCATCGAGGACACTCCCTGCCACGGATGGTTCGGCAACGAGATGTACTACGCCGAGTACCGCGAGAGCATTTTCACCGGTTATCGCTATTATGATACCGCAAAGAAGGAAGTTCTGTTCCCCTTCGGCAGCGGTCTTTCCTATACTACCTTCGCATATTCCGACATGAAGATCGACAGCGCCTCCATCGGCGAGGGCGGCACCGCAAAGGTGAGCGTCACCGTCACCAACACAGGCAGTGTCGCCGGCCGTGAGATCGCCATGCTGTTCGTGGGCAAGGAGAAATCCGAGCTGTATCGTCCGGCAAAGGAGCTCAAGGGCTTCAAAAAGGTCGCCCTGCAGCCCGGCGAGAGCACTGTGGTGGAGTTCGAGCTGACTCCCGATCTGCTTTCGGTGTACAACACCCGTACCAACGCCTGGTACGCCGAGCCGGGTGAGTACAGGCTGTACGCAGGTCCCAACGTAGCTGAGCTGCCCCTGAGCCTCTCTCTGACCCTCACTACTCCCGAGCAGCCCACCAACGACCTTGAGCCCAAGGCTGACTGCTACTATCATGTCGCCACCCTCAAGCAGTTCCGTCCCAACGACCATCAGTTCGAGTCGCTGCCCGGCGTTAAGCTGCCCGACCGCAACGTGTTCCGTCCGCTGACGCTGGAAAGCCCTGTGGGCGAGCTCAACCGCACCTTTGCCGGCCGTCAGTTTGTCAAGATCGCAAAGAGACACGCGCTCAAGACCGCCGTTGCCGGAATGGACGTGGAAAAGATGATCGAGGAGGGCGTGCTGGAAATGCCCATTCGTGCGTCCATCATGGCAGGCTTTACCCGTTCTCAGCTGGAGGGCATCGTCTGGCTGGGCAAGGGCAAGGTGTTCAAGGGTCTGCGTATGCTGCGCGGCAGGAAGGCAAAGAAGTAATCAGACAGTCTATCGAATCCTGCTGCCGCGTCTGACCTTCGGCATAGCCGCAGACCGCCGCACCGGATACTGTTTTCTCTCCCCGGCTGTATTTTGCAGCCGGGGTTATTCTTTTTTGCGCAATCACAAAACTTTTTGTTGCAACCTGCGCTTTAAAGTGATAAAATCATTGCAGCAACCACGACACCATTCCTTTGTCCGCGCCATATCATGGTCGTTTCCGGGAATATTCCTGTATTGCCGACATTTTGTTGTGTTGCGGCACGGTTTGTGATATAATGTTAATTCAACCAAAGCGAAAGGCACGGTACTATATATGAAAAAGCTGTTTTTAGGCAACGAAGCGGTGGCTCGCGGTCTTTATGAGGCCGGAGTGCGCGTGGTGTCCAGCTACCCCGGCACCCCCAGCACCGAGATCACCGAATACGCCGCTACTTACGAGGACATTTACGCTGAGTGGGCTCCCAACGAGAAGGTCGCCGCTGAGGTGGCCTGCGGTGCCTCTCTTGGCGGCGCACGCGCTTTCTGCGGCATGAAGCACGTCGGTCTCAACGTGGCTGCCGACCCCATCTTTACCGCCAGCTATGTCGGCGTGAACGCCGGTCTGGTCATCGGTGTTGCCGACGACCCCGGCATGCACTCCAGCCAGAACGAGCAGGACAGCCGCCATCACGCCATCGCATCAAAGATCATGATGCTGGAGCCCTCCGACTCCGCTGAGGCTCTTGAGTTCACCAAGAAGGCATACGAGCTGAGCGAGCGCTTCAACACCCCCGTCATGCTGCGTATGTGCACCCGTGTGGCTCACAGCCGCTCGCTTGCCGAGATCGGTGAGCGTTCCGGCGACGAGCTCAAGCCCTATGAAAAGAACCCCGCCGGTCACGTCATGCTGCCTGCCTTTGCCCGCGGCAAGCACGTTGTGGTCGAGCGCCGCACCCTCGAACAGATCGAGTTTGCGGAGGATATCGAGTTCAACGGTCTGAACCGTGTTGAAATGAATTCCGACGAGATCGGCGTTATCGCCGCCGGTATCAATTACTGCTACGCCAAAGAAGCTCTGGGCGACAAGGCAAGCTACCTCAAGCTGGGCATCGTCAATCCCCTGCCCGTGAAGCTCATCAAGGACTTTGCCGCCAAGGTAAAGAAGCTGTACGTCATCGAGGAGCTGGATCCTATCATTGAGAATCACTGCAAGGCTCTGGGCGTCGAGGTCATCGGCAAGGATCTGTTCCCCATGTGCGGCGAGTTCTCTCAGGGTCTCGTAAAGAAGCTGGTTCTGGGCGAGGAAGCCGTCACCGCCAAGCTGGAAGACGAGATCCCCGCACGTCCCCCTGCAATGTGCAGCGGATGCCCCCACAGAGGTGTTTTCTATACCCTGAAGAAGCTCAAGCTGACCGTTTCCGGCGACATCGGCTGCTACACCCTAGGCGCTGCCGCTCCGCTGGGCGCCATGGACTGGTGCATCTGCATGGGCGCTTCCGTTTCCGCACTCCACGGCTTCAACAAGGCTCGCGGTGCGGAGAGCGAGAGCAAGTCGGTTGCCGTCATCGGCGATTCCACCTTTATGCACTCCGGTATCAACTCGCTGGTCGATATCGCCTATAACCGTTCTGCTTCCGTTGTCATCATCCTTGACAACTCCATCACCGGCATGACCGGTCACCAGCAGAATCCCACCACCGGTGTCACCCTCAAGGGCGACGTGACTGCCGCGGTTTCCCTCGAGAAGCTGTGCGACGCCATCGGCATCAGCCGCGTCAGAGTGGTGGATCCCTATGATCTGGCTGCCATGGAGGCAACCCTCAAGGAAGAACTTGCCGCCGACCAGCCCTCGGTCATCATCAGCCGCCGTCCCTGCGTGCTGCTCAAGTCTGTCAAGACCGCTCCCCCTGTGAAGGTCAACGCCGACAAGTGCAAGGGCTGCAAGGTCTGCATGGGCATGGGCTGCCCCTCCATCAGCTTCCGCGACGGCAAGGCTCACATCGACAACACCCTTTGCGTCGGCTGCGGCGTATGCGCCCAGCTGTGCAAGTTTGACGCTATAGAGAAGTGATCGAAAAGCACGGCTTTTTGATCGGTTCCGCAAGAAAGGAAACATTACCATGAGTGTTAAAAGTATTCTCATCGTAGGCGTTGGCGGACAGGGCACCCTGCTTGCCTCCAAGCTGCTGGGTGCAGCTCTGGTCGCAAAGGGACTGGACGTCAAGGTCAGCGAGGTCCACGGCATGAGCCAGCGCGGCGGTTCGGTCATCACCTACGTCCGCTACGGCGATGCCGGCGAGAAGGTCGCCTCCCCCATCATCGATGCCGGCGAGGCCGACGTTATCCTCTCCTTTGAGCAGCTGGAGGCTGCCCGTTATCTGCCCTATCTGAAGCAGGGCGGTGCCATCGTCACCAACACCCAGCGCATCGACCCCATGCCGGTCATCACCGGTGCGGCGGTCTATCCCGAAGCCATCACCGACAAGCTGAGCGCCAAGGGCGCAAAGGTCATCGCCGCCGACGCCCTCTCTCTGGCAGAGGAAGCCGGCAGCGTCAAGGCTGTCAACGTGGTGCTTCTGGGCGTTCTGAGCGCCCATCTGGACATCGAAGAATCGGTCTGGAACGAGGTCATCGAGACCGGCGTTCCTGCCAGATTCAAGGAACTCAACCAGAAAGCCTTCGCCCTCGGGCGCAAGGCTGCGGTATGAGTCTTCTTTAGATAAATTCAGGTCTTCAATTCGCTTTTGATGTGCCGTTGGAGACCGGTGAGCCGAGCCCTAACCGTCGGGAATTGTGTTTTTCCGACGCACTGTCCGGCAGGCGGCACATCAGAAAAACCGAATTCTGATATTCGTAAAGGAGCGAATTGAAAATGCGCAATTACTACCAGCCGGAAATCGAGACTGCTTCACGGGAGCAGATCCGTCAGTGGCAGGACGAGCGTCTTGTCCAGCAGGTTCAGCACGTGTGGGATAATGTACCCTACTATCGCGCCAAGATGGAGGAAAAGGGCGTTACCCCTGCCGACATCAAAAGCGTTGACGACCTGCACAAGCTACCCTTCCTGACCAAGGCCGACCTGCGCGACGCCTATCCCTATGGTCTGATGGGTGTTCCCGTTGAGGAATGTGTCCGCATCCAGTCCACCTCCGGCACCACAGGCAAGCGCGTTGTTGCTTTCTACACACAGGGCGACATCGACCTGTGGGAGGACTGCTGCGCACGTGCCATCGTGGCTGTGGGCGGCACCAAGGAGGACGTGTGCCACGTATCCTACGGCTATGGTCTGTTCACCGGCGGCGCAGGTCTGCACGGCGGTTCCCACAAGGTGGGATGCCTGACCCTGCCCATGTCCTCGGGCAACACCGACCGTCAGCTGCAGTTCATGGAGGATCTCGGTTCCACCATCATCTGCTGCACTCCCTCCTACGCTGCGTATCTTGCCGAATCCATCCACGAGCGCGGACTGCAGGATAAGATCCACCTCAAGGCAGGCATCTTCGGTGCCGAGGCATGGAGCGAGAATATGCGCCGCGACATCGAGCAGAAGCTCGGCCTCAAGGCATACGACATCTATGGACTGACCGAGATCTCCGGCCCCGGTGTCTCCTTCGAGTGCGAGGCTCAGACCGGTATGCACATCAACGAGGACCACTTCATCGCCGAGATCATCGACCCCGACACCGGCGAAGTGCTTCCCGAAGGCTCCAAGGGCGAGCTGGTGTTCACCTGCATCACCAAGAAGGCCTTCCCCCTGCTCCGCTATCGCACCCGTGACATCTGCGTGCTCAGCCGAGAGGCATGCCCCTGCGGACGCACCCACGTCAAGATGACCAAGCCCATGGGTCGCAGCGACGATATGCTGATCATCCGCGGCGTCAACGTATTCCCCTCCCAGATCGAGACTGTTCTGCTGCAGCAGGGCTATCCTGCCAACTATCAGATCATCGTTGACCGCGTGAACAACTCCGACACCCTCGAGGTGCTGGTGGAAATGACTCCGGACAACTTCTCCGACTCCCTGGGCGACATCACCGCCAAGGAAAAGCTGCTGGTTGCCGAGCTGAAGTCCATGCTTGGTCTGCACGCCAAGGTCAAGCTGGTCGCTCCCAAGACCATCACCCGCAGCGAAGGCAAGGCTGTCCGCATCATCGACAACCGCAAGATCTGACCGCTGAAATCATACTGAGGCAGTATTTTTTCACAGAAAGGATAGAACACAATGAGCATTAAGCAGATATCCGTATTTCTCGAAAACAAGACCGGTCAGATTGCCGAGATAACCGCTCTGCTGGCCGAAAACAATATCGACCTGCGCGCCATCTCCATCGCGGAGACCTCCGACTACGGCGTGCTGCGCATCATCACCGACGATGCCGACCGCTCCGCTGCCATCCTGCTGGAAGCCGGCAACATCGTTTCCATGACCCCCGTCACCGTCGTAGCTGTCGAGGATAAGCCTGCCGGACTTTCCGGTCTGCTGTCCATCATCGCACGCAGCGATATCTCCATCGACTATATGTATTCCCTGTTCACCAAGCACGAGGGCACCGCTTACATGGTGTTCCGCGTGTCCTCCGGCGGAAAATTCGCCAACCTGCTCAAGGAGCACGGCATGAAGGGTGTCACAGCCGAGGAGCTCGGACTCAAATAATCACATCAATCACGTCGACCCACGCCATCCGGCATGGGTCGGCTGCTTTTTTGGAGGAACGATATGACTGAAGTACGATTTTATGACCCGAACGAGATCGAGGACAGCACACTGGGCTTTGCCGTCGTTGCGGCGCGCTTTGACGGACAGTGGCTGTACTCCCGGCATTACCTGCGCAGCACATGGGAGCTGCCCGGCGGTCACCGCGAGCCGGAGGAGCGCATCGACAATACCGCCTCCCGCGAACTGCTCGAGGAGACGGGCGCGGAGGACTTTATCCTCCATCCGGTGTGCGTCTACGAGCTGAGCGGCGACCTCTGCGGCAGAGGAATGCTGTATTTTGCCGATGTGCGCTCTCCCGGCGCATTGCCGCTGTCGGAGATATCCGAGGTGCGTCTGTTTGACTACGCGCCGGACAGCTGGACGTACCCCGAGGTGCATCCGCTGCTCTTTCGCAAGGTACAGGAATGGCTGTGCATGAAGATGGGCGCGGATGAGCTGTGGGATGTGTACGACAGCGAGCGTCGGCTCACCGGACGCACCATACGCCGCAGCGAAACGCTGGCGGCAGGGGAGTATCATCTGTGCGTGCACATCTGGATAACCGCGCCCGACGGACGCTTTCTGATCACCCGGCGCGCTCCCGGCAGGGGCTACGCGGGGATGTGGGAATGTACGGGCGGCTCGGCACTCGCCGGAGAGGACAGCCTCACCGCCGCACTGCGCGAGGTATCGGAAGAAACAGGGCTTGCTCCTGCCCCTGACAGCGGCAGAGTCGTGATGAGCATCAGACGGGAGCGCGACTTCTGCGATATCTGGCATTTCCGCCACGATTTTTCTCCCAAAGACATCGTGCTGCAGGAGGGCGAGACCTGCGGCGCGCGGCTGGTGAGCTTTGGTGAGCTGTTAAGGATGAAAGCCGAGGGAACACTGGTGCCCTTTGCATATCTTGAGGAGCTGTGCGGATGGATCGGCGGCTGATGAAAGCCGCCCCACTTGCGCACCTCGCGCCAATGTGGTATAATGCGGATAATTGCGCGGACATCTCGCTGTTCGCATGACAGGAAAGGAACGACCCGATGAACAAGAAAATATCCGTGGGTATTGCCATATCGCTCATGGCTGTGGTGGCAGCTATCGCCATTGCTTTCACCTATTCGGTGGCTATGAACACCTTTGAGAGCCGCATGAGCGCTATTACCGAGCGTCAGTCCATCAACGACCTCATCAACGAGATCGACAACAAGATCCGCCAGCAGTACAGCGGCGAGGTCACCGACGAATCCATCCGCGAAGGCCTTGCTTCGGGATACGTTGACGGTCTGGGTGACGAATTCTGCCGCTATTTCAGCGCCGAGGACTGGGATCTTGAGACCAGCCGCAACAGCGGCAGTGACTTCGGGCTGGGCATCAATGTTTCCCGCGCAACCAGCGGCAACATTCAGGTCAACCGCGTCACTCCCGGTTCCCCAGCCGCCAAGGCAGGTCTGGTCAAGGGCGACATCATCACCCGTGTGTCGGGCATGACCGTCCTCGCCATGGGCTACGACAACGCCCTTGCCATCATGAACGATTCCTCCTCCGTCGAGATCACCATCGAGCGTGAGGGCAAGTGGCTCAAGCTGACCAAGTCGTGGTACGACACCGTCACCGTGGAATACAAGACGGTGGACGACATTGGCTACATCAGCATCAGCAGCTTCAACGCCACCACCCACGCCCAGTTCAACAGCGCGCTGAACAAGCTGCGCCAGAGCAAGGTCACCGGTCTTATCATCGACCTGCGCAACAACAGCGGCGGCGGCTATGAATACGCCTGCGACATCATGGACACCATTCTGCCTGCCTGCCGCATGATGATCACCACCGACCGCAGCGGCAACGAGACCGTGGCTCGCCGTTCCGATGCCGACGCGCTGGATATGCCCATCTGCGTGCTCATCAATGGTCAGACCAGCGGCGCTGCCGAGCTTTTTGCTTCCGCTGCCGCCGACTGCGGCATCAAGCTGGTGGGCAACCCCACCTACGGTCACATGACCGTGCAGGAGGACTTTGAGCTGAGCGACGGCTCGGCTCTGCGCCTGACCACAAGCTCCTGGAGCACCACCTCCGGCAAGGCTGTGGTCGACGGCGTGGTCGTTCCCGACACCGACATCGTGCTCTCCTCCTATCAGCAGAGCAACTTCTATCTGCTGTCCGCCGAGGATGACCCCCATATCATGGAAGCGGTCAAGATCATCGATAAGCAGGTCGCCGAGGGCTATGTGCCGCCGGTAGCTGAGGAGACTTCCGGTTCCGACGTGGCTTCCAAGAGCGACACAGCAGAGTAAAACCATGAAGAATATATACTGGATCGGCGGCTCGCCCTGCAGCGGCAAAAGCACCATCGCCGAAATGATCGCCCAACGCCTGGGTATGGATTACTTCAAGCTGGACGATCTGCTGGACGACCTGATCGCTCAGGCGGCGCAAACGGGCGGTATTGCCTGCCGCGAAGTGTCATCCATGACCCCGGAACAGATATGGATGCGCGACCCGAAGGAGCAGTGCCGCGAGGAATTCGCCATATACCGCGAGATATTCCCCTTTGCAACGGAGAAGCTGTCCGCCGCGGCTGACCGTCGTCCGATCATCACCGAGGGAGCTGGCTGGCTGCCCGGGCTGATGCAGAGCATCGGCACAGAGCGGTCGCGTTACTTCTGCCTTGTGCCCTCGCGTGAATTCCAGATGGCGGAGTATTCCAAACGCCCGTGGATCGAATACGTCCTTGAGGGCTGCAGCGACAGGAAAGCCGCCTTTGCCAACTGGATGGAACGGGACGCGCTGTTTGCCCTGCAGGCAGCGGAGGATGCCCGCAAGCTGGGTTACCCCGTGATGGTCAACGACGGTACTGTGGACATCGAGGAAATGTACCGTGTGATCACCGCACACTTCGGGCTGACAGAATGACATGACAAAACGCCGCTGTTCGGAAGCGATCCGAACAGCGGCGTTTGTATTTGTCTGTGATTATTCTGTTTTGGCGGAGCGTTCCTTTGCCATGCGCAGGGAATGCTTGCCGGTGATGTGCTCGATGGATATCTCCGCCACGAGGGTGTGGTCAAAGCTGCCGGATATCTCGGCATCCATTTTGCTCTGAGGGTTGTGGGGGGCGTAGCGCACCGCAAGCTTGCGCAATGCCTCCAGTTTTCGCTGATCATCCTCAAGGATGCTCACTCTGCCGAAAACGATGACGCTGCGGTAGTCGGTGGAATAGGTCTCGGGCACCACTTCATCCTGCGCCACGACGCACAGGGATACCCTGTCGCAGCAGCGCATGGCATCCGCCTTGTGTCCGCTGACGGCTCCGTGGAAGAAGATGCTGTCGCCGTCCGCCACATAGCTGATGGGCACAGCGTAGGGATAGCCGTCGTCGCCGTGGAGGGCGAGCACACCCGAGGTGGCGGTGCTGAGGATATCAATACATTCCTCACGGGGCAGCTGCTGGGCAGTCCTGCGCATCGCGCGGAAATTGCTCTCATCCTCGCAGGGATGCGCGGCGAGATATTCATTCAGCAGCCGGAAAAAGGCATCGGTGGAATCGCCGTCCGGCTCGTGAGCGGCGATGAGGGACGCCCAGTCAAAGGCACGGGTATCGCTGTATCGCTCTGCCAGCCACTCCCGGAAGCCGTTCCACAGCCAATCGTCACGCAGCATGGCATCCTGACCGTAACCGCTGAGAAATGCTCTCAGGCGGTGAATATCCTTGCCCCCGATGTAAAGAGCAGGACACTTTTCGATTTTACGCAGTAATTCAAGCATGGAATTCATGGGTATTCTCCTTGTCAGACAAACATCATTACCACAAGGTCATAGAACATATGCAGCGCTATGGGCAGCAGAAGGTTTCGTGTGCGCAAAAAGCTCCAGCCGAACAGCAGGCTCAGCGCGATAACCTCGGCAAACCCGAAGCTCGTAAAGGCATATAAAAACTCGCCCGAAACAATCCATTTCGGAAAATGAATCGCCAGAAACAGCAGGGAATTTTCAATGAGCGCTCGCCATCTGTCCCAGCGGTCAAGGGTGGCGTTGAGCAGCCAGCCGCGGAACACCGATTCCTCCGTGATGCCCACAAAGAGCACGATGATCACGTCGTCCATGCCAGGTTCTTTATCACGCCGCTGCTGACCAGCTGCGCTGCGGCTTCATTCGCGATGACCGAGCGGAGCCACGGCTTTGCAAGCACTTCATAGCCCGTCCAAGCGGCAAAGAACAGGATCGTGTACCGGATCAACGCAGCTGCGAGGGATCTGCTTCTGCCGCTCGGAGAGTGTGCATCGGTTTGATTATCGTTCATATTATTCATCCTCGTCGCTGCCGTCGTCGGAGATGACATCATGTCCTGTGACGGGGAATGCGCCGTAGTTGCCGAAGAAGCTGACCAGACGGTCGGGCTGCTCCTCCTCTATCGGCTCGACGTAGTCCGCCTCGAAGTCGTACAGCTGACGCTCGTGGTGATGGTGGTGACCGCAGCCGCAGCTGTGGTCGTGGGAGTCATTCTCCTCGTATGCGCCATCCTCCTCGTAGAGGTCGTACTCGGCGATGTCTCTGCCGTAGTATTCGTCATCGTACTCGTCGTCATACCAGCCGTCGTCCTCGGGCTCGGCTTCCTCCGCCTCGTCGTATTCGGCGGAGGTTGGCAGCTCCTGTCCAGGAGCGGGCGCGGCAAAGCTTTCCTCAAACTCCGCCACAGCCATCTCCGGCTGGGGGCGGTTGTTGATGCTCAGACCGGTGAGGGCGAAATCCTCAAGGTCGTCGCTGAGCTCAAACTGCAGCTCTACCTTTATCGCCTGTCTGCCGCGGCGCAGCACGCCGTAGCAGTTGACGTAGCACACGGCGTCGGGAGCCTGAAAGCATATCCAGTTGGGCTCAAAGCCGCCGAAGAATTCGGTCATGCGCTGGTCGATGGAGCGTCCTGAATGGTCGTCGATAAAGCTGCTCTCGCGCACCGTATCGGCGATGGACTCCAGTTCCTCCTCGGTAAATGCGTTGTCGTCATAGGGCGACAGCCGCTCGTTGTGTCTCCAGAAGCGTGCCATAATGTTCCTCCTGTCCGCCGTCAGATCGCTGTCGGCATTTTTCGTAATCGGGGGCTTTTCAAAAGAGCAAAACTAATGTATAATGGGACGTAATGATTTTTATGTCAAACAATGCCGACGCACTGAGTACGACAGCAAAACCATTATATATCATGCCGCTGCCGATTTCAACAGGCAGCCGTCGGAGGGGCAGGCATCTCCGACAGAATACAACACGGGAGAAACGATAATGGCAGAACGCAACAACACCAGACCAAGCCCCGACCGACAGACCCGGGGACGCATTGATTATTCCAAAAACAGCAGGCAGAAACGCGGCAATCAGCGCAGCGACGACGGCGGACGTCTGTCCTCCACCATCATCAAGCTGCTGGTCGTGCTGGTACTGCTGCTCCTTGTGGTGTCCCTGTGGCGCAACCGCATCGATCTGAGCTGCGCCAATCTGACCCAGTGCGCAGACGACACCTTTGCCATGTGCGGCACGGGAAAGGGCTTTCCTTCCACCATCAACGGCAGCCACGCCGCATCCATCGACAGCATAGCCGACGGCGGTATTGTGCTGCTGAGCGACACTTCCCTGACCATCTACGACGATACCGCCCGGGAGGCAGCCGTGCGCGCCCACTTCATGAGCTCCCCTGCCATGAAGGTCGCAGGACGGTACGCCGTGACCTTTGACATGGGCTCCACGGATTTCCGCGTGGACGCCGCTGCCGACACCATCGCCGCGGGCGACGCGGAACGTCCCCTTGTCAGCTGCGCCGTATCCCGTGACTGCTGCTACGCGCTGGTGATGCAGGGCTCGTCCAAGGGCGAATCCTGGCTTTCCTCGGTGGAGGTCTTTGACCGCGAGGGAGAAAGCCTGCACAAGTGGCACTGCGCCGACTGGTATCTGACCGACGCGGCACTGAGTGCCGACGGAGCATATCTTGCTCTTGCCGGAGTCAACGCTTCGGGCGGCGAGCTGGTTTCCGCCATCATCATCCACAAGGTCGGTTCCATGGATCAGGTGGCAGAATACGTCCTGTCGGACAATATCTGTCTTTCTCTCGAATACAACAACGACGGTACTCTGTTCGCCATCGGCAGCAACGCTCTGACCGTTGTCACAGACAGCGGCAAACAGCGTGAGGACATCAAATACACCGGCACCCTCGCCGCCTACGATGTCTGCTACGACGGCGGCGCTGTGGTGTGCACCGCAGACGAGCTGGGCACCACAGCCAACGTATACGACGCCAGAGGCAGAGAGCGCTGCACCTATCGCGTCAGCTCAGCCGTGCAGAATGTCTCTCTCAGCGACGAAGCCTGTGCTGTCATAGGCGACGGTATCCTCACCGCCATCAGACTGGACGGCACGCTCATAACACAGGTTGAAGCCAACGCCACCACCGGCGGTCTGCTGCTGATTGACCGCACCGCATACACCGTCGACGGTATGCGCGTTTCTTCTCTGGAACTGAAATAAGACCATCTTTCATCGGAGGAAGCTTATGAAAAGGACCGCAAAACTCACGTCTGTTGCCGCACTGCTGGCAGCGCTGGTGCTGATTTTCTGCGTCGGCTGCTCGGACGGCAGCTCTGCCGTTGTCGCTCAGGGCAAGGTGGATAACATCCGCTGGGCACTGGATGATGCAGGCAAACTCAGCTTTACCGGCACGGGTGCACTTCCCGGCGTGGAATACTCGCTGAATATGGATACCGGTCTTTCGGATACCGTCCGCCCCCAGTGGTACGACTACCGCGATCAGGTGGAGGAGGTCATCGTGGGCGCCAACATCGACAGCGTGAGCATGAACGCCTTCATGAGCTTCAGCAGTATGCGCGTTCTGGACATAAGCGCGACGGTGGAAAGCATCGACGGCTACGCTGTCAGCGGATGTCCTGCCCTGGAGAAGGTCATCATCCGCGGCGAACACACCGAGCTGGAGCGATTCTGCATCGGCTATGTGGGCGGCGTTCCCGAGGACGTGATGTCCGATGTGACCTTTGAGGGCGTACGCGGCTCCGACACTGAGCGTTACGCTTCCGCCTGCGGTGCGGATTTTGATGCACTCTAAAGATATGATCACCGCGCCCGACAGCGCAGCCGCAGTCGGGCGCGGTTTTGCTTATGACACAGGACGGAGGAACGCAGATGAACAGACCTGAAATCACGCCTGATATCTCCCGACTGGCGGAGGGCATCCGCACAGAAGCGGAGAAGTATGACCTTTGCTGCACTGTGGCAGTCTCCGACGGCGCGGATGAGCAGCGCATTGATTTGGGCGGCGCAGGCGAGGACGATGTTTACGCATTGGATTGCGCAGGAGGAGTTCTGCTGGGGCTGAGCGTACTGATGCTTGATGACGACGGCGTGATCGATCCGGGAGCACCCATCACGGACTATATCCCCCTGTCGGAGCTTCCGAAAGCAGCGGAACACAACCGGCCGCTGATAATGCTGTGCCGCAGGCCGCCTATGCCCGACCCTCTCCACGGTATCCTGCTGCCCCGACTGCACCGTTCGGCGGAGTTTGCCTCCCTTGACGGCGAAACAGCGGCAAAAAAGGAACAGGAGGTGCTCCTGGCACATCGCAGCCTCGCCGCGCAGACAGCGCTGCTGCGCGAAAACGAGGAGCTTCCGAGTTCGGGACTGCACCCCTCTCCCCTTGACGAAGCCATTCTGTCCGAGCTGATACGGCGCGTGACCGGGATGTCCCCTGCCGACTTCGTGCGCAGACGAATACTCGCGCCGCTGGGCATCGTGGAGGCGCAGTCCACCGACGAAAAGCTCTGCCGCGAGGATGCTGTCTTCCTGAGCGTCAGCGGTCTGATCGTACTGATGAGAGGCATCATGGACGGCGTGCTCCTCAGCGAGAACAGCATGAGGTTTGCCGAGGATAAGGCTCGCGGCGGACACACTCTGCCCTTTGGACGCAGGCAGGAGATCCTTCGTGCCCGATCCTGCTTCTGCGGCTGCACCGTCGAGATGCTGCTGGATATGAAGATCGGCGTGAGTGTGCTTGTGGCTTCACATTCTCCGCTGCCCGAGGTCTGCCGTGACAGCAGCTTTTCACGCCTCGACACGGATATTGCGCAGCTTATGTCCGCGCAGAGGATATATCCCGTAAAGGCGCGGATGGAGCGGCTGTCGCCGCATAATCTTGCGGACGCTCTTGCGCTGGAGCTGAAAGACGGGCAGAGAGAGTTTGTTTCCGCCCCGGCTGTCGCCATAGCCGATGCTTCTGTCGCGGAGGGAGAGGTATATATCCTGCGTGAGTGGCAGCACGCCGCGGTGGGGCTTATCTCCATGACCGCGTCACAGCTTCCGGACACGATACTGCTGGATACACTGATCATCGATCGCCATTATCAGCGGCGGGGCTACGGGCGCATTGCCGTCCGATGGGCGATGAAATATCAGCGCACGCGCGGCGCGAAAGCACTGACGGTGTGTGTCGATCGGCGCAACACCGTCGCCCTCGCACTGTACGACAGTCTCGGCTTTGAACTGATGGAAGTGTATGACCACGCTTTTGTGCTCACCATTGATCTGTAAAATGAAATCACCGCCGCCGAAGCCTGCGATTGGCATCGGCGGCGGTGTGTGTTTATCTGACGGAAAGCTGCCAGAAGGCTACGGCACTGGCGGCTGCCACGTTGAGGGAATCAACGCCGTGGGACATGGGTATCTTCACAGTGTAGTCGCAGTCGGCGATGGTTCGGGCGGCAAGACCGTCCCCCTCGGTACCTAGGATTATCGCCAGCTTTTCCTCCGCCATGAGGTCAGGATGGTCGATGCTCACGGAATTATCGCTGAGCGCCATGGCGGCGGTGCGGAATCCCAGCGCGCGCAGACGGTCAAGCCCGGGGTGCGGCCACTGGTCGCATTTGTCCCCCAGATACGCCCAGGGCACCTGAAAGACCGTGCCCATGCTCACCCTTGCCGAGCGTCGGTAAAGAGGATCGCTGCATCCGGGAGTGAGCAGCACAGCGTCCATTCCCAGTGCGGCGGCGGAGCGGAAGATGGCTCCCACGTTGGTGGGATTCATCACATCCTCCAGAATGGCGATGCGGCGCGCGCTTGCGCACACCTCCTCCACCGTGGGCTGAGTCGGGCGGTGCATGGCGCACAGCACGCCCCGTGTCAGCTGAAAGCCGGTGAGCTGGGTGAGAATCTCCGGCTCGGAGGTATACACGGGAATATCGCCGCAGCGCGCGATGACCTCGCGAGCCTGTCCGTCGATGTGCCTGCGTTCCAGCAGCAGCGACTGCGGCACGCAGCCCGCGTCAAGGGCGCGGTGGATGACGTTGGGGCTTTCGGCGATAAACAAGCCTCCCTTTGGCTCGTAGCAATGGAGCAGCTGAGCCTCAGTCAGTCGGGCGTACACGTCCAGTTCGGGTGCGGAAAAGTCGGTAATTTCGATCACGTTGGGCATGGGAAATCCATCCTTAAGTCAGAGAATAGTATCAGCATACCATCCCTGCGGACGGATTGCAAGATTCCGTTGCGGCAAACAGCAAAGAAATCCGCAGATCACGGAAATATCCGCTGCATGATATTTTGCGGACGGAACTTATTATCTATCGACTATATTCCCTGTCCGTGATATAATACTCATAATACGCATACAAAGGGGGGGCTTTGCCGTGTCCGAACAACCAAAGAAAAACAGCTGCTGCGTGGGAATCCTTGCCCACGTGGACGCAGGCAAAACCACCCTTGCCGAAGCCATGCTCTATTCCACGGGTAAATCCCGTAATCTCGGGCGTGTGGATCACGGCGACACCGCCCTTGACACCCACCGCCTTGAGCGCGAGCGCGGCATCACCATCTTCGCCAGTCAGGCGACGCTGAACGTCGGTCGGCTGGAGGTCACACTGCTGGACACTCCGGGACACGTGGATTTTTCCACCGAGACCGAGCGTGTGCTGCAGGTGCTCGATTACGCCGTGCTGGTCATCAGCGGTCTTGACGGCGTGCAGGCGCACACCCGTACCCTGTGGCGGCTGCTGCGCGTATACAATGTGCCCACGTTTGTTTTCGTGACCAAGATGGACTTTGCCCGTCGGGAAAAGGACGAGCTGATCGCCGAGCTGCAGAAGGAACTGGACGCCGGCTGCGTTGATTTCAGCGGTGACCGTACCGTCCGTGACGAGGGCATCGCCATGTGCTCGGAGTATGCTCTGGAGCAGCTTCTGGAAACGGGAGAGGTCAGCGACGACGAAGCCGCAAAGCTGATCCTCAGCCGCAGGGTGTTCCCCTGCTGGTTCGGCTCGGGACTGAAGCTGGAGGGCGTGGAGGAATTCCTCGCAGGGCTTGAGCGTTTTGTCATTCCGCAGGAATATCCCCAGAGCTTTGGTGCTAAGGTGTTCAAGATAAGCCGCGACAAGACCGACCGCCTGACCCATCTGAAGGTTACCGGCGGCGTGCTGCGCGTCAAGGATACGGTCGGTTCCGGCGACAAAGCCGAGAAGATCAATCAGATACGGATATACTCCGGGGCGAAATACACCACCGTTGACGAGGTGTCCGCAGGCAGTGTGTGCGCCGTTACGGGTCTGACCAACACCTTCAACGGCATGGGGTTGGGCTACGAGGCGGCATCCGAGCAGCCTGTGCTGGAGCCGGTTATGAACTACCGCATCAGACTGCCCGAGGGCTGCGACCCCAAGACCATGATGCCCAAGCTGCGTCAGCTGGAGGAGGAGGATCCTCAGCTGCACATCACATGGAACGAGCTGCTGCAGGAGATCAACGTCAGCCTCATGGGCGAGGTGCAGACCGAGATACTCAGGAGCCTCATCGCCGACAAATTCGGCGTGGAGGTGGAGATCGACACCGGACGGGTGCTCTACCGCGAAACGATATCCAACACCGTGGAGGGCGTGGGGCATTACGAACCCCTGCGCCACTACGCCGAGGTGCATCTGATTCTGGAGCCGCTTCCCCGAGGCAGCGGACTTGTGCTGACCACCTCCTGCCGTGAGGACGACCTTGACCGCAATTGGCAGCGGCTGATACTCATGCACCTTGAGGAAAAGCAGCACAAGGGCGTACTCACCGGCTCGCCCATAACCGACATGAAGATAACCCTCGCCGCCGGCCGTGCCCATCTCAAACACACCGAGGGCGGCGATTTCCGCCAGTCCACCTACCGCGCGGTGCGTCAGGGTCTGATGCAGGCGCAGTCGGTGCTGCTGGAGCCATATTACTCCTTCCGTCTGGAAGTGCCCTTTGAACAGCTGGGCAGAGCCATCAACGACATCCGTCTGCGCAAGGGCGTCATCGGACAGCCCGAGGAGAGCGGCGGCATGTCGGTCATCACCGGCAAGGCCCCCGTGGTGCTGCTCAACGGCTACGCCGCCGAGGTGGCTGCCTACACCGGCGGACGAGGCAGGATATTCTTTGAGCTTGCCGGCTACGATGAATGTCACAACACCGAGCAGGTCATCCGCGAGATATGCTATCAGCCCGAGGCGGACATGGACAACCCGCCCGATTCGGTGTTCTGCGCCCACGGTGCCGGCTTCGTGGTCAAGTGGGACAAGGTGCCCGAGTATATGCATCTTGAGAGCTGCCTAAAGAAGGAAAAGCCCATCAATATGCGCTACGCTCACCGCAGCACCAGCATCGACGAAAAAGAGCTGGAAGCCATCATGGAGCGCGAGTTCGGTCCCATCAAATACGAGCTTTACCGCCGCCCTGAAAGCGTCGCCTCCCCCAAGGCAATTGAGCTGCCCGAGCCGCGAAAGCAGTACGTCATCGTGGACGGCTACAACGTGATCTTTGCATGGGATGAGCTCAAGCGCATTGCCGACGGCAGCCTTGAGACCGCCCGTGACCGCCTGATGAACATCCTGTGCAACTACAGCGCGTTCACCAAGATAAACGTCATTCTCGTCTTTGACGCATACCGCGTTTCCGGCGGAAAAGGCTCCCGTTTTGACTACAACAACATCCACGTTGTATACACTAAGGAGCACGAGCTTGGCGACAACTATATCGAGAAACTGGTCGCCGAGATCGGCAAGAACGAATACGTCCGCGTGGTCACCTCCGACCGTCTGATACAGCTTTCGGTCATCCGCTCGGGTGTGCTGCGCACTCCTGCAAAGGAATTTGAGCGCGAGGTGGATGAGGTGCACGCACGCATCGCGCAGGCGCTGGACGAGATCAACAGTGACGCGCCTGCCACGACTATCGGCGATGTGATGGATGCCGACAGCAAGTGATATTTCAGCAAAAAGCCGTACCGCCCGGTGGGTTCCGGATGGTACGGCTTTGTTATGCCTGTTATTCGTTATTTGCTTCCAGCTGCTCCCTGAGAGCGCGGTCAAAGTCGGGAAACTGCTTTTTCAGGATGATGGGTCTGCCCTCGGTGTCCACGAAGCAGTGCATGGTGCTGCCTGTGAGCACCACCTCCCCTGTCGCTTCATCGGTCATGGTGTAGCCGATGGTCAGCTTCACGC
>SVPO01000018.1 GCA_015065795.1 Oscillospiraceae bacterium | reverse complement strand
GTCAAATACTTCCCGAGCAAACTCGGCCTGCAGCAGCGGCTCGCCTCCGGAAAGGGTAATGCCGCCCTCGCTGCCGAAGTATTCCCTGTAACGCATAGCCTTATCGACGATCTGACGGGGAGTGTACTCCGAGCCGCCTGTGAATGACCATGTGTCGGGGTTGTGGCAGCATCCGCAGCGCAGATTACAGCCCTGCATGAACACCACGAACCGCACCCCGGGACCGTCCAGCGTGCCCAGGCTCTGGATGGAATGAACCCTGCCGGTCAGAGACTGCTCGCTCATACTGTCTCGTGGAATGTGCGGCTGATGACCTCGCGCTGCTGCTCTCGGGACAGCTTGTGGAAGTTGACCGCGTATCCGGAGACGCGGATGGTCAGGTTGGGATATGCGGAGGGATCCTCGTATGCCTTCATCAGCACCTCGCGATTGAGCACGTTGACGTTGATGTGGTGTGCTTTCTTGGTGAAATATCCGTCCAGAATGTTCACAAGATTGCTTACGCGCTCATCTTCGGTGCGTCCCAGTGCTTCGGGGGTGATGGAGAAGGTGTTGGAGATGCCGTCGCGGCAGTCGTCGTAGCAGATCTTTGCCACCGAGTTGAGGGAGGCCAGTGCGCCGTTCTCCTCGCGGTTGTGCATGGGATTGGCACCGGGAGCAAAGGGTGCGCCCTCAGGTCTGCCGTCGGGGGTGGCACCGGTATTCTTACCGTACATGACGTTGGAGGTGATGGTAAGCACCGAAAGGGTGTGGATGGCATTGCGATAGGCAGGGGTCTTGCGCAGTGCGGTGATGACCTTGTGGCTCATTTCCTTTGCCAGCATATCAACGCGGTCGTCATCGTTGCCGTACTTGGGGAAATCGCCCACGGTCTCAAATCCGGTGACAAAGCCGTTTTCGTTCTTGATGGGTCGAACACTTGCGAATCTGATGGCGCTGAGAGAGTCGGCGACCACCGACAGACCGGCGATGCCGAATGCCATGAACCGCTCCACGGCAGTGTCGTGCAGAGCCATCTGGGTCTTTTCGTAGGCGTACTTGTCGTGCATATAGTGGATGACGTTCATGGTGTTGACATACAGGTGGCTGAGCCAGTCGATGTAGATGTCAAAACGGTGCATGACAGCGTCAAAGTCCAGCTTGTCGGTGTCCATGACCGACATCTGCGGACCGATGTGAATGTCGCTGGTAGCGTCGTAACCGCCGTTGATGGCGATGAGCAGCAGCTTGGCGAGGTTGCACCGTGCGCCGAAGAACTGCATCTGCTTGCCCACCTTCATGGCGGACACACAGCAGGCGATGGCGTAATCGTCACCGTACAGCGGACGCATAACGTCGTCGTTCTCGTACTGGATGGAATCGGTGTCGGCTGAAACCCTGGCGCAGAAACGCTTGAAGTTTGCAGGCAGGGAGGTGGACCACAGCACGGTGAGGTTGGGCTCGGGGGAGCTGCCGAGGGTGTAGAGGGTGTTGAGCATACGGTAGCTGTTCTTGGTGACCAGCGTGCGTCCGTCCTCGCCGACACCGCCCACCGCTTCGGTGATCCACATGGGATCGCCGCCGAAAAGCTCGTTGTATTCGGTGGTGCGCAGATGACGTGCCATGCGCAGCTTCATCACGAAGTCGTCCATCAGCTCCTGAGCACCCTCCTCGGTGAGGATGCCCTTTGCCATGTCGCGTTCAATGTAGATGTCAAAGAAGGTGCTCACGCGGCCGAGGGACATGGCAGCGCCGTTCTGCTCCTTGATGGAGGCAAGATAGGCAAAATACGTCCACTGAATGGCTTCACGGGCGTTGGATGCAGGCTGGCTGATGTCGCAGCCGTACATAGCTGCCATTTCCTTCATGTAGCCGAGGAAGGTGATCTGCTGGAACAGCTCCTCGCTCATGCGGATCTGCTCAACGTTCAGGTCGCCCTGAGCAAGCAGAGCCTTGTCCTTTTTCTTTTCCTCGATGAGCTTGTCCACGCCATACAGAGCCACACGGCGGTAGTCGCCGATGATGCGTCCGCGTCCGTAAGCGTCGGGCAGACCGGTAATGACATGGCAGCGGCGCGCAAGGCGCATCTCGTCGGAATATGCGCGGAAAACGCCGTCGTTGTGGGTGGTGCGGTAGCGGAATTCCTCCTCCACCTTTTCGCCCAGCTTGTAGCCGTAAGCCTCACAGGCCTGACGTGCCATGCGGATGCCGCCGAAGGGGTTGACTCCGCGCTTGAGGGGACTGTCGGTCTGCAGTCCGACGATGAGTTCCTTTTCCTTGTCAAGATAACCGGGCTTGTAGCTGGTCAGCGAAGAAACTGTATCGGTGTCGATGTCGAGTACGCCGCCTTTTTTCTGCTCCTCGGCAAACAGGTCGTTGAGCTTGTCCATGAGCTCGGTGGTGCGCTGGGTCGCGCCGGCAAGGAAGCTGTGGTCGCCGGTGTATTCCTTGTAATTGGTCTGGATGAAATTGCGCACGTTGATCTCATCCTGCCATGCTCCGGTGATAAATCCGGTCCAGTTTTCATGTGTCATAATGATTATCCTCCGTGTCTGTCGAGCCGTCTGTTTCAGCATAGAAATAAAAAAAGACGGCTCAGCTTCATACAAAACAAAACTGAATCGCCCAGACGGTCGGCATATAAACATCTGCATTCCACCGCGGTGCCCCGCGTGATCCGTCAGTCATACAGATGTGTGATTACCCTTGCATTATAGTCTATTCGACGGCAATTGTCAATTGATGTATGAGCCAAACCGCTCCTTGCGATTATGCACAAATTATGGCATTTTACGTCGTAAGCACCAAAAAACAGCCGCAGGACACGGGTAAGTGCCCTGCGGCTGCAGAGGGTTTCATGTAAAGTATCAGGTGTATATCTTTCCGACGATCCAGTTGACCAGCCGGGCAGGCAGTGCCTTGTGCAGGAAAGCAAAGAACTTGTACTGCAGCCCCACTGTTGACAGCGGCTTGGGATGCTTCTTTTTGGAGAGCGACCAAACCTTTTTGGCAATGCGGTCGGGGCTCATGCCGCCGCGCTCGTCCTTTTCCATGGTGGAAACGGACTTCTCGATGGTGCTGCCGTACAGCTCGTTTCCGGCGACGGACTTTTCACGGGCATCGGTAAAGCCTGTGACAACATCGCCGGGCATGACCGCACTCACGGCGATGCCGAACTGCCGCAGCTCGTTGGCAAGAGCCAGCGTCAGCGCGTTGATGGCAGACTTGGAGCAGGAATAGAACGCCTGAAAAGGCAGTGCCAGCGGAGCACCCATGGAGCTTATGTTGACGATGCTTGCCCTGCCGCTCTTGCGCAGATAGGGCAGAGCCTGCTGTGTGGCGCGCACGGTGCCGAAAAAGTTTACGTCCATCTGACGCTGAGCGTCGGCGATGTCGGTAAACTCGATGGCTCCGGAAATACCGAAGCCCGCGCAGTTGACCAGCACGTCGATGCAGTCGTGTTCGGCAGCGATCTTCTCAAAGGCAGCTGCCAGAGCAGCTTCGTCGGTAACGTCGGCGGTGATGTGGATAACACCGCTGTCGTCCTTGCCGCTGCGGCTCAGCTCGTAGACGGTGCAGCCCTTCTGCGCGAACAGGCGCGCGATGGCTTTTCCGATACCGCTGCTGCCGCCGGTGACGGCAATTACTCTGTGCATTGCTGTCTCTCCTTGAGGACAGAAGCGATGATATCCATAGCCTCGTCCAGAATCTCATTGGTGTGGGTTGCCATGTAGCTGGTGCGCAGCAGGCATTCAGTGGGCGGAGTTGCAGGAGGAAGAACAGGATTGACGTATACTCCTGCGTCGTAGATGGCTCTTGCGGCCTTGAGGGTCTCAATCGCCTCGTAGGTGTAGATGGGGATAATGGGAGTGGTGGACTGGCGGATAGCAACGCCGCGCTCAGTCAGACCGGAGCGAACATATGCGGAGATCTCGCCCAGACGGGTCACCAGCTCGGGACGCTTGCGCAGCTGACGCAGTGCGGCCAGTGCGGTAGCGCAGCTGGGAGGAGTGATGGAAGCCGAGAAGATAAAGGGACGGGATGCGTGGCGCACATACTCGGCAACAACTTCGCTGGAAGCCATGTAACCGCCGAGGCTGGCGAGGGATTTGGAGAAGGTGCCCATGTAGATGTCAACCTCGTCCTCCAGACCAAAGTGGCTGGCGGTACCGCGTCCGCCTTCGCCGATAACGCCCAGACCGTGAGCGTCGTCAACCATCACGCGAGCGCCGTACTGCTTGGCAAGACGGCAGATCTCGGGCAGATTGGCGATATCACCGCCCATGCTGAAAACACCGTCGGTCACGATCAGCGCGCCGGCGTTTTCGGGAACACGCTGCAGGCAGCGCTCCAGCTGCTCCATGTTGTTATGGTCGTAGCGCAGCATCTTGCCGTAGCTGAGCTTGCAGCCGTCGTAGATGCTGGCGTGGTTTTCCTTGTCGCAGATGACGTAATCGTTGCGTCCCACCACGGCGCTGATGATGCCGAGGTTGGACTGGAAGCCGGTGGAGAAGGTCACGACAGCTTCCTTGTGGAGGAAGTCGGCAAGCTCCTTTTCCAGCTCAAGATGCATTTCCAGTGTGCCGTTGAGGAAACGGGAACCGGAACAGCCGGTGCCGTACTGCTCAAACGCCTTGATGCCTGCTTCCACGACCTCGGGGTCGGTGGTCAGACCAAGATAGTTGTTGGAGCCCAGCATGATGCGGCGCTTGCCTTCCATGATGACCTCGATGTCCTGTCGGGACTCAAGGGCATGGAAGTAAGGATAGATGCCAAGTTCCTTCGCCTCACTGGCCAGCGAGGGCTGGTGAGTTTTCTCAAAAATGTCCGTCATAAAAAATACTCCCTTCTTTGTTACTCAACGCAGCAAAGAAGGGCAACTCAAACACACCCGGGGATGATGCCGCATCCCACGGGCGTGAAAGTGTGATCGACTGAACGATCGATTCTGATGCCGGTTGAGTGTATTGCCTTTGGCAAATCGGTGATGTGTGTAAATATGCCGCTTGCCCTGCCAGGCGCACAGCATCACATCAACGCGCTAAACTTATTTTAGGGGTTTGCGGACATTCTGTCAACACCTTGAAGGAAAATTCACAAAATCGTAAGCAAATATTTGCATCATGGCATTGCTGTCACACGACGATGCTGGCGTGGCTGGCACCGGAACGGTCCTTTGTGACAACGATCTGCCTGTCGATGCGCTCCTTGAGGTCGGCAACATGAGAGATGATTCCCACCAGACGGTTGCCGCTGCCCAGTCCCGCAAGCACATCCATCGCCTGCTGCAGATCGCCGTCGCTCAGCGAGCCGAAGCCCTCGTCGATGAACATGGTGTCCAGTCTGATGCCGCCTGCGCTTGCCTGAATCTCGTCGGACAATCCGAGGGCGAGGGAGAGGGATGCCTTGAAGGATTCGCCGCCGGATAGGGTGTTTACGCTGCGCCGTGAGCCGTTGATGTGGTCGATGACATCCAGCTCAAGGCCGCTCTTGCTCTGCTGATTGTCAGCTGTCTCCCTGCGCACCAGCTCGTACTGACTGCCGCTCATGGACATCAGCCGCTGATTGGCGCGCACAAGGATGCGTCCGAAATACGATGCCTGCACAAAGGTCTCCAGCGTGATGCGGTCGGTACCCTTGAGATTTCCGTTGGCAACGTCACTCAGGGTGGTGGTCCAGCCTATCTGCTCGTCCAGTACGGAGAGGTTTTCCAGCTGAGTGTGCACTCCTGTGCGTGCGCCGCGGTTGGTTTCCAGCCGTACCGCGATGGCGGTCAGCTGCGTGTTCAGTGCGTCCTTTTTTTCTGAAAGAGCGCGGCTGTGTTCGGCGGCAGCGGCGGTGTCGATCTCCTCCGCGCCCTCAAGCTGGGCGGAGTAGGCGTTCTTCTTGCCGCTCAGGTCGGCGATATCGGTGCGGCAGGTCTCCAGCGCATTTCGCGCCTGCTCAATGGCGGCGACAAGTCCTGCGCGCTGCTGTTCGAGCTGACTGATATGCTCGCGTGCCTTCTGAGCGGACTGATGCTGCAGTCCGGCGGCACAGGCTCTGATGGCTTCATCCTCACCTGCCAGCGTGCTTTCCAGAGCCGCTGCGGCTTTCTCGCTTTCGGAAAGACCGGTCTGCCGCTCTGCGTGCAGACGGCGCATCTCCGGCAGCGCCTTCTCAAGCTCACCTCTGCGAGTCGAGCGGACGGTTTCCGACGCCAGTCGCTGTTCTGCGGCGTTCAATGCCGCAGCGGTGTCGTTCTGTGCGGCTTCAAGGTCGGTGTCAATGGTCTCGGGCTTGCAGAAACCTAACAGCTCGGTGCAGTCGGCGGTGAGCTGCTGTGCGGCGGTCTGGTACTGTCCCAGCAGCTCGCTTGCCTTGGCGCTGCGCTCGGAAGCTTCGGCGGCGGCGCGCTCGGACTTAGCTTTGAGCTGGTTTATCTGCGCCTCGGTGGGAGCGGTTTCCGCAAGGGGCGCGGGGGAGGGATGATGGGTCGAGCCGCATACCGGACAGGGATGGTCGTCGGCAAGTGTTCCGGCAAGGATGCCTGCCTGCGCGTCGAGGAACGCGCGGTTGGCGGCGGAATAATCTGCGCTCAGTTTTGCGGAGTTCTCCGATGCGGCGGTGTATTCCGCCTGGGCGGATTTAAGCTGGGTTTTGAGATTTCGTATATCGGAAAGCTGTGTGCGGAGCTTCTCCACGCCGCTCTTTCGCGCCGAAAGCTGTGTGCGTTCCGCGGTGACCTCCGCCAGCAGACGGTCGGCATCTGCCAGAGAGACGTATTCCTTGTCGGCGGTCTCAAGCTGAGCTTCGCCCTTGCGCACAAGCTCAGCAAGCTTCGCGATTTCATCGCGCTTTTTCCTGAGATCAGCGGCGGCGGCGTCACGACGCCGGGTGCGCTGTGTCAGCTCGTCATATCGTGGCAGCAGGTTGGTCTCGGCGGCAATCTGATCGGTCAGTGCGTCGATTGCAGGCTGCTGCGCGACGGCGGCTTCGTGTGCGGCGGTAAGCTTTGCAAGGCTCTCCTCAAGTGCGCAAAGCTTCCCGGATGCAGCTGCAAGCTCCTTGCGTGCTTTGTCCAGCTCCTGGGCACGTCCCAGCAGCTTGTTTGCCTGCTTCAGCTCGGTTTCGGTGCGCTCAAGACTCTTGGAAGTTTCGGTGTGGAGCGATTCATCCTGAGCGATAAGACGGTCGAGCAGCTCGATAGTGCTCTTTCCGTCCAGCTCGCCTGCACGGGCCTTCTCCAGCGAAGCTTCGCTTTCGTCTCCCGGTGGACACACCGCGCCGCCGATGTACTGGCTGACACTGGCGCGCAGTTCGGTATATCTGTTCCTGAGTGCGGAGGCTTCGTTCCTGAGCCGCTCCTGAAGCCGATAGAAAGGAGCGGTCTTGAATATCTGACGGAAAATATTGCCGCGCTCAAGGGTGGAGGCGATGAGCAGTTTCTGGAAGTCGCCCTGAGCGATCATGGCTATCTGCGAAAACTGATTGCGGTCAATGCCGATAAGCTCCTGTACGGCGGCGGTGACCTCGGTGGGCTTTGATACGATGCGCCCGTCGGGAAAGATCATATGGGCGTCGGCATCCTGCGATGTGAATCCGCTTCCGCGCTGCTTTGGACGGTCGTATTTCGGGCTGCGGCGAATAGTGTATTCTCCGCCGCCGTACTCGAACAGCAGCTCCACAAAGGTCGGGGTTCGTGGATCAGCGTACTTGCTGCGCAGCATGGACGGATCGCGCACTGTGCCGCTGGGGGCACCGTACAGGGCAAATGTAATGGCATCAAAGATGGTGGTCTTGCCTGCGCCCGTGGGACCGGTGATGAGATACACACCGCCGGTTCCGAGACGGTCAAGCTCTATGACCTGCTCGTCTGCGTAGGGACCGAATGCGGATAAAGTAAGTTTTAGCGGTCTCATTTCTCACCCTCCCATATCTCCGATATCAGCTTCATGGCAAGATCGCGCTGCTGCCCGGACATAGGCTGCCCGCACTGCTGAACGAACAGCTCGTCCAGCAGCTCGTCGGGGGACTTGCTCTGAGCCTGTTCGTTGATCTCCACAACGCCGCCGCTGCGGGTGCGTGTGTTGTCGTAGTCCAGCCGCAGCAGGTTGGGATAAACCAGCCGCAGTCTGTTGAATGCGTCGGGGATGTCATTTTCGTCGGTCAGCGTGATGCGCGTGAAGGGGTCGCTTTCAGGGTTTCCGGGCACGCGGTCGGACAGTTGAGCGAAATCGCCGCGCAGCTGCACCATATCGCGCAATGGCTTCAGCGGAATCTCACGCAGCGCAAGGGTGCCCTTCGCCTCCACATCAACAATGGTGACGGATTTTTCTCCCTTTGCCTCGGAGAAGGAATACTTCAGCGGAGAACCGCAATACCTGACCGCGTCGCTGCCTACATTCTGCGGCATATGCAGATGGCCCAGCGCCACGTAATCAAAGGGGGCGAAAACCGCCGCGTCCACATTATCGCTTCCGCCTACGGACATTTCCTCCGATTCGCTTCGACTGGCTCCTGTGACATACTGGTGAGTCACCAGAATACTGCGCCTGCTGTGGTCGATGGGCAGGTGCTCAACGGCTACACGAAGGGCGTCGGTGTATGACGATATCTCCTCGTCGGGGAACGCCGCGCGTACATGTACAGGCTTGATGAATGGCAGCAGGAAAATATCCGCCTCGCCGTGTGCGTCACTTAGGGTGATGGGGGAGACGCTGCCGTTGTACACGGGGGAGATGTACACGCCACGGGAGTTCATCAGCCTGCCGCCGAAGGACACGCGTTCGGCGGAGTCGTGGTTGCCGCTGATGATGGCGGTCACGGGACATACCTCTGCCAGCCTGCAGAGGAAATCGTCGCACAGCCTGACAGCCTCGGCTGGGGGCGTGGATTTGTCATAGAGATCTCCGGCGATGAGAGCCGCATCGGGCTTCTCCTGTTCGGCGATCTCGATTATCTGATTGAGAATATACGCCTGATCCTCCAGCAGCGAAAGCTCGCAAAGACGCTTGCCGATGTGTAGGTCGGAAATGTGCAGCAGTTTCATATGTCGTTCCTTTCATCCTAATGATGTGGCATAAACATTATAGCATATTCTGGCAGAGAACAAACCTGTGATTTGCGCTCTTGCCTGCAAGTGTACCAATAAACGGACGGATCTTGGACGAGCGTTGTATATCATTTGGCAAAATCTATAAAAACTTCGGTGCTTTAACGCAATAAACAACATTTTAAACCTTGCCATTATTCCTGTATAGTGCTATAATACTTCAATAATCGTCAGCAGGCGACGTATAAGATGAAAGAGGTGAGACCAATGACAGAACTGCAGAAAGACGGCATCTGTCTGCCCGACGGTCTTGCCGATATCATTCTTATCTGCGGACACTACGGCTGCGGAAAGACCAATCTTGCCCTGAATCTTGCCGCCCAGTGCGTCAAGGCAGGGGAGAAGGTCACGGTGGTCGACATGGACATCGTCAATCCCTACTTCCGTGCCAGCGACTACGGTCCGCTGCTTGAGAGCATGGGCGTCGAGCTTATCGCACCCGGCTTTGCCCACTCCAACGTGGATCTTCCGTCCATCACCACGGAGATGTATTCCATCTTCACGCGCACCGGACGGATCATCATCGATGTGGGCGGAGACGATGCCGGAGCCACTGCCCTGGGCCGCTTCAGCCGCCGGCTGAAGGAGCGTCCGTACACCATGCTGTATGTGGTGAACAAGTACCGCTCCCAGTCGCAGAGCGCGGAGGAGACGGTGGAGCTGCTCAGGGAGATAGAAATGGCGTCCCACCTTGAGGCGTGCGCCATTGTCAGCAATTCCCACCTCATGCAGTACACCACCGCACAGACGGTCATCGATTCCTTTGAGTATGCCGACGAGGTGTGCAGGCTGACGGGGCTGCCTCTGGCGGTCACAGCTGCCGAGCGGCGTATTCTTCCCGACCTTGCCGACTGCGGTCGCAAGATATGGCCCGTGGATGTGCTGGTCACCAAGCCCTGGGAGACAAACGGCGTTCAGGGCGATTGCTGATTCTGTTATCTATTATTTTTCTATAAAGTACGCCGCGTGAGCGGCAGATGGAGGTCAATATGGCAAAGATCATCGTAGATGAAAACCTTTGTAAGGGCTGCGAGCTGTGCGTCACTGCCTGTCCCCGCGGACTGCTGGCGCTGGACACCGCCCGAATCAACGCCAAGGGATATCATCCCTCGACACTGACCGACCCGGACAAGTGTATCGGCTGCGCAATGTGCGCCATGATGTGTCCCGACGTCGCGATCACTGTAGAAAGGTAGGCAGAGCAAATGGCTGAAAAGAAACTTATGAAAGGTAACGAAGCTCTGGCTGAGGCTGCCATTCAGGCAGGCTGCAGACACTTCTTCGGTTACCCCATCACTCCCCAGACCGAGCTGGCAGCTTACATGGCAAAGCGCATGCCCAAGATCGGCGGCACCTATCTGCAGGCCGAATCTGAAGTAGCTGCTATCAACATGGTTTACGGTGCCGCTGCTGCCGGTGTCCGTGCCATGACTTCCTCCTCCTCTCCCGGCATCAGCCTCAAGAGCGAGGGTATCTCCTACATCGCAGGTGCCGATCTGCCCTGCCTGATCATCAACGTACAGCGCGGCGGCCCCGGCCTCGGCGGTATCCAGCCCTCTCAGGCTGACTACTGGCAGGCAACCAAGGCCACCGGTCACGGCGATTTCCAGATCCTTGTCTTTGCTCCCTCCACCGTTCAGGAAATGGTGGATCTGGTTGCAGGCGCCTTCGATCTGGCTGACCAGTATCGTATGCCGGCAATGATCCTTGCCGACGGTATGCTGGGTCAGATGATGGAGCCGGTCACTGTCGCGGAAGGTGAACCCGTTCTGCCCGAGAAGACCTGGGCAACCAACGGCACCGGCGGCAAGCGTCCCCACAACGTCGTCAACTCCCTGTACATCAACCCCGACGAGCTTGAGCGTCTTGTTTTCGAGCGCTATAAGAAATATGACGAGATCAAGGCAAACCATCAGATGAGCGAGAGCTACCTGACCGAGGATGCCGAAATCGTCGTTGTCGCCTACGGCGCATCCTCCCGTGTTGCACGCAGCGCGGTCAACTCCGCCCGTGCTCAGGGCATCAAGGCCGGTCTGGTCCGTCCCATCACCCTGTGGCCGTTCCCCACTGATGCCATCGACGCAGTGGCAAAGACCGCCAAGAAGATCCTCACCGTTGAGATGAGCATGGGTCAGATGGTCGAGGACGTCCGTCTGGCTGTCAATGGTCGAATCCCTGTTGAGTTCTACGGTCGTACCGGCGGTATTATCCCCGCTCCGGCTGAGGTTCTCGAGCAGATCAAAAAACTTGCGGGAGGTGCCGAATAATGGCAATCGTATTTCAGAAACCCAAGGCACTGACCGATGTGCCTTTCCACTACTGCCCGGGCTGCACCCACGGCATAGTTCACCGCCTTGTCGCCGAGGTTCTCGACGAGCTGGGCGTTACCGAGAAGACCGTCGGTGTCGCACCGGTCGGCTGCGCGGTATTTGCTTATAATTACTTCAACTGCGACATGGTCGAAGCTGCCCACGGTCGTGCTCCCGCTGTTGCCACCGGCATCAAGCGCTCTCTGCCCGGTAACGTGGTATTCACCTATCAGGGCGACGGCGACCTTGCCGCCATCGGTACCGCGGAGACCGTTCACGCTGCTACCCGCGGCGAGAACATCACCGTTATCTTCATCAACAATGCCATTTACGGCATGACCGGCGGACAGATGGCTCCTACCTCTCTGCCCGGACAGGTCACCCAGACCACTCCCTACGGCCGCGATGTCAACTACTCCGGCTATCCTGTCCGCGTGTGCGAGATGCTCTCCACTCTGGACGGCGTGGCTCTGGCTCAGCGTGTTGCCGTTGACTGCGTGCAGAACGTCAACATCGCCAAGAAGGCCATCAAGAAGGCTTTCCAGAACCAGATCGACGGCAAGGGCTATTCCATCGTCGAGGTTCTGTCCTCCTGCCCCACCAACTGGGGTCTTTCTCCCAACGAAGCCCTCGAGTGGCTGCGCAGCAACATGATGCCCTACTATCCTCTGGGTGTCTACAAGGACAAGAGCGAGGAGGTAAAGTAAAATGAAAGACTTCAACTTCCTGCTGGCCGGCTTCGGCGGTCAGGGTATCCTCTTTGCCGGTAAGGTCATCGCCTATTCCGGTCTGATCGACGAGCACGAGGTTTCGTGGCTTCCCAGCTACGGTCCCGAGATGCGCGGCGGTACTGCCAACTGCAGCGTCTGCCTGAGCGAGAACGCCATCGGTTCTCCACTGGTCACCGAGCCCAACGGCTTTGTGGCAATGAACCTGCCCTCCTACGACAAGTTCATCGACAGCGTCGCTCCCGGCGGCGTGGTGCTGATCGACAGCAGTCTCATCGAGAAGAAGTGTGACCGCACCGACATCAGCGTCTTCTATGTTCCTGCCACCAAGCTGGCTGAGGAAAACGGACTGAAGGGTCTTGCCAACATCATTCTCGTGGGTAAGCTCTTCAAGGAGACCGGCTTCTGCACTCCCGAGGCTCTGACCGAGGCAGTCAAGAAGTGCGTGCCTCCCAGAAAGGCCGCCATGATCGAGAGCAATCTCAAGGCTATCGAGCTCGGCATGGCTCAGTAATCGATCCAAATGCAATGACCTCCTGTGAAAAACGGGAGGTCATTTTTGTGGCGTGCATATTAGTGTCTTGCGCGGATTGAATTCTTCTGATACAATAATAAGGAAATGGAGAGATTATTATGGAACCCAAAGACTACATCGTATCCAAAATCGAGGGCGAATACGCCCATCTGCACGATATCTCCGGCGAGTGTGCCGAGGATATCTTCATCGCCCTTGCGCTGCTGCCCATGGGCGTGGATGTAGGCAGCCGCCTGCATTACGAGATGTTTGAATACACCATCATCGACTGATTTAGTAATTCGGAGGAACGAATCATGCGCAGGATCATCGCTGTTATTCTTTGCGTCATTACCGCAGCTGCTCTGTTGACCGGCTGCGGAACAAAACCTGATTTCTCATTCGACAAGGTGATCTGTGAATATTCATGGGGAGGCGGCTTCGGCACGGTTCTGGACACCAAGAGCACAAGCGTCACCGTGTATGCCGACAAAAGAGTTGAGGTGAGCAGCTCCGGCTATACCGCTGAGATCACCATTACCGATGAACAGCTCCGGAGTATCATTGACACGATCAATGCCAACCGCGTCTGGGAGATCGGAGATATCAGCGACTATGATGTTTTGGACGCAGGCTCCCAGCACATCAGCCTTTTTGATGCCAACGGGAATGAGATCTATACCTGCGGAGGATACGCGGCAGGCAGTATGTCCTCGAAAGGCAAGCGTTTTTCTGAGACAGCTGCCGCTATTTGCGATCCGGTTCACCGAGAGGTGTTTGTGGAAGTGTCGCATGAAGCCGACAAGCTGCTCATGGGTATCTACGAATGACAAAATATCTGCAATACAAAAGCGCCCGATAATAAGATATTTGTGTAAATGATTGGAGAAAATGAGGAGAATGAAGAACATGAATGAAAAATATAGTATTAGAGAAGCAACACCGGAAGATGCCGAAGAAATGATTATATTTTTGAATCAGGTCGGAAAAGAATCGGACAATCTTATGCATGGAAAAGAGGGATTTCATGTGCCAGTCGAAGGTGTCAGAAGAAGGTTGGCAATGTTATCTGATTCCGATAACAGTATTGTTATAGTTGCGGTTATAAATGGTAAAATAATAGCACGGGCAGATCTGGATGGATATCCAAATATGAGAATGCATCATCGTGCCAAATTTTCCATTGCTGTGAAAAAAGACTACTGGAATAAGGGAGTTGGAACAGCGATGATGAATACGATATTGAAGTCCGCTAAGACAATGCAGCTAAAAAGTATTGAACTAGAGGTTGTGGCAGATAATTTTGCAGGAATTGCATTATATAAAAAAATGGGTTTTGAAACAATTGGAACATATAAAAATTTTTGGTACGCAAATGAAACATATAAAGATGCATTGATTATGCAGAAATGTCTTGACTAAAATAGATTGTATCTAATTAAGAAGTTGTGAGATTTCAGTTTTTTGAAGCATTTATTCATTTGCATGATAAATAAAATACAGAGCGGCAGGGTGGAATAGCCTTGCCGCTCTGTTCTTTGTCTACGATTTGATATAAACAACAAATCCGAACCCATCGCCAATCGGCATAAGGTTCGGATTTGCTTGTTTTGGTGGAGATGAGGGGGATCGAACCCCTTACCTCTTGACTGCCAGTCAAGCGCTCTCCCAAGTGAGCTACACCCCCAAGTTTTTACCAGTCTCTCGACTGCTCATATATATTATCACAACGCGATTGAAAAATCAAGCCCTAATTTCAATTTTTTTCGAAAAATCCGAGTTTTTTCTGCCTGCCTGAATAATGAAGCAGAAAGCCGCATAACGTCACCTCCGACATGGAATACTGTTCCGGGGTGATAGCATGACTTCTCTCTGGAAGAATACAAACGATTTGCCTGCGTTTCCGGAGCTTGATCAGCATATCAGCACTGAGGTGCTGATCATCGGCGGCGGACTGGCTGGGCTGTTGTGTGCCCGTACGCTGACCGATGCAGGCATCGATTGCGTGCTGCTGGAAGCCGGAAGGCTGTGCGGAGGCGTGACTGCGAATACCACAGCCAAAATCACAGCCCTCCACGGTCTGCGCTGCAAGAGGATGATCGGTGATATCGGCACGAAGAAAACGCACCTGTATTACGAAGCCAATCAGTGGGCGGTGCGCAATTTCGCGAATATGTGCAGGGATATCGACTGCGGCTTTCGGCGGCAGAACGCCTATGTTTTTGCAAAAGACAACCGTGAAGCCATCAGGCAGGAGGCTGCGGCGCTGCGCAGTATCGGCGTGGAAGCGGAAACAACAAACCGCATCGATCTGCCGTTTGATGCGCCGGCGGTAATGCTGCGTGATCAGGCGCAGTTTGATCCCCTGAGGTTTGCCGCCCATATTGCGAAAGGTCTGAGGATATACGAGTACAGCCGGGTACGATCGCTGATGGGGCACAAAGCCATAACGGAATCAGGCTCTGTGACCGCGCAGAAGATCGTTGTCGCCACTCATTTTCCCTTCATCAACCGCCATGGCAGCTATTTCCTCAAACAGTATCAGAGCCGTGCAAACGTGATCGCGCTGGAAAGTGCGCCGCATATCGAGGGAATGTATCTGCAGGATTTCCCCGAGGGTCTGAGCTTCAGGAGTGCCGATCGATACCTGCTGGTTGGCGATGCCGGTCACCGCACGGGAATGCCCGGCGGCGGATGGGATGACCTTGAGCGAACTGCCGCCGCGCTGTTTCCGGGCTCGTCGGTCAAGTATCGCTGGGCGGCGCAGGACTGCATGACCCTCGACGGAATCCCCTACATCGGAAGATACTCGGCGCTCACACCCAATCTTTTTGTCGCCACAGGCTTCAACAAATGGGGGATGACCTCCTCCATGATTTCCGCGCGGCTGATAACCGATCTTATCACGGGAAAGGAAAACGAGTGGGAGAGGGTGTTCAGTCCGTCGAGGAATATGCTCCGCCGTCAGCTTGCGGTCAATGCCGTTCACGCAGCCAAAGGTCTGCTGTCCTTTTCAAAACCGCGCTGTTCGCATCTTGGGTGCGTGCTGCGCTGGAATCCCCAGGAGCACACATGGGACTGCCCCTGCCACGGTTCGCGCTATACAGACGAGGGTGAACTGATCAACGAACCGGCTCAGCACAACGCAAAAGTGCGCAGAGCCGGCCGCGATATCGACAAGTGATGTTACTTTACACGAGAAAAAGCAGTCCGCGCTTTGAACGGACTGCTTTTGTCATGCAGGCATTGTTTCCCGACCGTACGAATAAGCATTATCAAGAAAAAATCGGAGGGGATAAATATGCGCAATTGGTGTTCGTATATCTTACGCTTGCCTTGTCTGACGGCCTGCCTCTGCGTCGGGGCGATGTTTCTCTGCGGATGTGCAGAGAGCACAGGGGGCAGCGCGGCAGAAAAGCCTTTCACTCCCGTAGTGGTCTACGACGACGGGGTGTATGCCGTGGAGTGCACCGACCTTGTGTGGGAGGATAGCGGCGATGGCTTTGGAAAGGCAGGTATCATGCTGCGCGTGACCAACAATTCCACCCACAGCATGGCTCTGAGCAGCGTGCTGGGAATTCGTGTCACGGCAGAGGGAAATCCCTGTCAGCTGCTGCGGATATCCGACGACAGAACGCCTGTTGACGGCCTGATAGACGTAGGTCACAGCCGCGAGGGCTGGATAATCGCACAGATTCCTGTGAACGCAAGCAGCTTTACAGTAGAAATGGCGGTGGATTACCTTGCTGATGACTGGATAAGCTTCACCGTCAGCCGGTAAAGCCCCCTGTGACCGGCAGCGTGGCGCCGGTTATGAAAGAAGCGCTTTCGGAAGCCAGAAACAGAACCGCTGCCGCCACTTCCTCGGGCGTGCCCATTCGACCCAGCGGAGTGCAGTCGTTCAGTTCTGCCTGATCCTCCGCGCTGAGCCATGCGTTCATCTCTGTGGCGATCACTCCGGGGGCAACGCAGTTGACGCGAATGCCCGAGGGACCCAGCTCCTTTGCCAGTGCCGATGTCATGCCGATGACGCCTGCCTTCGCGGCGGAGTAGTGTACCTCGCAGGATGCACCGTACAGCCCCCAGACCGAGGAGATATTGATGATGGACGAACCGGCGCTCAGATAGGGCAGAGCGGCGCGGCTGCAACTATAAACGCCGTCCAGATCGGTGCTCATCATCCTGCGCCAGCGGTCGGGTGTGATGTCGGCAAAGGGGACAATGTCTGCGACTCCGGCATTGTTGACCAGAGTGTCAATACCGCCGAGGCAGATGCGCACGTCCTCGCACATCCGCTGCACGGCATCGTAGTCGGTGATGTCCGCCTGCACGGCTATAGCCTGGGTGCCTGCGGCAATGATCTCGTCGGCGATCATCTGAGCCGACTCACGGTTGGTGTTGTAGTGCACCGCCACGCGCCATCCTGCGATGCCGAAAGCCAGCGCCACCGCGCGTCCGATGCCGCCCGAGCCGCCTGTGACCAGAACGACCTTGGGTCTGTTGTATGTATCAGGCATAGTTTTGCCCCTTATCAGTCAAGTTTTTTTCGCATATATACGACGGGGATGGCTTTGCCCTCCAGTACCAGTCCGCGACGCTTGCGTCCGGTTTTATGGAAACCGAATTTCTTTTCGTATATATGCAGTGCGCGCTTGTTTGAGGCACGGCACTCCAGTCTGATCTCTGTGAAGCCGTATTCCTTTGCATGATCCAACGCGTGCTGCATAAGTTTTGTGCCGATGCCGCGATCCCGATAATCGGCTCGCAGTCCGATGCCGATGTATCCCACTTTTCTGCCTGTGATCCCTCTGGGGACAATATCGCACCAGCCCACGGCTTTGTCCTCGGAATTGACGACATAATACTGCGGATAACCGGCTTCCTCGCACATCCTGAAGAAGGATAATATCGATTCGTAGGTGAATCCCGTGTTGTTGGAGAGATATAGACCCTCCTGCGCCACCGCGGAGATGGTGGCTGTGTGGCTGGCGCAGTAGCACATCTGCGCCTCAACGATTCTTACGTCATCCATGACAGTCACCTCAACGATACTGCGCGATTATCATTTCCGCGCAGCGCATGCCGTCCACTGCGGCGGACATGATGCCGCCTGCGTATCCGGCTCCCTCGCCGCAGGGGTATACTCCCGTTACCGAGGACTGCAGGTTTTCACCGCGCACGATGCGCACGGGAGAGCTGCTGCGGCTTTCCGGAGCGGTCAGCACAGCGTCAGGATTGCAGAAGCCTTTCAGACGGCGATCAAACTCGCGGCAGCCGTCGGCGATGCCGTTTGCCACAAAGTCGGGCAGACAGCAGCCGATCTCGCCCCAGACCACGCCGGGACGATAGCTGGGTGTGACCTTTCCGCACGAGGTGGATGCCCGACCTGCGAGCAGATCGCCCAGCAGCTGGGCAGGAGCACGGGAGGAACGGGTATAAAGCCACGCGGCGTGTTCGATGCGCCGCTGGAATTCGACGCCGGCGAGCGGATGCTCGGAGCCGTAATCTGCAGGAGATACACCAACCAGCACGGCGCTGTTGGCGTTGGCTGCGTCACGGGCGTAATAGCTCATGCCGTTGGTCACGATGCTTTCCGGTTCGCTTGCGGCTGCGACAACGTGACCGCCGGGGCACATGCAGAAGGTGTACACTCCGCGTCCGTCACGGGTGCGCGCGGAAAGCTTGTAGTCGGCGGCGCCAAGAGCAGCATGTCCTGCAAAGCTGCCGTACTGAGCGCGGTCAATGAGTGGCTGAGGATGCTCTATGCGTGCGCCAACGGAAAACGGCTTTGCCTCCATGACAAACCCCCGTCGGTGCAGCATTTCGAATGTATCACGGGCAGAATGTCCTGTGGCTAGGACCATGCAGCCGCAGTCAAGGCTGTATTCGCCCTGATCGTCAGAGGCGACCTGAACGGCTGTCAGTCTGCCGTCGCGAATGACTACATCGGTGAGCCGGGAGGAGAAACGGTATTCGCCGCCGAGGGACTCGATGTATCTTCGGATATTTGCCACCACATCGCGCAGCCGATCGGTGCCGATGTGCGGTTTTGCCGAATATGCTATCTCAGGGGGCGCGCCGAATTCCACGAGAGCGGCGTTCACAGTGCCGATTCGGGAATCCTTGATGCCTGTGGTCAGCTTTCCGTCGGAGAATGTACCTGCGCCGCCCTCTCCGAACTGCACGTTGCATCGGCAGTCCAGCTCGCCGCCGGCAAAATAGCTTTCCACAATACGGGTGCGCTCCTCCACGGGACGACCGCGCTCGAGGACGATCGGACGCAATCCTGCCTCGGCAAGGGTCAGCGCGCAGAACATACCTGCAGGACCGCTGCCCACCACAACAGGGCGCAGCTCGGGAACATTGGCGACGGGCTGCGGCTTGGGACGCACATATTCGGGCAGTCTGCTGCCCTTCATTGCGTATTCCACGGAATAGACAAGACTGAGCGCGTCCTTGTGCCGTGCGTCCACCGACCGCCGCGAAACGCGTATCTCGCCCAGTTCGACTTCGGGTATATTCAGTTTTCGGACGACGGCTTTCTTCAGCGCCGCCGGGTTATCACGGTGAGGTGACAGCTTGATGTTGTCCAGCAATGGCATCAGCTTTGGCTCTCTTTCGTTTGATAGATTATTTGTCTGCTGCGGAGCGTCCGGCGGTGATGCCCGAGCACCACGCCCAGTGGAGATTGAATCCGCCGCAGTCGCCGTCGCAGTCAAGAAGCTCGCCGCAGGCGTACAGCCCGGGGGTGACTTTCGATTGCAGATGCTCGTCAAACTGACTCAGCAGCAGTCCGCCCGTGGCGACCTGCGCGGATTTCCAGCCGCAGTTTCCTGTGACGGGGAAACGCCAGTCCTTGATGAGTTTTGCAAGGGCGGATATATCGCGCGGTCTGAGCTGAGCGGCAGGTCGCGCAAGACCGGTGATGCCTGCCTTTTTCAGCAGACAGACCGCCAGCCGCTTGTTAAGCAGTCCGGAAAGGAATGACTCCATCGGCATATGCCCCAGCTGCCTGCTCAGCGCTGTGAGCTTATCCGCAAGCTGATCGGCGCTGTATTCCGGGAGCAGATCGGCAGAAAGAACGCAGCCGCCGCCAAGCCGCGCGGCGCGTGATGACATCTGCATGGTCACGATTCCGGAAAGATTATCCTCGTTGAACTGCATCTCTCCGCTCTCTGTGTGCACCGTCTTTCCGTCCTTCAGCAGAGAAAGACTGCAGCGCCAGCGCACGCCCTTGAGGGCTTTCAGATCGGGGCAGTCCACCTTCAGACCCACCAGAGCAGGGGAGAACGGGATTGATCTGTGCCCCAGCTTCTGTGCCAGAGCAAGCCCGTCGGAGCATCCTCCCAGCTGCGGTGCCGCAGCCGAACCGCAGGCGAGAATCACCCTGCGCGCGGAAACGGTATGATCACCGGCTGTGATTGAAAATGCACTGCCGTTCTTTCGGACTTCAGTCACGCGCGCGTCACTGATTATCTCCACGCGCAGTCGTTCCAGCTCGGCGCGCAGCATATCCAGCACCGACGCTGCCTGCTCCGAACGAGGGTAAACCCGTCCCTCGCGCTCCTCGAAGCACTCAAGCCCGAGGGAGGAGAGAAAAGCCATGATATCCTCGCGTGAAACCTGATTCATTACGGCAGCGGCGAGGTCGGGATTGCCGCTTCGATAGTGCTCTTTGGAAATGCCGCTGTTGGTAATGTTGCATCGCCCGTTGCCGGTGGACAGCAGCTTTCTGCCCACTCTCGACTGTGCCTCGATCAGAGTGACAGACGCGCCGCGGCGTGCTGCTGTGATGGCAGCAGCCATTCCGGAAGCGCCTCCGCCCACCACTGCGATATCGGTTGTGTTGCCCATGTTTCCTCCATGTACGGAACGCTGCCGCAAAGCAGGCTCCGACTAAAAACGGAGCTGCATCACTCTCTTGAAAAGTGAGGCAGCCCCCGTGGTGTTTACTGATTCAGCAGTGCAGGGTTATTCCTGCTCTGCAGGCTGTTCGTCCGGCTGTTCATCACCCGATGACTGCGCGGACTGATTATGCTTTATGAAGCCGCAGACGCGCGACAGACGGCCGCTTCCGCCGTCCACGCAGATGATTTCCTGACCGTTGGCGCGGGTATCGCTCACCTCGAACTTCTCGCCATCGGTGCTGCGGTCAAAATAGCGCATATACTGTTCCACCTGAGCAGGCTGATCGGGATGGCCGTCTGCCGCATCAGCCTCAACGGTATCGTCTGCAGGTTCAGCCTCGGACACTTCTTCGGTGTCCTCTGTGATCTCCTCAGCAGACACATCTTCGGAAACGAACGCGGTCTGGTCGGTAAGCAGGTCTTCCGGTTCGTCCGCAGGCTCGTCTGCGAATACATCTTCGCAGACAGAATCGCTTACGTCATCCTGCTGATGGAGCTGGGAAGCCATTTCCGCTTCTTCCTCCTCGATCAGTGCAATGAGATCTTCTTCGTCCAGGACTTCCTCATCGGATACGTCGATGGGAGCATCCTCGCTTACTACGTCGCAATCGGTTTCTTCGACGGCTTCAGCGACCACGTCGAATTCATCCTCTGCGCCGGGAGCAAATCCGATGACGGTCGGCTCGCGCTCGGCGTTGCTGACGATGACTTCGTTTTCGGGAGCGCCTTCACTCTGAGCGGCAGGACGCACAGGGATGGTGATGCAGCTTCCCTTGCGTCTTGAGCGTGCAAGCGTGACGCTGACCTTCACGCCCGGTCTTTTGATTTTACTGACCTCGACTTTCATCGCTGCATCCTCCCGAAGTTTGGTTCTGCGTCCGGCACAGGCAGTGGTATACACTTATATATGAGTATACCAACAAAACCTCCCGTTGTAAAGGGATTTTCTGTTGGGAAACACGATAATTGAAAGGATATGCCGCGAATCATCAAATTATGCAGTGAAATCCCGATGCGTGATCAGATGTCACATTCCTCGATGCGCAGGGAGATATCCTCGCCGTTGATCTCGATAATGCCGCAGGTGGGGATACCACGGCGCGGCTCACCGATGGAGCCGGGATTCATGATGAACAGTCCGTTGCGCACGTCGTTGTTGGGAGTGTGGGTGTGGCCGTAAAGGCAGATCTTTGCGTTCCGCGCACGGGCGGCCTGCTCCACCAGCGATTCCCCCGACTTGACGCGATAGGAGTGTCCGTGGGTGAAAAAGATGTCCACGCCCTCGATGTTGATCACGTTGCTGCCGCGCACACCGGATGCCGCCAGAAAATCGCAGTTTCCGGCAACGCCCATCATCACACGGTCGGGGAAGGAGGGGCGGATGCGCTCAAGGTCGGCGTAGCCGTCGCCCAAATGTATGACGACTTTTGCGTCACTGTGCGCCTGAATGACATTATACAGCGCGCCCCATCTTCCGTGGGTGTCCGACACGACCAGAATCTTCATGGTTGTAACACTTCCTTTTCTGCGGTCATATTATGAGAATGAACAGCGTATTATTGAGATATAAGGCGGTGACCCGTATGAATCAGAACAGTCGCGATCCTATAAAAGATGCTTCCGCAGCCAATCCTGAGCTGGCAAAAGCGATCTCCGGACTTTCCCGACAGGACGTGGAAAAGCTGCGTGAGGTGCTTTCCGATCCGGAGAAAACGCGGCAGGTGCTCAGCTCGCCCATGGCGCAGCAGCTGATGAGCAGACTGAGTGGTGCAGGCGGAAAGCACAGCAGCTGAATGGAATTGCGGCAGGGGAGGTAACGTATACTTATGGATAATCTTGGCGAACTCAGCGCGATGGTTGCGCCCCTGCTTAATGATCCGCAGGCAATGGAGAATCTGCGCAAAGCAGCGGAGCAGATGGGGCTGGGCGGTCTTCTGCCCGGTTCTGACGGAGGTCAGTCCGCGCCCGGAGAAGCGCCGCAGGCGAATAGTTCGGATCAGAAGACAAAGCCTGACAGCGCCTCTGCCGAGATGCTTTCGGCGGTCACAAAGCTGGCTCCGCTGCTCAGTGCGCCAAAGGATGACGATACCACACGGCTGCTGTCGGCGCTGCGGCCCTTTCTCAGTCAGTCCAGAGCCAAACGGCTGGATGAAGCCGAGCGGCTGCTGTCGGTCAGCAGAGTCCTCTCTATAATGAAAGAAAGCAAGTTGATGTAAATGCCTTCAGTAAGATACTACGATTACGGCGTAATGCGTCGGGAGTCCGACCGACGGATGCTGGATGCCCAGCGTCGTACCGCGTCATGTGACATACCGACGCACAGGGTAACGCCCGACACGGGCGAACAAACGCGCCCTGCGGAGGGATCGCTGCCGATCGGATCGCAGGACGCGAAGGAATGTGAAGATAATGACATCATGCAGCAGGAGTGGGGCTGCCGGATGTGTGAGCAGGACGCGGAGAGTCCCGCCTGTTCAGAGCCCCACAGAGAAAATAAAGGCGCATCACTGTCGGGTGAGGAGCTGCTTATCGCCGCGCTGCTTATTCTTGCGATAAGCGAGGGCTGCGAGCTGCCGCTGATTCTGGCGCTGCTTTATCTGCTGCTGTGATCAGCGGACGAATACTTCCACCTGACCCTTGGAGTTCTCAAGGTGAAGCTCTCCGTCAACGATGGTGTAGGTAGCTTCGATTACGTATTTTTCACCGTTGGGCGCGGTCATGGACATCACGAGATTCTGGCCGTCGTCGCGGAATGTGCCGGTCAGCTCGATGTCGTTGTCGGACATGGTGACCTTGCCGGTTGATACAAAGATCAGCTGTGTTTCCTTTTCCGAGGTGGAGCGCCATTTGCCGATGAGACTGTCGCCGCAGCCGCTCAGAGTAAATACCATCAGCAGCACGGCGAATACTGCTGTGATTCCGATAATAATTCTGCTTTTCATAATTTCTCCTGAAAGTGATGGCACCGACGCGTCGGCAGAACAGCTCTGCCGGCGCCTTCGCGCGTGTTATTCCTTGGCTCATTTTATCACGCTTCGCCATGCTTCGTCAAGCACAGACAATGCCGGTGCCGTCTTGACAAATATCGCAAAAAGGGATACAGTAAACCTTACATACGAAACCATGCGGCAGAGCTTCGGTTCGTACCAAATACGCCGGTGAGGAGAATACGGATGTTTTGCACCAACTGCGGCAGAAAAATCGATGAATCCGCGCGTTACTGTCCGGGCTGCCAGAGTCCGGTGAGCAGCGGACCGGAGATGGACTATTCAGATACCGCACCTATACAGCTGCCGATGGAATATTCGGCAGACAGTTCGCCTGCGAAGAACCATAGCAACAGGCTTTCGATGATAATCTGCGCCGTCGCAGCCGCGCTGGCGGTGACAGTATGTACAGTTCTGGCACTGCTGTCCTGTGAAGGTGAGGACGAGAAAACAGACAGGCCGCTTCACACTGACACGCACTATGCTGACGATTCATCAGGGGATGATCTCTGGGATGATACTACCGATGACGTGATCATGGATGCTCCGTCACAGAGCGATCCGGAGACGGCGGACGAGGAAGATCCCAGGGAGAACTATGTGCAGAACGCGGCTGTTCAGTATCAGATCGAGCCATACACATATTACGCCGTGCGCAATACCCCCGGCGGCGACGGACTTGTCATGAGGTCGGAAAGCGATTCCGCTTCGGAAAATCTGGGCGTGCTCAGTGAAGGATCTGCGGTCGTCGCTCAGGAGCCTTACTATCCGGAAAATAACGGCTATGCTTATGTATACAGTCCCGACACTGACACCTTCTTCTGGGTCATGGCTCAGTATCTCGTGCCCATGAGCAAACAGGAAATCGACGAATACGAAAGCAACCTCTACGGCGATCATGAGCAGGAAGAAGTATATGATCTGGGAATGGTATGCTATTACACGCCGTCCCATGCGGGAGTGAATGTCCGTGAGTATCCCGATTCGGATTCCACAAAGCTGGCAATACTCCCGGAAGGTACCGGGGTGGACATCATTGCCGAATACGATCCTGCGGACAACGGATACATCTATATCGGCTTTGTGAATGAGCATACCGGAGACTACTGCTTCGGATGGGCTCTGGCAGAATACATCGAACTTTACCGGGAGTGACGCAGGGATATGCCCGGATCTCGCTGATTAACGGAGAAAACCAATGCCGGAAAAAAAGACCGCCGACGTCAGAGTCGGCTCACAGACCATCTCGATAATTCTTATCCTTCTCGCCGCAGTGTGCTGGGGCGTCATCGGAGTGTTTTCACGCGCGCTGTCCGACGCAGGCGCGGCACCGATACAGATAACCGCCGTGCGCTGCGCAGTGACTGCGGTGCTGCTCGTGGGATATATGCTGATCTTCAACCGCAGTCTGCTGCGTGTACGGGTGCGTGACCTGTGGATGTTCTTCGGCACAGGCATCTGCAGCATCCTGTTTTTCAATGTCTGCTATTTCCACACCCAGTCAGTTACCTCGCTGTCTGTGGCGGCGATACTGCTGTATACGTCGCCGTTCTTTGTGATGCTCATCTCGGCGGTGGTTTTCCGTGAGCGTATTACTCCGACAAAGCTGATCGCTCTGCTGGTTGCCTTTGGCGGCTGCGTGCTCATTACCGGCGTGCTGGGCGGAGCTCAGACAGTGCCGCTGACCGCGATACTGACAGGCGTTGGTTCCGGCCTGGGCTACGGACTGTACAGCATCTTCGGCAAGCTGGCGCTGCGCAGATACGATATCATCACCGTTACAGCGTATACGTTCCTCTTTGCCGCGGCAGGCTCGATACCCTTCAGCAATCCCTCACAGGTTGCAGGACTGGTGACGGATACACCATACGTTGCGCTGAATGCACTGCTTCTGGGCGTGCTGTGCACTCTGGTTCCTTTTGTGCTGTATACCAAGGGGCTCAGCGGAATCGAATCGGGCAAGGCCTCGGTGGTGGCATATGCCGAACCGGTGGTCGCCACGCTGACGGGCGCCATCGTGTTTGGCGAGACTGTGACATGGGAAAAGATTGCTGGCGTTCTACTGGTTATGCTGGCGATAATCCTGCTGAGCCGCAAGGGCAGGACAACCGAATAAAAAACGAGCTGGGAACGGCGGTCTGCCGCGTCTCAGCTCGTTTTTGGTTGTGCGGAATTACTCCTCCGACTCCGAGACCTCCATCAGTCTCATGCCTGCGGTGTCGGTGACAGGCAGCGAAAAGACAATGGAACCTGCCTTGGAATCAATGCCTGCCTCGTCCATGATGGAGCGCATGATGTCGTTCTTGCGGTCGCTTCTCACGACGATAAACACCATTTCGCGCTCCGGAACCAGCGTAACACCGAGGAACTTCTCGGCGGAACGGGTGCCGGTTCCCTTTGCGTGAATGACAGTGCCGCCGGATGCCTTTGCCTTTCTGGCGGCATCCATAACCTGCTCGGTGTAGCCCTGGTTGGAAATAACCACCAGCAGTTCGTATTTGGTATCAGTCAACGAGGTCTCCTCCTCTTTTACATATGTCTGGTTAGCGGTCAGATAGTTCAGAGCCTTCTTTCCGCCGATGCTGCTCAGGGGGATGGTAAAGGCGATGCCCGTTCCGGGGATCTCGATCTTCATCTGGGTGCGCAGAGCTTTTTTCAGTGAAGCCCATGTCTCGTCGGTAACGATGTGGAACAGCACGGCTTTTTCGTTGTTCTCCAGGCCGAAGTAGTCAAGGATCTCGCTGGCAGCGGTTCCGTGTCCCAGTGTGCCCAGAGAAACATCCAGTCCGGATTCAGCGTAGAAGGATGTGAATTTCTTTGCATGGTTGCGGTCGGTGATAGTGACCATCATGTATAGTCTGCTCATGTTGATTCACACTCCTTTACAGCTCGATGATAGCGTCATCCTCAAACTGGGCAAGGGCAAGGTCCGCGGGAGAACCCTTTCTCTGCTTGATTCTGTGGATGAGACCGAGTATCTGAATGGTGATAAGCGGAGTCATGGCAACCATCGCCACCACGCCGAAAGCGTCGCTGGCAAGATCGCCGCCCACTGCGGTGCAGGCGCCCTGCGCCAGCGGAAGCAGGAACGTGGCGGTCATGGGACCGGAAGCAACTCCGCCCGAGTCGAAGGCGATGGCGGTAAAGATCTTCGGGGTCAGGAAAGAAAGACCGAGGGCGATGGCGTAGCCGGGGATGAGGAAATACAGGATGGGGATGCCCGTGAGCACGCGGATCATGGCAAGAGCGACGGAGACCGACACACCCACCGACAGGCTGATGCCCATGGCTTTCGCGGAAATACCGCCGTCGGTCAGCTCCTCGACCTGCTGATTCAGCACATAAACCGCAGGCTCTGCCTTAACGATAAAGAAGCCGATCAGCGCGCCGATGGGAATGAGAATGTATTTGAAGGATTCGCCCAGCACGCTGCCGAGATAGCTGCCTGCAGGCATAAATCCAACGTTGGCACCGGTGAGGAAAAGAGTGAGTCCGATAAAGGTGTAAACCAGACCGATGACGATCTTCTTCAGTGTGCGTCCCTGCAGCTTCAGAGAAATGATCTGGAACAGCGCAAAGAACACAACGATGGGCAGGAGAGAGAGGACGATCTCCATCATATAAACGGGCAGCTCGCCTGTGAACATACGGCTGAGCTCCACGGAGTCGGCAACGTCGTGAGCCGCTACCGAATTCACCTCACTCCCGGCAGGCATGAACACCATGCCCAGCACAAGGACAGCGAGGATGGGCCCGATGGAACACAGCGCCACAAGACCGAAGCTGTCGTCAGCGGCGTGTCTGTCGTCACGGATGGCGCAGATACCGATGCCCAGCGCCATGATGAACGGAACGGTCATGGGGCCGGTGGTAACGCCGCCCGAATCGAACGCAATGGCGCGGAATTCGTTGGGCACAAAGAAAACCAGCGCAAATGCCGCTATGTAAAGCACTACCAGCAGCGGCGGCAGCGGAATACTGAACAGCATACGCAGGATCGCCGCCACAAGGAATATTCCCACACCCACAGCCACTGCCAGTATGATGGTCGTGTCGGGAATGGATGGTACCAGTCGGGCGAGCACCTGAAGATCCGGCTCGGAAATGGTGATGATGACGCCCAGCACAAAGGCGAGAAAGACGATCAGCAGCAGATTTCGGCTCTGCGTCATCCGTGCGCCCACCTTTTCGCCCATGGGAGTCATGGACATTTCCGCGCCCAGAGTGAAGAACATCATGCCCACCATAACCAGCACGGAGCCGAGCAGAAAGCTCATCAGCACGCCCGTTGGCATGGGGGCGATGGTAAAGCTGAGCAGCAGCAGGATGCCGACCACCGGCATAACCGCCACAAAAGCCTCTTTGAATTTGTGAGCAAGCTTCTGACTGAGACGAGACAACTCATCACCTCTTTTGTTGATTGGATAGTTTATATTGATTATACATGATTCTTTGTGAAGATATAAGACAGTTTGATAAGAAATAGCGACAAAAACATATATTCGTCATCGTGGTGATATTATTCTTTACTTCTGAGAATAATTGTGTTAAAATTTATGATACCGTCTGCAAATAAAGACAAATAGTAGTATTCGGGAGTGAATCACAATGAAAAGAGTTATTTTTGGCATTGCACTGTGCTTTGCGACGCTTGCGCTTGTGGGCTGTGGTCACGAGCACACTATCGCCGAACGCTGGTCGCTGGATCCGGAACAACACTGGCACGAGTGCGGTGAGTGCGGCGAAAAGATTGATCCGGTCAGCCATACCTATAATGGTGAGTATAATGACGGTCTGGGGATTTGTTCTGTATGCAACTCCGGAACATTTTACGGAGATAATGGCGGATACGAAACATATAGCTTCGACGAGTCCGATAACCTGATATTTATCGGCTATTATGACGCTGATGGCAATGAAATCTTTTACTCCAGAACGGAGTACGATTATTACCCCGATGGCTCCGCAAAATACGCCGGAGAATACGTCTGCGATAAGGTTAAAGGAACAGGAGAAGAGAGACTCATCGCGGAGTATGAGTATCTTCCTTGCGAGAACGGAGAGAACGAATTCGGAGAGAAAGTATATTGCAGCAAAGAAACCAGTTTCTGTGATGACGGTACATATTGGGTCATAAAGTACGACGAGCGGTTCGGAGCAATCGAGGACATTCAATATGATAAGGATGGATCGATTATTTCTACAACCACGTATGAGTACGAGACAGACGAAAATGGCGAGGTGGTATCCCAGACCATGTATATGGACGGTGTTATCAATGCTCAGAGCATATATGACTATGATGAAGATGGCGTTCAATACGAAGCTGTATGGAGAATCTATGACGAGAACGGCGAACTGACAGAGGAGATCCACTACGATTCGGATGGCAACGAAATAGAATAACCCATCACTGACCGAAAAGGCAGCCGCAGATTTGCTCTGTGGCTGCCTTTTGATGTGTCAATGTGAAAGGTCGATTATTTCAGAGTATCACGCAGAGAAAGGGATACCGGCAGGGTAATCGTGCCTTTGTTTTCCTTGTGGTTCTCAATGATATCGATGAGTGCACGAACCGTTGTTCTGCCGATCTCGTCCAGCGGCTGACTCACGGAGGTGAGCTTGCGTACGCCCATGCAGCAGATGTCAAGGTCGTCAAATCCGCATATTGCAGGATTACCATCGGAGAAAAGACCGCTTTCCTCGGCATAGTTGAGTGCGCCCATGGCGAGCAGATCGGTTTCGGCAAAGATGGCTGTGGGCGGCTCGTCAAGGCAGTTGAAATATCTCATGGCAGAATAGCCGGTCTGCTGAGTGTGGGAGCCGTAGAAGATGTGTTCCTCGGAAAAAGCGATTCCGTGATCGGAGAGCGTCTGCTTGAAGCCCTCCAGCTTCAGACGGGAGGAAGCCGGACGGTGACGCATGGCGATATAACCGATGCGCTTGTGACCGGCGGCGATCATTCTTTCCACAGCCATAGACGCGCCCTGACGATAATCGCACACAACGGTGAAAAGATCGGCCTTGTCCAGCTGCTCGCAGCAGATCACAGAGGGGATCTGACGGCTGATCTCGTTAAGCTCGTGCCCGTCAAAGAACGTACCGAGAAAGACAAAGCCCTTGATCATGTCCTTGAGCATTCGGTTGACGAGGGTCTGTTCGTAGTTACTGTCGTTGTTACAGGCGCTGATAAGCAGAGTGTAATCGTTGGCGGTTGCCTCCTGTGTCATCGAGTCGATAAGTTTGCCGTAAAAACTGGAAAGCTTGTAGGGGACAATAACAAGAATGGATTTATTCACACCGCTCTTAAGGATACGTCCAGCAGGGTTGGGTGTGTATCCCAGCTCCTCGATAGCGGCTCGTACGCGTTTTCTTACCTTCTCGGTAACCTTCGGAGAGTTGTTGATAACACGGGATACCGTCGCGGTGGAGGTCCCGGCAAGAATGGCAACGTCCTTTATGGTAGCGCTCATATATCTTTCCTCGCATATTGTGTGATGTGATTATTCTATCACATTGTTTCGTAATTTACAATACGGCAATGAATGAGGATTGATTAAGTTGATCGGAAAGAGATCAGAGGCGCTACGGGAACAGATGCCGTGAAATTCCTTTCAGATGTGAGTGATAATTCTTGATAGTTGCCTGCGAAATGCCTTTAGATGTCGGAGAGAAGATAAAAGATGAATAGACATCTTCAAAAGATGATTCAAACTGTTCACGTAATGTTATTTTTTGCTTCAAACAAGACCGCATCCTTTCGCCATAATCGTGCAAAAAGGATGCGGTCTGAAAATTCTCGATGTTCCAGCTATAAAGACATAAGATATAATAACCAAAGAGCCAACGACGGCGCCGTGCCCTCAGCCCGAAATGGGAGGGGCTCGCACATAAACATTGGCTCTGGGGTCACTCTACCACATCTCGACACCGAAGTCAACGAAAAAACTCATACTGGCGGAAAAACAGAGGATTAAGCTACTACTATGGCGAGCCATAGCGACTCCCAACGTACGCAAAATCCTCTGTCAGCGACACTCTACCACATCTTGACACCGAAGTCAACGGAAAAGCTCATACTGACGAAAAAAGTCAGAGGCTCACGTTACTATGGAGAGCGGCAAGCACTCCCAACGTAGTCTGAGAACCTCTGACAGCAACACTCTACCACACCCAGCCGCCGAAGTCAACGAAAAAGCTCATACTGGCGGCAAAAAGAGGCCTAACCACTGCAACAGATGAACGAGCCTCTGTCAATACGTCCGAAACGGTCAGTGGGACGACCTCTGCGCATAATCTACCACCTCTCGCCGCCGAAGTCAAGTTCTCCGCCCATATTGCCAACCCAAAACCAAAGAAAAACACCCGAAACCGAAGTTTCAGGTGTTTGTGGAGCTGATACCCGGATTTGAACCGGGGACCTCATCCTTACCAAGGATGCGCTCTACCGACTGAGCTATATCAGCATATGGCGACCCAG
>SVPO01000017.1 GCA_015065795.1 Oscillospiraceae bacterium | reverse complement strand
AGCCATAGAGTGCAGTAGCCCTGCATTCTGCGCCAGCGGATGATGATGTCCTGCATGGTGTTGTCAAGAGCATGACCCATGTGCAGCTGGCCGGTGATGTTGGGTGGCGGAATAACGATGGTATAGGGCTTTTTCTTTTCGTCGATCACAGCGTGGAAGTACTTGCCGTCCTCCCACATTTTATATATACGATCCTCAACCTCTTTAGGATCGTATTGCTTTGCCATTTCTTTTGCCATTATAGCAACACCCTTCTTTGTTTGATGATAGTTTATTTTTTGCCAGTTCGGGTCACATCCAGTTCGACTGTATGCAGCCCCATGGCCTCTGTGGAAATTTTGACCTTTGCCGGACCCTTGCCGCCCTTGGTTCGCACATAGAACGCCGCAGCACCTGCGTTAAGGGAAAACAGCTTCGAGCCGATGACCTCCAGCGAGCCGTCCACATCCACGCTCACCGCGTCGAAGCGGTCGCGCAGGCGGTTGCCGCTGCCGTCAACGGCGGTCAGCTCGATGCGCACGCAGTCATAGGTGGCGTCGCTGACCAGCTGCTTTCTGTTGCACACAACGCGCATGGAAGCTTCCGTGACCGGAGCAAGCACACGCACGCAGGTGGGCAGGCTGTTGGTCAGACCCTCAAAGGTAAACGCGGCTGTGCCGTTTTTCTCGACACAATACTTGTCGTAGAGCCGAACGAGCTCCTCCGCGCTCATTTTGAATTTTGCCGCAACCGACATCGCCGAACGCAAACGGGCATCCCCGGGCAGCGTGCTTTCCTTGCTCATGGCAAGGAGCTGAGCCTTGAGACCGTTCAGATCTCTGGGCTCCACGCCATCCTCACTGCAGGGCAGATCGCCGATGAAATCATCGATGATGATGGGCGGATGAGGCAGATTGGGATACTGCTTGCGTGCCGGCTTGAACTCGGCAACGGTCTTGCCGTTGCGCTTGAGACGGACGCTGTCGCAGTTGGTAAAGGCGTAGATCTCGCCGTTGCTGCCGATGCCGGGGAACAGCTCGAGGAAATCCCCCTTGCCGCTCTGCGACTGATACAGCCAAGCGGCAGGCTTGGATATACGGGAACTGTCGGTAACGCCGCTGCGGCACACGCTGCCGTCGGAAACGGAAGCGTTGTGCACGGGATAATCGCTCAGATCACCGCCGCAGAAGCCGATGATCTCCGAATCACCCATGGCGGCATTGAGCGCCTTTGCGTGAATGAGCGCCTGCTCCAGCAGACGGGTATCGTCGGCGGCGCTTGCTTCATATCTGCCGCCCTTGTGACCTGCCACAAGGTAGGGACACTTGGGCTTGTATATGTTTCTCTTGCGCTCAAGGCCGTTTTCGGCACCGGAAAAATCATCAAAGCAGTAGACATCTTCGGTGATCGCCTGCTGTCCCGACACCGCACGGACATTGCCGATGGGTCTGGAGGGATCAAGCTCGCGGATTATACGCGCTGCTTTGGCAGACAGCTGAGTGTCGTCGGTGGTCAGCGCTATCTGGGACGACCACATGACCACGCAGGTGCGGCTGCGGTCACGCCTGACCAGCTCGCTCAGTGTGTCCGTCAGGCACTCCTGCCAGTCCTCATTGCCGACATATTCGCAGCCGGGGATCTCGTCAAAGACCAGCAGTCCCAGCTCGTCGCAGGCATCAAGAAAGCTCTGAGACGGAGGAAATCCTCCTGTGCGGACGAAATTGCAGCCCAGCCGCCTGAGGGTCCTTACATCATCCCTCTGAAGCTCTGCCGCGGCAGCGGCTCCGGCTCTCGCGAAAAGCTGACTGCGTGTAAAGCCTATGAGCTTCACTCTGTTTTCGTTGAGATAATAGCCGTCTGGCTTAAAGCGCGAATCGCGCACGCCTGCCTTGAATGTGACGGCATCCTCGTCGCCGATGGTGATCTCAAAGCTGTAGAGCTTGGGATTATCGGGCGACCACGCTTCCAGCTTCAGTGCCGGCAGCCATTTGGTGGCAAACCTGCCGTTTTCGGTAAAGACTACCTTGGCGCCAAGCTTCTTTTCGCCGTCAAAAATATTGATCTTCATCTCACGGCGTTCTTCAGTGGAGATCGCGCCGCTGAATTCCAGCGCCCACTGTTCGCCCTCCATGCAGGAGAACATACGCCAGTCGGAGATATACTCACGATCGGTGGCTTCCAGCCAGATTTCGCGGTAGATGCCGCCGTCGTGCAGAATACCGCTGCCGCCGTAGGGTGCGGTGTCCTCACGCTCGGTGGAATCGACCACCACTGTGATGAGCACTTCCTCATCACGGACATTTTCGCCCACCGCCTCGGTGATGTCACACTCAAAGGGCGTGTAGCCGCCCTTGTGAGCGCACACCGGCTTGCCGTTGACAAAGGCAGCGGCACAGCCCATGACACCCTCGAAGTGCAGCACCAGCCGGCGACCCTTCATCCCCGTGGGAACAAGAAACATCTTGCGGTAGCAGCACACTCGCTGGCAGTCCGATTCCAGCGCACCGTCACGCCACTCTGCCACCGTGTGAGGCAGATCCACAAGACGGAAAGCAGTGTCCTTGAAATCGGGACGTATGTATTCGGGTTTGAAATCGTCACTGTAGCGCCATCCGAAATTCAGATCCAGCCGTTCACGGCGCATTCCCAGTCCCCCTGTCTCAGCGTCACTCCGACGCATACTCTCTTTTCTTTTTATTTGAACAGATCGGTAAACTTCTTTACCGCGCCGACGATCTTGTTCCAGATGCCCTTGATTCCGTCAGCATCGTCGTCTCCTTCGACATCTGCCTGGATATCGTCGTTTCTTTCTCTGCGCGCAAAGGAGCCTCTGTTTCTTTCTTCTTCCCCATCCGCGTAGTAATCATCATAATCGTCATCCATATCCTGAGACTCATCGAAATTATCATCATATTCCTGATAATAATCATCGTCGTAATCATCATCCGAATCGTAGAGGTCATCCTCATAGTCGGTTCGGCGCTGATTGGAGCCGCCGGAAAGGGGACGCTTGTAGAGATCGTGACCGCGGTCTTCCGACTCTCCGGAGTAACCGGTATAATGCTCGCGGCTGCCCTGTCCGCTGCCCTTTTTCAGGATGCTGTCGATGATATCCATCTCGTCATCCTCGCGCAGCAGATCAAGCTCATCGTCCTCGGGCAGAGTGCCCTCGATCTCGGAACGGATGATCTTGTAATACTTGGGATTTGCCTTGCTGAACAGCTTGTCTCCGTCCAGCAGATAAGCCTGACACAGGAAATCCTGCGCCATTTTGCGCTCTCCGCACTCCTCCAGACACTGTCCGATGCGGAAACTGATCTGTCCGATATCCTCTCCGCCCGGGCACTTGTGTGCCTTGAGGAAGCACTTGCCTGCCTCGGCATAATCCTTCATGGAGAAGTATTCCTCGCCCAGCGCCGTGTAGATAAATGTGCTTATGGAATAATCGGATTTGGGGTCGGGCACCAGACCCAACGCCTCGTAATATTTAGAAATGGCAAAATCATCCTCACCCATCTGGACAAGATTGCCTGCGTGTTCACATATAGAGCGTATCTGCTGAAACAGTTCAGGATCCAGTTTGGACACGGCACATACCTCCCAAGATAACATTTCATTTGATTATAGCATAACAGCGCAATTCCCACAACATAAAAAACGCAAAAACATTGACCATTTCAGCAAAAAAAGAAAAAACATCGGCTCAAACCGGAGAGAATCATCCGGTCCGAGCCGACGCTGTGTACTCAAAACACTTCCGATCAGAAATTCTCGGCCTCGTCAGCAGTGATGGCAACGATGGTCTCCTCGGGATACTTGCTCTCTGCGCCGCCAACGCCGTAAACAAAGAAGTCACCCTTCTTGGTCTTGTAGAGGGTCTCCTCGTAGCCGGCAGGATCGCCGAAGTAGCTGACGGTGTTGGTCTTGACTGCGGTAGCGGTATCAGTGTTGTAAACCTTCTTGTTGATGGTCTTCTTCATTTCGTAACACTCCTTGAAAAAATAATACTGTCTGTATTTCCTTTTACGCGACTATTATACTCATTTATTCAGATTATACAATATGTTTGCCGAAATTCCTATGTATCAAACAAATTATCGCCGCCGCAAACCGGATATCAATGCAAAATGTGTATAATATCACGCTTTCCGCAGCCGATATCTACGCCTGATCAGGGATTTACAGCAGCTCAAATGCGTACCCGGCGCCGATTCCCAGCACCGCGGAAACGCAGATGACAAGCACCGGATGCAGCTTCTTCAGCGCAGCGATCAGACACAGCACAAAGATTACCGCAGAAACATAAAGCCACCCGTCATACAGCACCGCCGGAGTGAATCCGCCGGAAAAGAACACGGTCGCCGCCACCGACAGCACTGCCGCTCCGATCAGCCCAACCACAGCAGGCTTCAGTCCGGTCATAATGCCCTTGACCGTCCTGCTCTCTCTGAACCGGTCAAAAATTCTGGCAACGATCAGTATTACGATAAATGATGGAGCCACCACACCCAGAGTGGCACAGATCGACCCGGCAACTCCTGCCAGCTCCGCACCAACGTATGTGGCAATATTCACAGCGAAGGGACCGGGAGTGCTCTCGCTGACAGCAATGAAGTCAATCAGCTGCTGAAGCTCCATCCATCCCCGCGCCGTCACCTCCTCCTGTATCAGCGGCAGCATGGCATATCCTCCGCCAAAGGTAAACAGACCAATCTTGAAGAAGGTCAGAAACAATTCAAGAAGAATCATGCTCTGTTCCTCCTTTCAGCTATCAGAAAACTGATCAGTCCAAACACAGCGCAGCCTGATATAATCAGCAGCAGTTCTGCCTTGACAAATGCAGCCAGCACAAATGATGCCCCTATCACGATATACGAAACCGCGTTCTTGGGACACTTCTTATACATGGTGATCAGCGCCTTGATTATCAGAGCCAGCACGCCGGCACGAATACCCATAAATGCGTACTTCACCGGCTTGATGTCAGCAAACTCCCTCAGTGCAAATGATATTGCGAGAATGATTGCAAAGGACGGCAGCACAACACCCAGCGTTGCGCAGAGTGCGCCCCAGAAGCCCGCCACACGACTGCCTATGAACGTCGCTGCGTTGATTGCTATGGGACCGGGTGTAGATTCGGCGATGGCAACGATATCGAGAATATCGTCGTCGGTCATCCACGCTCTTTTTTCCACAGCCTCCTTCTGTATCAGCGGAATCATTGCATAACCTCCACCGAAGGTGAACGCACCTATCCTGAAAAACGACAGAAACAGCCGCAGGCAGCCTTTCAGCTTTCCTTCTTTCATACTGGTCCCCTCCTTGTCTCAGTGCCTGACCAGCGCAGCGCCGCTCAGGAAGTGCTCAACGCTCTCCTCCGACGGCTCGTCGGGCATGATCTCCATCAGCGTGCGGTTGGGCGTGTACTGATAGTTGGCGGCGATTATCTGACGATCCCAACCGTTGGCATCCCACAGCTCCGTCATCAGCTCACACAGCCGCGGCTGCTCGCTGAGCACCTTGACGGTGGTGTTCAGCCCGTAGGAATACTGGTTGTGATTCTTCAGATATACACGCGCGCGCTGCCATTCATCCGCCGGCGCCGAGGACGTTGCTGCGATAATGTCATAGTCCCCCTCCTCCGCCAGCCACATTCCGTACTGTGGATCGTAGGACGCAAAATTGCTTTCCCTGAGCGTAAACTCCACCGTTCTGCTCTCCCCCGGCTGCAGGAACAGCTTTTCGAAGTATTTCAGCTCCTTGACCGGCTTTGGCAGCGTGGAAACCGGATCGGAAACGTATATCTGCACCACCTGCGAACCTGCGCGCTCGCCGGTGTTGGTCACCGTCACGCTGCCGCGCAGTTCGTCCTCAAATTCCTCTGCGTCCAGAGCAAGACCGGACAGCTCAAAGGTCGTGTAGCTCAGACCGAAACCAAAGGGATATGCCGGAGCGATCTTCTTTTTATCATAATAACGGTAGCCGACGTAGATGCCCTCGCCGTAATTTACCTCCCTGCCCTCACCGGGGAAGTTGAGGAAGGTTGGTGTATCCTCGTATCTGCGCGGCCAGCTGAGGGGCAGTCTGCCCGAGGGGCTGCGTCTGCCGGTGATGATATCGCCCAGCGCGCGCCCCCCCTGCATACCCGGCAGGAAGCAGACGAACACGCCGTCTGCGCTGCTTTCGTATTCGGTAATGTCCACCGGACCGCACACATTTAGCACCAGACCGAATGTGCCCATCTTGTTTTTCAGAGCGCACAGCCGGTCAAGAGCGGCTCGATCCTCCGCAGGCAGCAGCATATCATTACGGTCGTTGCCCTCCATGCCGCCCACCTTCGCCGCATAGATCACCCTGACGCCATGATTGGCGGCGATGTATTCAGCACATCGCTCACCGTCAGCGATCACCGTGACCTGCGAGGATGGCAATCCTTCGGCAATGGCGGCGGCAAGGTCTGTGTTGCGGTTGGTGGTAATGCCTGCGCTGCCCGAGCCGCACATCATCAGCTCCTCTGCCCCACCGCCTGTTATCACCACAGGCTCACCACTGTCCCTGAGGGGAAAGCTGCCGTCACTGTTCCTGAGCATGATGATTCCCGACACTGCCGCTTCATAGGCGATGCGGTCGGTTTCCTTGCGCAGTGCATCGATATTTCTTTCCTTTTCGCCGCTGTCCTGCGCTCTGTAAGCAATAAGCCCCAGCAGCCGGCGGACGGCTTCGTCCAGCACAGCTTCGTCGAGAGTGCCGTCATGCACAGCATCGGCAATGGGTTCCCATGGCAGAGGTCCCGGCATGGCAAGGTCGTTGCCTGCCACCAGTGCCTCCACCGGATGATACACCGCGCCCCAGTCGGACACCACCGCTCCCTCAAAGCCCCATTCGCCGCGGAGCAGGTCGGTGAGCAGCCATTGATTCTCGCTGCAGGGAGTTCCGTTGATGGCGTTGTAAGCGCTCATGACTGTCTTTACGCCGCCTTCGGTCACGCACGCCCTGAATCCCGGAAGATAGATCTCCTGCAGTGCGCGCGCAGAGATGGTCTCGTTGATGCCCACGCGGTTGGTCTCCTGATTGTTGGCGGCAAAGTGCTTTACGTTGGCTGCAACACCTGTCTCCTGCACGCCCTTCACAAGCTCGGGAGCAAGTGCCGACACCAGATACGGATCCTCGGAATAGCCCTCGAACAGTCTGCCGTTGAGCGGATCGCGGTGAATGTTCACATTGGGCGTACCCAGCAGGATGTCGATGCCGAACAGTCGTGCTTCTCTGCCCAGAGCCGTGCCCACCTCGTGAACCACCTGCCGATCAAAGGTTGCGCCCAGCAGGATTCCCGGAGGATAGCAGCCCGGGGCGTAGTCCTCACCTGTGATGGCAAGCAGCCGCTCCCTGACCCACTCGTATACCTTCATATCCTCAGCCGACAGGCGCTCGGGATGGTAAAAATCCTCGATCACACGGAAAAGGGACGACGAGCCCATCATGCCGTTGGTGCTCTGCCCTGCGGCCTCCTCCTTTGAAAAGAAGTCGCCGAAAAGCTGCTCGAAATTGATGCCCGTACCGCCGTCCAGAAGCATTAGCGGAGGCACACCCAGCCGCTGTGCGCCGTTCATTCCGAAGAATGTCGCGCCTCTGACCATCGCCGCCTTTTCCTCAAGGGTCATCTGCGCAAGGATACTTTCTATATTGAATACATTGCCATTCTTATCAGCGGACATAATCTCAACCTCCTGCAAGCGATGCTTTCGATCATAACCCAATTATAGATAAATTCCGACAATAACGCAATGAGCTTGCGGCGTTTTTTCTGCACTGCGGTCAGTTGAAAAAATCGATTCCATATGCTATCCTTACCGAGGTATTTTACATATTGGGAGGTACGCTCTCCATGTCACATATCCTGTCGTTCATCAAAAAAGAGATGGTGCTGTTCATCACCGCCCTGTGCGCTGTGGGCACCATGTTCCTCGTGCCGCCGGACAGTGCCTACATCGGCTACATCGACCTGCGGGTGCTTTGTCTGCTGCTCAGCCTGATGGCGGTGGTGGAGGGCTTTCAGGCGTGCGGCTTCTTCCGCTGGCTGACCTACCGTATGCTCAGGCGCAGCAGCAGCGGTCGGGCACTGAGCGTCATGCTGGTTCTGCTGCCCTTTTTCGTATCCATGGTGGTGACCAACGATGTGGCTCTGCTGGTGTTCGTGCCATTCACCCTGCCGCTGCTGACACGCATCGGCTGCGACCGCGCCGCCGTGCCCATGCTGGTGCTGCAGACCATCGCCGCAAACCTCGGCAGTATGGCTACACCCGTGGGCAATCCACAGAACCTGTTTCTCTATTCCACCTACGACCTTTCCGCAGGCGAATTCTTCTCGGCTATGCTGCCGCTGACCGGCGTGAGCCTTGTGTGTCTCGCCGCAGCATCTCTGCCTGTGCTGCCCCGAAAGCTGCCCACCCCCGAGCTTACCGAAGAATCCCTTGGCAGCCCCGTGAAACTGACGATATACAGCGCGCTGTTCGTGCTTTGTCTGCTCACCGTTTTCCGTGTCGTGCCCTACGGCATCACCACTGCGATCGTTATCGCTGCGCTGCTTATCATGGATCATCGGCTCATCGGAAAGCTCGACTTCGGTCTGCTGGCGACATTCGTGTGCTTCTTCATCGTGTCGGGCAATCTCAGCCGCGTGGACGCTGTGCGAGATTTCCTTCAATCCCTCCTCGGGCGCAGCACGCTGCTGACCTCCGCAGCCACCAGTCAGGTCATCAGCAACGTGCCTGCCGCCGTGCTGCTGTCGGGCTTCACCGACAACTGGCGCGAGCTGCTGGAGGGCGTCAACATCGGCGGTCTTGGCACCCCCATCGCCTCCCTCGCCAGCCTCATCACACTCAAGCTGTATATGCGTCATCCCGGTGCACGTGTAGGCAGATTCCTCTGGGTGTTCACTCTGGCAAACCTCATCGGACTTGCCCTGCTGCTTGCTGTTGCACTTGTATTCTGAACATAACGAAAACCGCCTGCCGCGCAGATCACTGCATGGCAGGCGGTTTTTGCTGTCTTTGATAATCTTACAAATACCCTATTCTTCGAGTGCTGATTTCTGTACGGGCGTTAACTCTGTGAGGCTCAGTAGTCAAGGAGTATCTCTGCTCCGTTTTGCTCCAACAGCTCAATAGTATTCTCCTGCCATTCCCACAGGTCAATATATGTCATAAGATAAGGATCTCGCGGTGTGTCATTGCCGGAAACAGGTTTGTAGACTACGTCGAAGCCCATGCGAATATTCTCATACTCTTTGCTGTTCAGAAGATCAACGCTGACCATTTCTGCATCCTTTTTCAGCGCCGCGACCAGATCCTCCATGGGTAGATCCGCTTCTATCTCCGCTTTCATATCATCCACACGTCTGATGTATGTGATCCTGTAATCTTTGAGCCGATCGGTATTATCATACGCAAGGGTTCCTATATACCTACCCAGCTGGTCGCGCAGAAAGACCTCCGGAGTCAGTATTCTATTCATTGCGGCAATGTATTCCTCACGGGTGACCGAGTACTCCCTGTGGATTATGCTGCCGCCGTAAAGACGGTATTCCACGTTGAAATTATATTCTCCTCTGAGATTTCTGTCCTTTTTTGGCAGGGATTCGTGAACCTCAATAAGTCTGGAGATATCTTCATCGGACACCATCTCCACTCCCTGAATTTCAGGGCAACCGTCGTAATCATCACCAAGGACATACATCTGGATTTCTGCGCTGTCAACATCATCCACATCGGGCACAAGGCTTGCAAAGCCCATGCCCTGAGAGAAGTAGAGCATCAGACAGACACCCACGCTCACCGCAACGGTCAGAGCGTATCTGCCGATGGTTCTGTGGAATTTTGCAAATCCTCTGCCGCTGATAAGCTCCATGATGAGGTAGATTATGAAGGTGATGATAACCATCGCCGCAATCGGTCCCACAACGTCTGATGCACGAAGCTCACCTATCTTGCCGCTGGAGGGCAGCAAAGCCACTGCGAACAGCGCAACGATGGAGAAGATGACCACAGAGGGCATGACCAGTTTGAAGCCGGAATAGACATAGGGGCTGCCCACACGCTCGGCGCGGCGGAATCTTATCAGCAGATAGGCGCCCACAAAGCAGCCAACGGTTATTATGATCAGCGGAATCATTATTTCGGGACGCAGCATGGGCACGAAAAAGTCCTCGAGATAGCCTGCGTTAACCAAAGCGAGCATGGTCGCAAACAGCAGTCCCAGAGGTGATGTGGTTCCAATGCTCATGTATTCGTAGTCGCTGTTGTAGCCGTAGCCGTAGAGACCCTGGGTCAGATTGATGATGCATATGACGTGGATAATGGGAATGACCGCGTTCGCCACAAAGGGCATGATCCTCGATTCCACCACACGGCCGCAGCAGGACATGACCAGCAGGCAGATGCCCATGAACATAACGCAGGCGGCCACGCCGGTAAACACCAGCTGCAGCAGCACGCCAAAGAGCGCTGCAACCTCGTCTGACGGCGCTTTCATTCCTTCAAAGGGCAGCAGCCAGTAGAGTCCGCCGCCCACGGCAATTGCCCCCAGATGCGGCACCAGACTGCCGGTGAGAGAAGCCAGCAGATCACCGAAGAATCGCGTGTCATCGGAAACAGGCAGGCTGTAATCCATATCCACAACGGACTTTTTATACAGCCATCGGAACGCCTTGCTGATAAAAACATAGTTCATCAGGAACATAGCCGCCAGCATCAGAAAACAGATAACAACCGCTGCTTCGGCAAGGCTCTGCACCATTCCGGCACTCGCCTTCAGATCGATATACTCCGGCAGCTTATGATAGTTCTCAATCTCGTACATCGCTTCCATCTTTACACTGAGATTGGTACCGAAGATCATCAGCGTCATCACCAGCGGATAGGACAGCAGCGCGAAAATGCTGTTGAGGATCGTCAGCGTGCGCATGGAGCGCAGCTTATATCTGTAATACGCGCCGAATTTTGAAAAGTTACCTTTCAAGCTTGGAGCTGTCATAGCCCAGCACCTCCATTTCGTGAATGAATATCTCCTCAAGGCTCAGGGGTACCTCGTCGTAAATCTTGGGTTTGAGGGCATTTACCCCTTCACGAATGACATCGCGGTCTCCGCGGGCAATGATGTTGGTCACGCTGCCCGACTGCTCGATGCTCAGCACATCAAAGCCGCTGAAGTCTTCGGCGGTCACCGCGCGGTCAAAGGCGGTCTGGATCTTGACCACCTGTCCCTTGACGCTGTCCAGCTCGCGGTCAAAGACCACCCTGCCGCCGTGCATCAGTCCCACGCGGTCGCAGAACTCGTCGATCTCGTTGAGGTTGTGCGAGGAGAAGATAACCGTCAGCTTCTCATCAAGCATGGCATCGATGAGCATCTGCTTGACGATTATGCGCATGGTTGGGTCAAGCCCGTCAAAGGCTTCGTCAAGGAACAGATAGGGCGTTCTGCAGGATATGCCGCAGATGACCACTGCCTGACGCTTCATGCCCTTGGAGAAGGTGCTGAGACGCTTATCCATGGGCAGTTTTACCGTTTTCTGCAGCCTTTCAAAAAGCTCATCGGAAAAGCCGGAATAGAAGCGCTTGTAATAGGCGCGCATATCACCGAGGGTCATATCGTTGAACTGTGCCGTCTCGTCGTTGATGAAGAACACCTTCTCCTTGACCGGTACATTGTTGTAGACTTTCTGACCGTCTATGGTCACCTCGCCCGAATAAGGGCGGTAGATACCGGACAGCAGGCGAAGGAGCGTTGATTTACCTGCTCCGTTGGAGCCCAGCAGACCGTAGGCACAGCCCTCGGGTATGGTCAGGTCGACGCCGTCCAGCGCCACGATATCATCAAAACGCATGACCACGTTCTTTATTTCTATCATTGATCTTCCTCTTTTCTGTCATCAGACCATATTTCGTTTGCCGCCCCAACAGCCTCCCCGCAGGTCACGCCGCAGGACCTTGATTCGCTCATCACCCTGCGCAGTCTGGCAAGGGCATCATCGTGAAGGGCACTCACCGCCTTGGGGTCGGCGGAAACGTAGCTGCCCTTTGCCGGGATGGAATAAATCAGTCCGTTCTGCTCAAGCAGGGCGTAGGTTTTCTGCACCGTATTGGGATTGATGCCCATCTGCTTCGCCACCTCGCGCACTGCCGGCAGACGCTCATCCGGCTTCATCTGTCCGGTGGATATGAGCTTGGAAATGCCGCTGTACAGCTGCTCGTAGATGGGAGCCTTTCCCTCAAGCCTGATATCGAACACTTTCTGACCTCCTTTGCTGAAGCTATATGTACCATCCGTACTAACTGTATTATTCGTCTTAGTACAGTTGTATTATATACTATCAAAATCTACCTGTCAAGAGAAATATAATGAATTATCCGTATACGAAAAGGAAGCCGATGCATACGCACCGGCTTCCTCAGCAATTCTGCTAATTCAGATATTCGGTTTTGACCCAGCCGTAGATGCCTTTGTGCTCCACCAGCGACCAGACGCCGTCATAGGTTTCTCCGATAACGGTGACCTGGGCTCGATTGGACAGTATGGACACCACGCGATAGTGAGTTTCCGGACCGTTTCTCATCCTCAGTCCGTTGCCCGATCTGACGGTCATCTGCCTTCCGCTGAAGTAGACATCTGCCTCAACACAGGAATCAAGCTCGGCGTTTTCCTCCACGGCGATAACTCCCCAAAGACCGTCGCTGCGCACCCAGCACATTCCCTCGTAGACAGGACGGATGCACTCGAATGTTCCGAAATCGATAATCAGGCGGCCTTCGGTATTGTAGAGGGCGTATTGTCCGCCCTTGCCCACTACGACATAGTCGTCAGACGCGTTATAAGCCAATCTGTCTTCTGAGTTTCCTTTTCTCAGAAGGGTCCAGCAAGCCTCATACTCAAAGGGCAGCACCAGATTGCCGTACTCGTTAACGTAGCCCCATTTTCCGTTGAGCTTAACCGGAATGATTCCGCAGGAAAAGCTGCCTGCGTCTTCATATATCCTGTCGCCAATCCGCTCACCGTTGCGCACAAGCACATAACCGGACTCTTTGCTCAGATCGATCTGATAGATTCCGTTCTTGCTTTTTACCGCGCTGTCAGGCAGATAACGCACGGCAAGAAGGCTGTTGATGCCGGACCTGACAGGTATTTCCTTTCCTGTCATCCTGCTGAGCAGTCCGTAGCTGTCACACCACACCGGGATGTCATTTTCCGCTGTTCCTGTGATGTCAATTATATCGGAAATCTTTTCCTGCTCATGAAGCTCCGACAGGGTATATGTAAGATAATCGCCCTCATCATTGTATCGCTCAAGGGCATACTGCTGATCATAGCCGACGGTTATGCTGTCATACTCCGAGCCGACCACTTCGCCGCCTGCATAGGACATCAGACCAAAACTGCCGTGACGTTTATATACGCTGATAAGATCATATTTGTGCTTGCCAACGGAATTGTAGTCCACGATTCCGTTGACGATGTCCGGTCTGTCACAGCGCAGAACATTTATGTCGTCAGCCTTCACATTCGGTTCCAGCAGCCACATCACTGTATCGAAGTCAAATTCTGCTTCCTGCGTTGCAAAATCCGCAGGAAGACTATCCTCGATACTGCCGCCGGGCGCCTCTGTCTCAATGGAGTCACTCTCGAAATTCATGTCGTCGCTTTCGATATTCTGAGCGTCGGTGTGATCGACAAAGCAGAATGTTATTTCTGTAAGGTCATCATCGGTATAATCCCACCTGACAACAGATACGATATCAGTTTCGCTCTGTTCGGAATAGTCTCCTGCTGCAAGACCATACTTGTTTTTTTCCTTGTCGATGTACTCATAGACCGGCTCGGGATCATCATATTTTCCGCTGAAGGTATCGGTCTCACCGTCGTATTCGAAAAGCACTTCGGTGAAATTAGTGTAGCACATGTATCCCATAGGTCTGCGATTGAACGCGTAGTCCATCCTGCAGACCATATCGCCGCTGTCGTTCAGCTCATAGATCTTGTAATAGTTCCCGCCGGTTGATGAGGAGGTTCCGCCAGGGTATACGTCATAATCAAGCACAATATACGAGCCGCCGTTATGGTGCTTGACAAAAACAGCAAAATTCTCCTCCACGCTGAAACGCTCATCATCAAAGAGATTCTTCACCAGTGAGACCTGTCCGTCTTCAATGGTATAGACTGATACGCTGAGCTTTTTCTCCTGTGCGGTAACCAGAATCATTTCCTTCACGCCGTCGGAGTTCAGATCTTCGATATGCGCCCCAGCGATACCGACGACCGGAGGATCCCAGTCGAAGAAATAACTGTATTCCTTTGTTATTGTGAAGTCCTCGGCATAACCTATCTGAGCGGCTTTATCAGACAGGAACCGGCTGTACTTTCCATCATCGGACAGACCGTCCGACTCACCGACCGACGAATCACTGTCTTTACCGCTTTCGTCATCGGAGCAGCTATCTCCTCCCAGCAACAGCACCACAGCGAAAACCGCAATAAGCACCGCCAGCAAAACCGCCTGAAGTATGATAAACCATTTGCTTGCCATAAATCCCGCAAGACCGCTTTTCTTCTCATCGGGATTCCGAGCATCCGCATTTAATTGGCTGAAGGGATCCTGCGGAGCATCATTTCTCGGACTGACCGGCTCCGGCGCAGCTGCGCTTATCGGATTATCGGAATAATGCATCTCCGCCTCCTGATGAATATATGAATTCCGGGAGTTTGCGCCCTGCTGATTGTTGGAGCTCTGGGAGTTTGCGCTCTGCTGATTGTTGGATTTCTGCGAGTTTGCTCCCTGCTGATTGTTGGAGCTCTGGGAATTAGCGCTCTGCTGATTGTTGGATTTCTGGGAATTAGCGCCTTGCTGATTGTTGGAGCTCTGGAAGCTCGCGCCCTGCTGATTGTTGGAGCTCTGGGAGCTCGCGCTCTGCTGATTGTTGGAGCTCTGGGAGCTCGCGCTCTGCTGATTGTTGGAGCTCTGGAAGCTCGCGCTCTGCTGATTGTTGGAGCTCTGGAAGCTCGCGCCCTGCTGATTGTTGGAGCTCTGGGAGCTCGCGCTCTGCTGATTGTTGGATTTCTGGGAATTAGCGCTCTGCTGATTGTTGGAGCTCTGGGAGCTCGCACCCTGCTGATTATTGGAATTCTGCATATCTACACCTTCAATATAATTTTAGTTCCCTTTTTGTTCCGCAAAACCTTAGTTTTTCTTATCTTTTTCGATAAGTATCTTCAGCGCCTCGACACCCACGGCTATGGCGTCCGCGGTGCTCTCCCTGGGAGCCTGACGACCGCTTTCGCTCTCCTGATTCCATACGACATGGAACACCGAGCCGCAGCGCAGTCCTCTTGCCGCAGCGACGGTAAACAGCGCTGCCGATTCCATTTCGCTGGCAAGCACGCCCAGACGCTTCCACGCCTCCCACTTTGCCTTCAGCTCGTAGCCAACGGGCATGGAATCAGGATCATGCTGACCGTAGAAGGAATCCTTGCACTGCACCACGCCAACGTGATAGCGCTTGTCCAGCTTCTGCGCCGCTTCAGTCAGTGCCAGCACCGCTTCAAAATCGGCAACCGCAGGGAACTCGATGGGAGCGTATTCGCGGCTGGTGCCCTCCATGCGCACCGCACCGGTAGCAATGACGCAGTCTCCGGCGTCGATTTTTGGATTCATGCCTCCGCAGGTACCCACGCGGATAAAGGTGTGGACACCCAGCTCATGCAGCTCCTCCATGCAGATGGAGGCGGAAGCTCCGCCGATGCCCGTGGACACGACCGACACCTTTTCGCCCAGCAGCGTACCGGTATAGGTGGTGTACTCGCGGTTGGACATAACGAATTTTGCATCGTCAAAATATTCTGCGATCTTCTCGCAGCGGCCGGGATCACCGGGCAGGATGCAGTATTTGCCCACATCGCCCTCACGCAGCCTGATGTGATATTCGTATTCACCGTTCTTCATGGCTCAAACCTCCCGTTGATTTGTAGTTACCGGCTCACCGCTGAGTCGATCCCGTCGGTTTTGCCGGAGGAAAAGGGAAACTGCGCAAGCACAGACGCTCCCAGCATCAGCGCGCAGCCGATCAGCTCACGTCCCGTAAAGCCGTCACCCAGCAGGAGATATCCTGTCAGCGCGGCAAAAACCGACTCAAGGCACATTATCAGCGACGCGGCGGCAGGCGGAGTGTCGCGCTGCCCCAGCGGCTGCAGCGTATAGGCAATGCCGCAGGAGAAAATGCCCACATAAAGCACCGGCAGCAGCACTCCCTCAAAGGCAGCTCTGTCAAGAGCAGGCTCGTTCAGTAAGGGCGCGGCAGCGCCGGACACCATACCGATAGCAGCCGGGACGGCGGAAATGACCGCGCACACCACAAACTCCATGCACACCAGCCGGAAGCAGTCCACGCTGGACGCAAAGTGGTCGATCACGAGGATCTGGACAGCCCAGAAAACGATCGAGATCAGCAGGATGATGTCGCCGCCGGAAATCGTCAGCTTTTCGGTGACGCACAGCAGATACATGCCCACCACGCCCATGACCACCGCTGCCCATACATTCAGACCGCACTTCTTGCCAAGGAATATCCCCAGCAGCGGAACGGTGATGATGTACATACCCGTGATCATGCCTGCCTTTCCGGCGGTGGTATAGATGATTCCGATCTGCTGCATCGTGGTGGGAATAATCAGCGCAAGACCTGCGATCATTCCGGCAAACCACGAGCGTCGGTTGGTTTTCTTTATCTCAGCCGCATCACGTTCAGGATGACGGCGCGCGGCAATTCTGTCGCTGATGAATATTATGGGCAGCAGCGTAAGCGCTCCCACAAAATAACGCAGGGCGTTGAATGTATACGGTCCGACGTAATTCATACCAACATCCTGCGCCACAAACGCGGAACCCCATATCGCCGCTCCGATGAGCAGCATCAGGCTTCCGCGCAGAGATTTGCCGTTCATTGATCAATCACAACTCCATAATCATTCTTGCGCGCCTGTATTCACCATAAGCAGCGCTCTGCAGGGAGCACCCTCACAGCCTGCCAGCAGCAGCGGCTGCGCCATGAGGAAAGCTTCACCCTCGGGCGCGTCGGTGAGATCAAGACCCTCGAGTACGCCCACCTGCGCGCCAAGCAGCGTGACGTGCACCGGCACAGGGTCTCCGGGCACGCCGATGGCGTTGCGCTCGATGCCCACCATGATGATGCCCCTGTCAACGATGGCTGAGGCAGCCTCCTCGCTGACGGTAACGTCGCCCTTGATGAGCAGTCTGCGGCAGTTTTCCGGCAGCGCGTATATGTCATCCGCACTGAGCGTGTCCGCAAAGGCTCTGACCAGACAGTCGCCCACAAACACCTCCGGCGGACAATGCGCCACATCCCTTCCGTCTCTGATGAAATGCAGCGGCGCGTCCACATGGGTGCCGTTGTGCACGCACATGGTAAGCTCGGTGAGATTGTAGCTCTCTCCCCTGTCCATGCTGTGCGCAAGGCGCATACGGGGACTGAGATCTCCCGGCTCCTTTGAGATATTCTCAAGCTTACGGGATATATCGATCAGCTTCATGCAGCCGGTATCAATCACACTCACAGCTTGCCTACCTCTTTCATCAGATCGGCAATGCCTATGGCAACCGCCGCCTCAATGGCAGGCAGCGCTCTTGGAACAATGCAGGGGTCGTGTCTTCCGTTTATGGCAAGGATGGCATCGCGCTTTTCGCGAAGATCAACCGTATGCTGCTTGGAGGCGATGGACGGAGTGGGCTTTATTGCGGCACGCATGACAATGGGCATACCGCTGCTGATGCCGCCCAGAATTCCACCGCTGTTGTTCTGGGTGGTAACTACCTTATCGTGCTCAATGGTGAAGGGATCGTTGCACTCGCTGCCGCGCATCCTTGTGACATTGAATCCGGCGCCGAATTCCACGCCCTTGACCGCAGGCACGCCGAAAACGATGGAGGACAGCACATTCTCCACGCCGCCGAACATGGGCGATCCCACGCCTGCAGGCACGCCCACAGCCGCAACCTCAACGATGCCTCCGACGCTGTCTCCGTCGGAGTGCGCCTGTTCCACCAGAGCACGCATCTGGGATTCCATCGCAGGATTGTTCAGAGGGAACTGCATCTGGGTCAGCCGTCTGAGGTCTTCGGGATGCACTCTCAGCATATCAAAGGGACGGTCGTAGAGATTGCCGATGGCGTAGATGTGTCCGCCGATGGTCACGCCCCTGCGTGCAAGGATCTGCTTGCACACCGCGCCTGCAAAAGTGAGCGGAGCGGTGAGACGGCCGCTGAAATGACCGCCGCCGCGCACATCGTTGAATCCGTTATATCTGACCGCGCCGGTGTAATCGGCGTGACCCGGTCTGGGCAGACGGGACATCCGTTCGTAGTCCACCGAACGGGTATTGGCGTTTTCGATAACCGCGCACAGAGGAGCGCCTGTAGTGGTGTCCTCCAGAATACCGGAGCATATCTCGGGTATGTCGCTTTCACGGCGAGGGGTCGCGGTGGGGTCGTTGCCCGGAGCGCGGCGGTTCATTTCCTTCTGCAGAGCGTCAACGTCCAGCTTTTCGCCTGCAGGCAGACCGTCAATGACCACGCCGATGCCCATACCGTGGCTCTCGCCGAAAATCGAAATCTTTATGTTTGTCCCAAAAGTAGAAGCCATTACTGATATCCTCCGAAACTATACGCTTACTTTGCCCAGTCGGGGAGCGAGCTGATAAAGAAATTTCTCAGCTCGACAACATTCATGCGGTGCATGAATCCGTCACCGATGGACTTTATCATGGGCAGCGACATGGTGCTGCCGGTAATATATCTGTCCTGTGCCACCGTCCTGATGAGTCGTTCGGCAGGAATATTCGAGGTCGTGGGCAGTCCGTACTTTTTGAGGATCTGCTCGAGCTTTTCGGTGGTACCCACCTGCGTGATCCCGGCACGCTCGCCGGCTGCGCAGGTGATGACCATTCCCACAGCGATAGCCTCACCGTGGTCGAAGCTGTATCCGCTGACTTCCTCGATGGCATGCGACATCAGGCTGCCGAAATGCAGAAGCGACTTATGGATGGAAACGCGGTCATCCTTACCGATAAGCTTGATTCGGGTCGTGATGGCACGCACGATCAGCTTCTCCATATCACCAGCAGCTCCATCCAGCTCATCGATAAGCTTGTCGGATACGACGCAGCCCATGCGGATGATCTCGGCAATGCCGCTTGCCGCATTTCGCTTTGTCTGTCCGGCGAGCAAAGCTGTATCGCACAACGCCAGCGAAGGCAGCCATCTCACGCCAAGAACTCTCTGTTCCTCGGGCAGGTCGACGTTATGACAGTTGCCCACCGTTCTCGCGATCTGAGCGAGAGTAGTTGTGGGAACGGTGATCAGCGGAGAACCGCACAGGAACAGACCTGCTGCCATTCCTGCGATATCACAGGCGGTGATGTCGCCCAGAGCGACAAAGAAATCCCCGCGCTTGAAGCCTGCCTTTGCCGCCTCGGAGCAGACCTCCGACACAGTATTGAGCCTTCTGACCACCTCAATGGGTCTGATGGCGTAAGTGCTCACGGTATAGCCGGCAAGCTTCAGAGACATGCTGACCTCAGACAGACAGGCGTCAGACACGCTGCTGTCGCTGACGATCAGCGCTTTTGATGCGTCCTTAGTATCGGCAAGCGCACGAGCACTTTTGCCCAGAGTCTTGATAATTCCATCGCCAACAATAATGTCGTAACCATCGCCAAAACTGACTCTTATGGTTTTCATGGATACAAAACCTCTTTTCATCCTTCAGTATTTTGGTTATGCCGTATATTATATCACACAATTTTAGTAAATGGAATACTATTACCGGACAAATGTCGCATTTTGGTGAACCTCTTTACTGCATCAGAAGGCTATAGGGTTCAAAGAAAACACCGCCGATCCTGAAACACCAGGAACGGCGGCGTTGTGATTATTTTTCCTGCACGACGCAGACTCGGTCACCGGATCACTTGTTGTCATCCGCAGCTCCGAGATACTTGATGAGAGGAATAACGCTGGCACGGAAACGCTTGTACTTACGTGAATTTCTGTGAATCTTCTTCCTGCGAACCTTGCGGATCGTGAGCGTTACCTTACCGTTCTTTCTGCGTTCACGACGACGCTCAAGAACACGCTGTTTTTCCTCCTCAAGACGCTTCTTTTCTTCTTCCTCCCTGACCTTCTGCATATATTCCTCGTAATTCTCGTCACGGGGAAGAACTACGACGCCCTCGTCCTCGTATGAATAGCTTTCCTCCTCCACAGCGACGTTCTGCTGCTTATTTGCAGCGGAACCACTGTAGGATGACGCAGAACCATTGTAATCACGGGAGTAACGCGCGTCATATTCGTCCTGATCGATATCATCGAAATCGTGAACAACAACTACGCCGGCATCCATATCCGCAGGCGAAATATCGTCCTCATCCACGTTATAGTCATAGCGCGAGGACGAAGCGGATCCGCTGTGAACGCCGCTGCCGGAGTAAGCCGGTGCAGCAAAGGTTTCCTCATCACCGTAATCGGGATTGTAGTCGTCATCAACAATGATGGGAACAGCCTCAAGATCGGAGGGCGAGTAATCATCCTCATCCCCTGCAACAGGCTTGGGCGGTGCCGCAGGCACGGAAGGCTTTCTTGCGCTGTTCGCACGGAGAGGAACTGCACCGTGTTCCGCATCATTGATGGTGTCGTTCTCCTCGTCGTAGGGAATATAGACCGGTACGTATTCTTCGTCGAAATCCTGCTTGCGCGAGGGCATAGCCACGGGCGCTGCAGTACGCTTGGCAGGATCAATGGGAGCCGCAGGCATTTTGCTCTTTTTCTCCGGAGCAGTACCGGGAGCAGTTTTTGATCCGTCAGGGCGACGTCTCGCAGGGTCGCCGCCGGGCTGTGCCGAAGCGGGAGCACCGGGACGTTTGCGCCTGGGAGCGTCTTCTCTGCGAGGATCCTGCGCAGAAGGCGGACGGCGAATGGGTCTGCCGTACTCGTCGTAATAGACGCGTTCCTTATTGTAAGGCGGTTCGCGACGTCTCACGGGCTGACCATATTCATCGTAATAATAGGGAGCGCCGCCATAATACGGATCGTAGGGAGGCGGACGGCGGATAGGTCTGCCGTACTCGTCGTAGTAATAAGGCGCACCGCCGTAATAAGGATCATAGGGTGGCGGACGGCGTTTTTTTGCGCCCTGCTGTGCTCTGGGATCACGAGGATCGCGAAGTCCCTCCCCTGCCTCGGGGCGCTTCTTGCCCTTTGTCCCCTGAGGCGGACGCTTTCCGGGAGGACGCTGTCTGGAACGGTCACCGTCCTTGGGGCGCTTACGATCTCCGGGTCTGGAGCGTTTTTTCTCCTTGTTATCTTCTGCTTCGGATTCCTCCTCCGCAGGCTCTCTGGCAAGAATAGGCTCAGCCTCGGCTTCGTCTTCGGCAGCCATAGCTCTCATTCTGATCTCAACATCGTTGAGTTCTTCCTCAAGTACACTGGACATTTCCTTCTCCTCCTGCTGCCCTGAAGCAGCATCCTGAGTATTATCGCCCGGTACCACAACAGGCTCATCCTCAACCGGCTCCGGCTCGGAGACACTTTCCGTCACGGGAACTGACCGCACAGGTGCGGCATCTCTTACAGGAGACGAATTATTATCGGAAGTACCGCTGGAAGCAAAGAGATTGAGACGTTCTCTCTTTTTTTCCTCGTCGGCAATAAGGTCAAAAATCTTATCTATTTCCTTTTTATCAACGCTGGTGTAAGGGTAACGCTCGCTCCTTACCCGCTGCTCATTCATTCTGCGGCGCGCACGACTTATCAGCACCAGCAAGGCTATCAGCGAAACAAAAACCGTCGCCTCACAGACAATCGCAATTGTGGGTGCCTTGTTCATTACGCTTATGACACACAACGCGCCGACCGCAAACAGACCTACAAGAAACATCAACGAAGCAATGGAGTAAATCCTGTTGATGCTGGCAACAGCACGAGCTTTCTGTTCCTCCTCGGTCAGCGATCTTTTATACTCAAGACCCGTTGTGTTGTCCTTGCGAACAGCCAAGCAGCACACCTCCCCCAATTTAACAATTATTACATATAATATGTTACAATATCATGATTATTTTGTCAAGGCAAACATCGGTCGGGCACTCAAAAAGCACCCGACCGATTGAAAAATGAAACATATCGCTGTGAGATATCATCAGCTTACCAGCTGACCTTCCTCAAGCACAACGTAACCGGACTCCTTATCGGAATCAAAGTATTCGTCGAATATATCACGGGCAACCTGTGCCATGCTGCTGCCGTAGCCGCAGCGCTCACCAACGATTGCCACACCGATCTCCGGCTCATCATAAGGAGCAAAGGCGATAAACAGAGCATTTGCCGTAGCTTCCTTGGTGGTATCCGCAGTACCGGTTTTTCCTCCAACCGGAACCTTGTAGTCACCCAGAACCTCACCGGCGGTACCGTCCTCTGCCACCGCGCGCATGCCTTCCTTAACGATGTTTATCATGACCGTGTCAACATTGAGCTCGTTGTAGACCACAGGATTTTCGCTGGTGTCTTCAACGACAGTCTCTTCCATGTCGTATGTCTTGACCGTCTTGATAATTCTTGCCTCATATCGCGTTCCGCCGTTGGCAATAGTGGAAATGTAGGCACAGAGCTGCATGGGAGTGAACTTGTTATCGTTCTGACCGATGGCTGCAGTCAGCGTATCGGCTTCGTACCAGCCCATTTCACGGGACTCACGGTTTTCACGACCGGCAAGCACGCCCTTTGCCTCGCCCATTCCGATGCCGGTGGCGACGCCCAGACCCAGCTGTTTGCAGTAGTCGTTCATTCTGGTGATGCCCAGACGATAGCCCGTGGCATAGAAAAAGATGTTGCAGGACACTCCGATAGCCTTGACAACGTCGCACTTGCCGTGCTCATGCAGGCAATAGAGTGTAAAGTCCTGATACTTGTCAAGCGTATACTCTCCGTAACCGGCTGTACCCTTGGGCGAGGAGTCAACGCAGTCAAAGGTAGTGGACGAATTGATTCCGTGCTCAGGGTCATCCTTACCGACCTGAAGTCCGGCAAGGGCGATCGCCGGCTTGAATGTAGAACCGGGAGCATAGGTACCGTTGAGAACTCGATTGAACAGCGGAGCCGACTTGTCTGCCAGCATGGCGCTGTACTGCTCGTTGTAGTTCGCCAGGTCAAAGGACGGATATGTAACCGCCGCAAGAACCTCAAAGGTTCGCACATTCATGACCACCAGCGCGCCGGCATCAGCATCGATACCGCTCTTGGGACCGCCGGTGGATGAAATCTTCTTGATCAGCTGTCCGATGGAATCCTGCGCCACCTTCTGCAGTTTTGAGTCGATGGTCAGAACAACGGTGTTGCCGGGAGTTGCGTCACGGGTGATCTCCTCGTATACGATCTCACCGGTGTCGTCTCTCTGAACCTTACGGACGCCGTTGGTGCCCTTGAGATAGCTTTCGTAGGTCTTTTCAATACCGAACTTACCGATGGTAGCGTTGATGCTGTAGCCCTGAGCCTTGAGCTCCTCGTATTCCTCGGCAAAGATCGGACCGGTATTACCGATAAGGTGCGGAGCGATGGTTCCGTCTGTATACTCACGGATGGGAACGACATGGATCTCCACGCCCTTGAGAAGCTCGCTGTTTTCCTCGATTTTTTCCACCGTTGCAAGTGAAACGTCCTCGGCGAAAACATATGGATTTGAGCTGGAAAACTCCATCAGCTCCATATTGAGGCGCACGCCCATGATCTTGCGCGCCACAACAGGGTCCTGATTGCTCAGTTCGTACTCCTCGTTCATGGTGTCGATACAGTTCTGAACTGTAGCGTAGGACTGCAGGTTAAGCTCTGACTTCATGTCAGCAATAGCTGCATCCTTCCCCTCCTCAAACACCGGATACGCGGAGCCCTCCGCGAGAATGATCGGACAATTGTCGATCCATTCCTCGCCTTCCTCCTCGAGAATGTTCGTGAGTTTATAGATCGTATCGTTCCAGTGTTCACGATCCATCTCAGCGCGGTTGAACATAATGCTGTAACCCATTCGGTTCTGCGCGATGGGACGACCGTAGCGGTCAACGATCTCACCGCGCGCCGCAGTGATGCTCAGAGAAGTGGCGGTATATTTGATTGCCTGAGACTTGTATTGCTCACCGTCAACAAACTGCTGGCGCATGAGTATGATCTCAAAAGCCACCATTATAACCAGCACTATGCTCATCAGTATAGCAAATCGTCTGAAATATTCTTTGTTGTTTTCTTTCATAGTGTTTTATCCCTGAAAAGATGCGTAAAATTGACCGTCAGTCTTCCACAGTAAGATGTGTGGCGATCGAACGATTAAAGAAGAATGCGATGGGCATGGTGACCGCAGTGTAGATGACCTGCGGAAGCATGAACGCGTAAAGATTGTACCAGATCTTCGGATCGCTCCAAAGTACATAGAAGAAAAACCATCGCACCAGCCCCAGCACCAGCAGTCCGCATACGCCGAGAACCATTGCTGAAACGATGTTGTTTCTCATCAGATATACAACCATCGCACCGCATATGTAGCAGATGACTATCATCACCAGTCCGTTGAATCCGAAAATTCCTCCGGCACTCAGATCCATGAGCAGACCTGCCGCAAGTCCTATCCAGACGCCGGCACCTTCACCCTCGAACATGGCGATGCTGATAGCGGTAACCACCAGCAGCAATGGTTTTACCCCCAAGAAGCTCGGAAGCAAATTGGGGGTGGTCTGTATGATATATACTATGAACAGCTCAAGCGCGTACGCCAGCCATTTCAAACGTGGGTTAATCCAGTTTTTCATTTCTCCTCCAACCGAGGGAAGTATTGCTCAGACCATGGATCATTCCGCGTCTGAGGGTGATGGCGGAAGAATTGCGATCTCTCCGTCCACCACAGCGCCCTGTCCCGGAAAATCAGTCACGACATACACGTCAGTGCATCCAAGAACATCAGCGCTGGGATCAATTACAGCATAGAGCGAAATATCCTGCGACTCCGCGCGGATCTCAATAACTTCACCGATAATAAGATTCCTCGGATAGATTCCGCCCAGACCGGATGTCACAATAAGGTCGCCGACAGTTACGTCGCAGTCACGCTGCAGATAGCTGAGCTTGGCGTAGCCGTTCTGAGCCAGCTCCTGATCTCCGCCCAGCACGCCGCCGTCCTTTGTGCGCTTGTCGATGGCACCGACTCCGGTCGAGGGACTGAGAACAGTGGTGACCTTGCTGGACACGGGACCGACCTGCGAGACATAACCCACGAGACCGTCCTCAGTCATCACCGGATCAAGATAGGCAACATCGTGCATCGTGCCCTTGTCGATAATAAACGTACCGTAAGCATCGGTGGAATCACGGGAAATGACCGAAGCCGAAATCAGCTCCATATCAGGGTTTTCCTGAATAATACCCACTATTCCGCTGAGTCGCTCACATTCCTGCTTGTAGGTCTCGTAGTCCACCAGCTGAGCCTGAAGCTGCCGGATCTTTTCCTTGAGCAGTTCATTTTCAGCTCTGATCTCGTCAATATCGGTCAGGTCGCCGCCGAGATCATTGATGCCGCCCGATACAAGAGCGCTGAGCTTCTGGATGGGCGTGGTCACACAGCTGGCAACCGACGAGAAGAAATTCTGCTGCCCGGATGTACTGGCAGAGTAGATCATTATGCCCAGCACGAGAAAAACCGCAATGAGCATGATCTTGAAATTCTTGGATTTTAGCAGATCGCGCATGACACTCTGCCTTTCGTTAGATAATTATCTGCGTCCGGCGTCCCAGTAGGCTCTGGGCATGATGATATCCAGACGCTTGCCGGTACCGTCAACAACGCAGTCGAGGGGACGTTCGGCAATGTGAACCGGCATGCCGGTCTCCTGCGCAACAAGCTTATCAAAGCCGCGAAGCAGAGCGCCGCCGCCGGTGAGCATGATGCCGTGGTCGATGATGTCGGCGGAAAGCTCGGGAGGAGTCTTCTCCAGTGTGCTCTTGATCGCGTCGATGATGCTGGAAAGGGGATCGGCAAGAGCCTCGCGGACCTCCGCGGCGGAGATGACCACGTTCTTGGGCAGACCGTCAACAAGGTTGCGACCCTTGATGGACATACTCTGCTCGTCCTCATAGGGGAAGGCAGAACCAATCTCGATCTTGATCTCCTCAGCGGTGCGCTCACCGATGAGGAGGTTATACTTTTTCTTGACATAAGACACGATCGCCTCGTCAAAGCGGTCGCCCGCGACACGGGCAGACTCAGAGGTAACGATGTCACCCAGAGAGATAACGGCAACCTCGGAGGTACCGCCGCCGATGTCAACGATCATGCTGCCGGTGGCTTCCGCAACGGGCAGACCGGCACCGATAGCCGCAGCCATAGGCTCCTGGATCAGGTCAACGTCTCCGCCGCCTGCCTGCTTGGCAGCATCCTCAACGGCGCGCTTTTCAACCTCGGTAACGCCGGAGGGAATACAGATGACCACTCTGGGACGGGAGAACAGACTGGTCCTGACCGCCTTGCGGATGAAATACTTAAGCATGGTGGCGGTGATATCGAAGTCGGCAATGACTCCGTCCTTAAGGGGACGGACGGCAACAATAGAGCCGGGGGTACGTCCGATCATTTCCTTTGCCTGACTTCCCACGGCGAGCACTGTATCGCTGCGCACATCCACCGCCACGACCGACGGCTCACGCATGACGATACCCTTACCTTTTATGTAAACGAGTGTGTTGGCTGTTCCAAGGTCAATACCAATATCCTTGGTAAAAAAACTCATACCCATATGCTTCTTCTCCTTTCGCGCCCTTGACCGCGCACGCGAATTGTTATCGCGTATAACCTGAATATATAATCAACTAAACAAACGATTGTCTTTTCAGATATTGTATTTGCCTATTTAAGTATTATAAACCCCAGTGGAGCTATTCTCAACAATAAATTATTTAAACCGAAAAAATTAACCTGAAGTTCACAAAATCAGTATATGACGCACTTTGTCAGATTCTGAATCCGCAGGCGCGAAGCTGTCTGATAAGCAGTCCCACCGGCAGTCCGAGAAGGTTGTTGTAGTCACCGTTGATGCGTTCCACCAGCATGGAGCCCATTCTGGTGATATCATACGCACCCGGACGTGACCAGAATTCATTATACTTGAGATACTCGTCGATCTCACGCTCGCTCATCTCATACATGGTAACGATGGTCTTGTCCGAGAAGCTGGTCTCGATATAGTCGCCGCAGATGTGGATTCCGGTATATACCTCGTGCTGCGTACCGGAAAGACGTCGGAGCATACGACGGGCATCCTCGGCATCTCTGGGCTGACCGAAGATCTCATCATCCACGCGCACGATCGTATCGGCGCCGAGAATGATCTCACCGTCGTTGTTGTGCTCCCACACAGCCAGAGCCTTCTGGGCAGCAAGGGAACGGGCAACCTCCGAGGGCGGCAGGCGACGTCCGGTGACCACCGTTTCGTCGATACGGGGGGCACGCACTTCAAAATCAAAGCATCCGGCACGCTTGAGCAGCGCGGCGCGGAAAGGTGATGTGGAAGCAAGGATCAGCTTTATCATAACAATATCCTCCCTATTCTCATCAGATTGCCGGGCGTTCAAGGAGAACCAGCTTGAAGATGTAGACGTTACACCACTTCTGACTTGCTCCCTGTCCGTACTTGCACTTATCGATAATGTATTTTGTATTGTTAAGGTCGTTTTCCTTGTTGATTCTGCCGATATCATTAACGACGAAGGATTCCACCCATTCGCTGATAATATCGGCTTCCACCTCGTCGTCAAAGATAAGATAAAACATATCCTTGCCGCTGAGGCTGCACTGCTGCATGATGCTGTATATCTGCTCCTGCCCCTCGTCGTTGAGCTTGCTGATACGGGTGGCATTGCGATTATAGTAATTCCACTCAGACGAATTGCATTTCGGCAGCGTGAAATTATAGGCATTGATCGCATCTGTGCCCCACTCGATCGTGCTCTCGCTGAGCATGACATAATTCGGAGCGATATCATGGGTGATCTTTATCGCGCTGTCGGTGAGGTTGAAATAATTGTAAGAGCGGATGTTGTCGGCACTGTAGCCTGTGGGATCGTTGTTGGTGATGTCCAGATGGTACCATTCACCACCTATGGACACTATATTCCAGATGTGGCCGTTGTCCGGATCATCCTTCAGGGTGCCATCGACGGTCATGCAGGATATGCCCACGCGGTTAAGCAGCAGCTTGGTTGTGAACGCATAGCCCGTGCACACGGCGCGTCCCTCGATGAGAGCACCGTAAATGGTGGCGGCCTCAGGCACTATTGCCATGTTCTCCGCGGCAGCGTGATCGTATTCCACGTCGCGCACGATCATATCGTGCACATACAGCTCGCGGTCATACTCGTTGAGCCCCGAGGGTATCTCCCCCAGCATGGTGCCCACGCGGCGATAGATCGCACCGGCGGCGCTTTCAACCTCCTCGGCAGAAAGGGAGCTGTAGAGAATGACATAAAGTCCGTCATGACCGTTGCGCCCGAGGGTATATCTTCCGTTAAACCAGAATGCCTCGGGATGATCGGATTTGAGCGCTTCCTTGACCTTGAATATCTGTACCGAACTGAGAGACGGGATGAGGGCGCGGCACAGCTGGTACTCTCCGTGGTCGCCGCCGTCCTCGGCAGTGAGACGGAACAGGCTCTGCTCCATACTGAGATAAGCCTGACGCTCGTCATCGGTAGCCAGTGCCTCGTATCCGTTTTTATCCTCGATGGGAGCGTAACCGGAATGACGGGGAAGCGTTACCTTCAGCTCGACATACTCCTGCTCGCCTTCGCCGAAAAGCTCCACCGACACAGTATCCATTACCTCAGAGCAGGAGGAACAGCCACGGAGCTTATCCGCCGCAATATATCCGCAAAGAAGCACAGCCGCCAGCGCAGCTGTGATAATCACGAATAAAACAAGCCGTTTTCTCCGGGTCATCGTCGTCCTCCTGTGTAAAGCTGCCAACGGGAGCGATCACTCCACGCCCCGATAATACAGTCCTCGGGTTATGTCTCCCTGAGCGGCTCCGCCCTTGCGGCTGGCTCTCAGTGCGCGCAGCACCTGCTCAGTATCCTCAACGGTAAATCTCATTATATGATGCTCTGCGCCGGATATCTCCCGTTCACGTCCGGTCATATCCAGCGGCACGCTGTTGTACACCTCTGTGCAGCCCATGCGGCAGCGAGTGGCAAAGCGCACTCCCCTGCGGTCAACTATGCCGCATTCAGAGCAGGGTCTGCCCGGACATCCGGAAAGCGCCGACGGGCAGTTGCGCGTGAGCATCAGCGGCAGATAGCCGTAGACGATCACGCCTCGAGGCATCTTTCCGCCCAGTGCGGCGATCCTGCCCAGCGTAAGCTCAAAGCTCAGCTCGGCTCCCGCCAGCCCCAGACGCTCAAACTCCTCGATGGCTGCAGTGTTGGTAATGTTCAGACCGAAGCCTCCGTAGGGGATCATCCCTGCGGAAAGCACCGGCTCGATAAGTCCGATGTTGTGTATCATGCACACTTCAACGCCGTGACCGTGCGCGATATCAAGCAGTTCGCGGATGCGCTGCTCGTTGCCGAACAGTCCGCGGGGAGCCTCCACGCACACCTCACAGCCCGAAGCTCTCATGCGGTCAAAAACTCCGGGATCACATTCCAGCGGAAGATAGATACGCCTGACGTGATCAGGCAGAACCTCCGGGATCTGCGACGGGTCTGCAAATACAGCGTGAAGCTCGGGAACGACGGCAGCGTGAGGAATGACCCCTGACTGCTGCCAGTTACATTCCACCGCAGCTGCAGCACGGCGCTGAGCGGTCAGCTGTTCCACCGCCTGCCTGCGCAGTCCGTTGACCGCCGAAGCCGGAAGGAACAGACCGTCCTCAACGTCACAGCTGATATTCCGAGGCACAAAAGCAGTACCTCCGGTCTTTGACAGACGGGCACTCAGCTGCTCTGCTGAAAGCGAACCGCCGTCACTGACCTGGGGAATGTCTCCGCTGACCGTGACGCTGTTTCCGTCGGCATCCGAAGCCGTAAGCTCGACCGGTTTTCCTGCGTGCACAGCCGCCTTCATATCCAGCGGCACCCTGCTTCGCTCTTTCTTGTAAAGCTCATGCAGGGATGACAGCACTGAGCTGTCGGCAGCGGTAACGTCGTCCTTGGTGCGGTATCCGAACATAACGGAGCCGCGCCGCGCGGTGAAATAGCCGTCGGTAAAGCCCGAACGGGAAAACACCGCCGACAGGCTGTCCGCAAGCTTCTGAGGGATCTCCTCGCCCTTTGCGGCAGCCGAACACACCGCAGAAGCCGCGGCGCAATATTCCGGACGCTTCATGCGTCCTTCGATTTTCAGTGAGCGTATTCCCATCTGCGACAGACGTTCAATATGCTGCACATGGGACATATCCTTCAGGCTGAGGGCGTATTCCCTCTCTCCCGACCTGAAGGGCAGACGGCAGGGCTGGGCGCATCGTCCGCGGTTGCCGCTTCTGCCGCCCAGCATGGCGCTGAGATAGCACTGACCGGACACGCACATACACAGCGCGCCGTGTACAAACACTTCCAGCTCCAACGGTGAATCGGCAGCCATCTGCGACAGCTCCTCACCGCTCAGCTCCCTTGCCAGCACGGCACGGGAAAAGCCCATGCTGTGCAGAGTGTTCAGCGCGGCAGGGCTGTGAATGGTCATCTGTGTGGAGGCGTGCAGCGGCATATCGGGGGCGGCTTTGCGCATCAGCGACGCAAGCCCCACATCCTGCACGATGACACCGTCCGCAGGCATGGAGCACACCAGCTCAAACAGGCGCCCGGCCTGCTCCAGCTCGTCGTCAAAGAGCAGCGTATTCATTACCACATACAGCCTGACGCCGTACTCACGGCAGTAAGCCGCCGCTTCCATAAGCTCCGAATCGGAGAAATTCTGAGCCGACTGCCTTGCGTTCATGCTGCCGGCGCCCAGATATACCGCATCGGCACCGGAACGGACAGCGGCTATGAGCTGTTCGGGCGAACCGGCAGGAGCCAGAACCTCCGGGTGATTATTCAGATTCAACGATCGTCCAGCTCGGCAAGACGCAGTCTCAGACCCTGCAGCTCACGGCGCAGACGCTCGACCTCGCGCTTGGCTTCATCGGCCTCGAGACGGGC
>SVPO01000016.1 GCA_015065795.1 Oscillospiraceae bacterium | reverse complement strand
ATGATGCCCTCGGCGTAGTCGGTGGCACCCTTGCGGATGTCCCTTGCCTTGGTCTGTGCCTGGGAAATAGCCTCGTTTGCCTGGATGTTGGCACGGCGGAAAACTTCTTCCTTGTCCACCATGGCACGGGCACGTTCCTCTGCCTTACGGGTGATGCTTTCGGCCTCCTTGCGCGCGTCGGCAATGATGTCGTTGCGCTCCATAGCGATGGCACGGGCCTGTCTGATCTCCTGGGGAATGTGCAGGCGGATGTCGTCAATCAGCTCACGCAGACGCTCTACGTTTACCATTGCCTTGCCGCCGCCAAAGGGTACTGCTTTCGATTTGTCAAGCAGCGCGTCCATTTCGTCCAACAGTTCTTCAATGCTTACCATTTTGCATTTCGCTCCTTTGCTGCATTAATCTCTCTTTTATCACGTCGCGCAGCTCAGCCGGGACAAACGCGGAGATGTCGCCGCCAAAGCTGGCTATCTGCTTGACCACGCTGGAGGACAGGAACATATTCTCCGAGCTGGTGGTCAGGAACACGGTCTCGATCTCGGGGCGCAGGCTGCGGTTTGCCAGCGCCATCTGGAATTCGTATTCGTAGTCGGAAACGGCGCGCAGACCCTTGACGATGACTCCGGCACCCTTGTGGGCAGCGTAATCGATAAGCAGTCCGTCCCAGGTTTCCACCTCTACGTTGCTCATTTCCGCCGTCGCCGTGCGGAGCATATTTACACGCTCCTCCTCGGTGAAGGCAGGATGTTTCTTGGGATTGTGCAGCACTGCCACATAGACCTTGTCAAAGATGCCTGCTGCACGGGTGATGATGTCCATGTGTCCGACCGTTACCGGGTCGAAGCTGCCGGGACAGATGGCGATCATAGCCTTTCCTCCAATATACGGACGGTCAGCCGCGGCTGTCAGTCCTCGATGGTGCGGTGGCGGTAGAGATTGAGCACCACTCTGCCGTAACGGTATTCACGGCGCTTGGTGAACTCCCCTGCCTCCTCGGGCAGGGCAATGTCGGAGGGGGTCTCGCAGATGATGACTCCGCCCACGTTCATCTTCTGAGCCAGAACGGGCAGGACCTTCTCCAGCAGTCCGGCGTAGTAAGGCGGATCCAGCAGGGCGATATCGAACTTTTCGCCGCAGCCGGCAAGGAAAGCCAGCGCGTCGCTCTGCACCACACGGGCACGGTCAGTCAGCTTGCAGTGCTCAAGATTCTCACGCACGATGTTTATCGACTGGCGCGAGGAATCCACGAACACGCAGCGGCGCGCACCGCGGCTGACCGCCTCGATGCCCAGCTGACCGCTTCCGGCAAACAGATCGAGGACATTGCGTCCCTCGATATCAAACTGGATGATGCTGAACAGCGCTTCCTTTACCCGCTCGGCGGTGGGGCGCACGTCATCTCCGTTAAGGGTCTTGAGACGGCGACCCTTTGCCTCTCCGGTGATTACTCTCATTGCTACCTCATTTTTTCACTGTGATACACATGACACCCTTGATTATAACAAAGAGTGCCGATATACGCAAGGGTGTTGACATAATTTTATGCTGAGAATGTCGCAGCAGGTGCGGAATATTGTTTCTCCGGTGCAGTTTTGCGCTTCGCCTCAAGCCGGCGAGGCTCACACTTTTTGCTGCGCCAAAAAGTAAGCAAAAAGGCGCTTTTCCGCCTTTGGCGGCTTCGGCACTATCGCAACGAGCAGCACGGTGCGGTGCTTTTTCAAATTTTCAGCTTATTTCAAAAATCTGAGCGGAGGCACGCTTTTGCCGACGTGATGGATTTTTGCTAATAGGCAATTTGAAAAACACCTGTGCACCTCTTTGGCTGCTCTGATTCGCTTTGCGAATCGTGCTCACGTGCCCGTGTTACGGTCGAGCAAAACGCGGATTTGCTCCCCGCCTTTGTAGGCGCTTGGGCACTGCCGCAACGAGCGACACGGCGCATACGCGCCTCTCCGGTCGCTCTGATTCGCTTTGCGAATCGTGCTCACGCGCCCGTGTTACGGTCGGGCTGAACGCGGATTTGCGTCCCCCGGTTTCAGAAGCCGTGGGTGGGCACCCGTGCTGCGGAGTATATAAATATATACGGTTCTTACTTGTCTCCGCTGTGGCGGTAATGAACGTCGGCGTTGCGGATGACGCTGCGCTGGATCTTACCGCTGGAGGTCTTGGGCAGCTCGTCCACGAACTGCACAATACGGGGATATTTGTAGGGAGCGGTGGCGTGCTTGACATGGTTCTGCAGCTCCTTGACCAGCTCGTCGGAGGGCTGATAGCCCTTGGTGAGCACGATGGTCGCCTTGACCACCTGACCGCGCACGGGGTCGGGTGCGGCGGTGACGGCACACTCCAGCACGCTGGGATGCTCCATCAGCGCGCTTTCCACCTCAAAGGGTCCGATGCGGTAGCCGGAGCACTTGATAACGTCGTCGTTTCTGCCTACGAACCAGTAGTAGCCGTCGGCATCGCGCCATGCCATGTCGCCGGTGCTGTAGCGTCCGTCGTGCCATGCCTTGCGGGTGACTTCCTCGTCAAGGTAGTAGCCGCGGAACAGACCGGAGGGACCGTGGTCGCCCACATTGCAGATGCAGATGACGCCCTCGTCGCCGTCCTCGCAGGGGTTGCCGTCGGCATCGATGAGCTGGATGTCAAAGTAGGGATTGGGCTTGCCCATGGAGCCGGGACGCACGTCAAAGAAGGGGAAGTTGGCGAAAAGAACAGGAGTCTCGGTCTGACCGAAGCCCTCGCGCAGCTCAAGACCGGTCAGCTCCTGGAAGCGGTTGTACACCTCGGGGTTGAGGGGCTCGCCTGCAACAGATGCGTGCTCGATGAAGCTCAGGTCATAGCCGGACAGGTCGTCCTTGATGAGCACACGGTAGATGGTTGCCGGGGCGCAGAAGGTGGTGGGATGGATGCGGATGATGGCATCCAGCATATCCTTGGACTTGAACTTCATGGTGTCGTAGGCACCGATGGCGGCGCCGCAGATCCACTGACCGTAAATCTTGCCCCATGCGAATTTTGCCCAGCCGGAGTCGGTCTGAGTCATGTGGATTTTATTTTCCTGCACACACTGCCAGTATCTGGCGGTGGCGATGTGTCCCAGAGGGAAGGCAAAGTCGTGCCAGACCATCTTGGGCATACCGGTGGTGCCGCTGGAGAAATACAGCAGCATCATGTCGTCGTTGGTCGCTGCCTGATCGCCGGTGGGACGCTCGAAAACGTCGCTCTGGGCGTACAGCTCGGTGCCGAAATCTATGAAGCCCTCGTCGGTGTGGGGCTCGCCCAGAGTGCACACGTTCTTCAGGGTGGTGCACTTGGGAACGGATTCACGCACATAATCCAGCAGTCCGTCCTCGGACACCACCACCAGCATCTTTACCGACGCGGCGTTGCAGCGGTAGACGATGTCGTGGGGGGTGAGCTGGAAGGAAGCAGGGATGCACACCGCACCCAGCTTGTGCAGACCCACCATGGCAAACCACACCTCGGGGCGCTGGCGCAGGATGAGCATGACAACGTCGCCCTTGCCCAGACCGTAGGAGCGGAAGAAATTCGCCGCCTGATCACTGTGACGCTTGACGTCGGCAAAGGTGTAGCGCTTCATGTCGCCCTCGTCGTTGGTCCAGACCAGAGCCAGCTTGTCAGGCTCCACTCTCGCCCATTCGTCAACAACGTCGTAGCCGAAGTTGAACTGCTCGGGGGTGTTGATGGTAAATCCGTTGCAGAAATCCTCGTAGGACTCAAAGTTGATGCGAGGACAGTATTTGCTGATAATATGATCCATGATTATCTTGCTCCCGTATACTCCATGTAATATGTTACTCTTTGATGACGGTCAGGAATGTCGCCTCGCCGTCCACAGCCGCCTGACCGTGGGGGATCATGGGGTCGAAGTAGACGCAGTCACCTGCCTCAAGGACGATGTCCTTTTTGCCGATGGTGACGCACACCTTACCCGACACGCAGAAATTGAATTCCTGTCCGCTGTGAGAAACCAGCGAGGGACGCTCCTCCTCGGGGGAAAGATGCACCAGCATGGGCTCCATCTCTCTGCCCTTGAAGTTGTAGCAGAGGCTGGTATAGTCGTAGCCGGGATAACGCTCCACCTTGGCACCCTGATCCTTGCGGGTGACGGTGTAGGTGTTCATCTTGGGGGTGCGTCCGGTGAGCAGGGTGGTGAAATCCACGCCCAGGATGTTTGCGATCTCGTAAAGGGTGCTGATGGGAATATCCTGCTCGCCCGATTCGTAGGCAAGGTAGTTGATGAGGGTAACACCCAGCTTGTCAGCCATTTCCTTGGGTTCGATCTCGAGAATCTCGCGCAGTTCCTTTACTCTTACGGGAATGCTGGTAAGATCCATTTGCATTATATCTCATCCTTTCGGCGCAATTCGATATTTTTGGGATTATATCATTATCTCACGTTCCGGGCAAAAATGGAAGTGGGAAAAATCAATAAGCGCACATTTATTATGGGGCATAATTTGTCATTTCGCACTACTCCGGGTTATTTCTTCCCAATAATCGCCGCGATGGCGGCGGCGCACTGCTCGGGTGTGAGTATTCCGTCGGGAATATCGTAGCCCTTTGCGCGCAGCAGCGAGGCAAGCTCCACCGGCTGGGGAACATCCAGGCCGTGGGAGCGCAGCAGGTCGATCTGAGCGAACACCTCTGCCGGCGCGCCCTGAACGAGCATCTTTCCCTTGTGCATGACCACCACGCGGTCAGCCATGGCTGCCTCCTCCATGTAGTGAGTGATGAGCACGATGGTCACGCCCTGCTTGTCGCACAGCTCGCGCACGGCAGACATGACCTCGGTGCGTCCGCCGGGATCAAGCATGGCGGTAGGCTCATCCAGCACGAGGCACTTGGGCTGCATGGCGAGGATGCCGGCGATGGCGACGCGCTGCTTCTGTCCGCCGGACAGCTTGTGGGGAGCGTGGCGGCGGTAATCGTACATTCCCACCGCCCTGAGGGCATCATCCACGCGCTGACGCAGCTCGGGATTCTTTATGCCCAGATTCTCCGGACCGAAGGCGACATCCTCCTCCACGATTGCGGCAACCATCTGGTTGTCGGGATTCTGGAACACCAGTCCCACGGTACTGCGCAGCTGCTGCAGGGTGTCCTCGTCGGCGGTGTCGATGCCGTCCACCAGCACGCTGCCGCCCGAGGGCAGCAGGATGGCGTTGAGGTGACGGGCAAAGGTGGACTTGCCCGAGCCGTTGTGCCCCAGCAGAGCCACGAACTCGCCGCGCTTTATCTCAAGATTTATGCCGCCGAGAGCTTCGGAATCGGCGTCTTCATAGCGGAACACCACATCGGTGGCGGTGATGATGCTGTCTGTCATGCTTATCTCCTGTAACACAAGTTATGGGTGGGAATATATATAGGCGAAAAATATACGCGAATATTTCGAAGCTGCTATGCTGACTTCACTTTTCCGCCTCAAGCCGGCGGGGGGCTCACACTTTTTGCAATGCAAAAAGAAGCAAAAAGGCGCTTTTCCGAACTTGTCAGCTTGGGCACTGTCGCAACGAGCGACAGTGCCCGAGGCTGCAAATCGCGCTGTAACGATTCGCACGAAGTCCAACCTGTATTCGGGGCACGTGAGCAGAATTTGCGAAGCAAATCAGATTGCCCATAGAGGTGCACAGGTGTTTTTCAAATTGCCTATTAGCAAAAATCCATCACGTCGGCAAAAGCGTGCCTCCGCTCAGATTTTTGAAATAAGCTGATAATTTGAAAAAGCACCGCACCGTGGCAATCGTTGCGACAGTGCCCGAGGCGGCAAAAACGTATACCGCATTTTGCTTACTTTTGTGCGAGCAAAAGTAAGAGCCTCGCCGGCTTGAGGCGAAAGCCAAAAGTCAGCATCGCGGATACACAAGCCGCAATTCTACACGCCGTCGGTGAGCACCAGTCGGCACTGTCGGCAGAAATACTTGTACGGAATGGCGCCGGTGTAGGGGTTGCGCCAGTCGCCGCCGCAGCCGGGGCAGCGTCTTGGCGGCTCCTCAAAGCGGCTGAAAACGGGATAGACCGTGACCACGCCCGTCCACTTCTGGATGGCGGCAGCCAGACGGCGTCCCTCCTGAGAAAGACCGGAGCGGCAGTCGTTGAGCATGCGGTAGGCATAGCCCGTGTTGAGCTTCTCCCCTATCTGCTCAAGGAAGCCGCGGCGCAGCTTGCGCCAGTGAAGCAGGGCGTCAAACTCGCGCTGCTCTCTGTCCCGTATGAGCCTGTACAGCGGCACGCTGCCGCCGCAGTCCACGCACTTTACCGGTGTGCCTGCCCATTCGGCAGGGGACTGCAGGACATAGGTGCCCGGTTTTTCGCAGGTGCAGTGGGGCAGCTCGGCGCAGTTCTGCATGGGGATGACCTGCGGCAGACCCTCGCACCATTCAATAAGCTCGCTCAGGGTCTGACGGGTGTCGTAGGTCATGTTGCCCTCGGCGATGGCATCGTCATCCTGAGATACAACGTGCCACACCAGCTCGCCGTTTTCCATGTAGCTGTGCCACGCGCCCTCGAGTATCAGTCCGTTGCGCACCAGCTGCAGGCGGAATCTGCCCAGCAGCTGCTGCAGACGGGGAGTGAATTGTCCGTTTACCGCGCGGAAGCGCAGCTGAAAAATGCGCATATCAGATGACCGTTCCTAACGTCTGTTTTTCTTCTTTGCGTGGATTCGCGCAGGGTTGTAGATTATGACGGCACCGCCGCCCTCGCCCTCGTAGGTCTTTTTGCCGCGGAACAGGCGGTTGCGCTTTGTTTCCATGAGCGCTTTACCCTTTCTGATGAGCAGATCGATCTGCTCCACGGTCAGCAATCCGGCTCCGTGCCCGGAATAGGGAGTGTATTCGTCGCACAGCTCGCGCACGCGCTCTACGGCGTGAACCCATTCCTCCACGCTCAGGGCACCGGGAACAAACAGCCATATCTCCGAGCCCATGATGTTATCACCTCCGAAAAGCATTTTGTGCTTTTCATCGAGGTAGGCGACCGATCCGGGGGTGTGTCCGGGCAGGCTGATCACCCGCACGACCCTGCCGCCCAGATCAAACTCCGCGCCGTCGGTGATGGCGGTGTAGCCGGCATTGTACGGCTTTTTGAGGAAATCCTTTGAGGTTGTCCACTTTGCGGCGAGCACCCTTGATGAAAGGCCACAGGATGCCAGCGCACCTATTATGGTCATATCCGCCTCGTGCACATGGGCAGGGAAAGGAAACCACCTGCGTCCGCCGGCGTGATCGCAGTGCCTGTGGGTAAGCGCCACGGTAACGGGCAGATCGGTGATGGCTGTGACCTGCGCGCCGATGTTGCCCATGCCGTTGCCGGTGTCGATAAGCATAGCGCGCTCCTCGCCCAGCAGCAGATAGCAGCTGATGATGTCACCCTCGATGATGCGCCATGTGTCCTCGTTGAGCTGTTCGGTTTTATGCCAGCTTTTTTTCTCTGCCATATTCTCCCTCTGTCACATATAATATCGATCTACTGCCTGACGGCTCGCAGATTGACCCTGTATACCTTGTCCATTATCAGCCGCGCGGTGATATACACCGCCACAAGACCGATTATCATTCCGCAGTAGTTCTGCAGATGGTTGCCGCCGGTCATGAAGAATTCGCACAGGAAAGCCAGCGCGATGCCCAGCAGCAGAACCAGCCACACGCCGAACTGCGCACCTCTGTAGCCATATTTCTTTGCGTATTTCACGCAGAGCACTATCAGGGTGATAGCCAGAACGATGGCGCAGAACGCCTGATTGAAGCGCACAAAACCCAGATAGACAAGGAAAAGCGAATCGGATCGCCAGCTTTCAAAGAGTATCTGCGTCAGGGTAAAGCCCAGCAGAAAGCGTGCCGTTGTCATTCCCGGCAGATATTTTCTGCTGCGGTAAACTGCGTTGAATGTCCAGACTGTCGTGATGAAAATAACGCCGGCGGCGATGGATTCGTAGGGATAGACCGAAACGAAGATCTTGTCCTCTCCGGCGTCGTATACGGTAAACAGCGCACGGCGGAAAAAGTCGGTGTAGAGCTCAAAGCCCCTTTCCTCACCGCTGAAGCCGCTGGCAAGACGCCCGATGCAGATGGCTGCCGCTGCGGCAGGTGAGGCTGCGTCAAAAAGCTCAGTGGCAGTGAGCCTGCCGTTTTTCCTGCCGACGATGAGTATCACCAGCGCCACGCCCACCATGGCTCCGATAAGTCCGAAGCCGCCCTCGCTCACGTCGAGGATGTCGGGCAGACCGCCGCGGAACTCGTCCTGCCTGAACCAGCAGTATTCCAGCCGCGAAAACGCAATGCCCACAGGGAAGCCGAACAGGAAAATATACTTGAGTGCCGAAGCGGCATCTTTCCTGATTTTGCGCGCCAGCAGCCAGAAAATACATCCTCCCGCAAGAACAGCCAGACCCATCAGCACGCCGTGCCAGTAGATCTCGGTGTTGGAGTCGAAATACATCAGCTTGTTGTTACTCATTTGCCGCCTCACTTTCCTTGTCGGGGATGGCAGTGGCGCAGTATATGATATCGGTGACCACTCGCTGGCTGCCCCACAGGGGGCTGTTCATCGCCTTGCCGTTGATCACCATGGTGGTGGACTGACCGCCGTCCAGATTGTATGCCTGAGTGCAGCCCTTGTCCAGCATGATGCGTCCCAGCTCGGACAGCAGCACGCCGCGGCTGGTATCGGAACGCCCCTCCACGCAGCAGAAAAGGTAATGCATCTTTCCGATCTGTCCCACAGCAGTACGGGGCGAGGGCTTGACCTCTCCCCACGTGGGGCCGCATCCGCTCTGGATGTTGAGGATCTTTACCTCGCCGTCCACCACGAGGGACGGACCGAAAACAAGGGTGTTGACTATGTCGTGCTCATCCATTATGCCCGAGGGATAGACATCCTTGTCCTCCATGATGTGGAAATCGCCTGCGGAATCGATGAGCAGCATATCCCAGCCTCGGGCGGTGTCTCTGTACATTGTGTTCTGGCGAATGATGATGCCGCCCGTGCGGTAGCCGCAGTAGTCGGCGTTGACGGCAACGACAGCGTTGACCTGTCTGGCGATCTCCTGGGGCATATATCTGTCCGAGGAGCCGAATTCTCCGCCGGCATAAGCGGTGCGCAGCTGGGTGGGATGCGCCACGATGATTTCGGCAAAATGCACCGAGGAGTCATAGATGCGCTCGGTCCAGTAGCTCATCGAAATGGTGGGATCCTTGTAGGTCAGCACCCTGACGCCGTTTTCGTTGGTGGTTTCCCCGAAGCCCTCCGGATCGGGAACGGGGGCAGGCTGTTCGCCCCACGGGAGGATGTATCCCTTGGGGATATCGAAGATCGAGCTGACCGAGTCGCTCTTGAAGGCGAGTATCTCGGCATTCAGGTCCTCAAAATAGCTTTTCTGCTCGGTGGGCGCGTTATTCTGTTTCGCTCCGGAATTGAGCATGAATACGGCGCTGAAGGAAAAGATGATCATCATTCCTGCCAGCATGATGCTGTCTCTGATGCGCTTTGCGCGGGGAAGGAGACGCGCCGAGGCCTTTGTTTTCTTTGCGGAGGCGGTGCCGCTCCCTGCGTGCTTCCTTGCCGCGCCATCGGAGGCGGTTTTCACCTGCTGCACTGTCCGGGAGGCAGTCTGAGCCTGCTGATTCTGCGCAGTCTGGCAGTATTGCTGATACTGCTGCACGGGCTGCGCAGGCTGCTGGATCGGCTGCTGCACGGGCAGATACTGCGGCGCCTGCTGAACAGCCGGCTGCGCTGCCGTCTGCTGCGCCTGAGCTGTCGCCTGCGCCTGCGCCTGAGCTGCCTGCTGCGCCTGCATGGTCATCCGCACGCGCTGGGCGATCAGCTCCAGCTGCTCGCGTTCCTCCATGGAGTTATCCTGTTCGTTTCCAAAGCTGAACAAATAGCCGTTGGTCATTGCCGGTCCGCGCCGTGCCGGTGCTCGCCTGACGGGTATTGCCTGACGCTGATAGCCTCCGTCGGGAGCACTCCGGGGCATATTCTGCGCAGGATAAACCCCGGGATCCGGATTCCGGTACTGCTCCGTCCCGTCCGCAGCGGCAAAGCCGCCGCTCATATCCTGCATCCCCTGCTCATAGGAGGGTATGCCGCCCTGATAGCTGTTGTTCTGCATGATGTTCCCTCACTGTTCCTGTCCCCGGGCGTTATCTGCCCAGCAGTGCGTCGTAGAATTCGTCGCTTACCATTATTTTCCATCCGCCGTCGATGTATGCCATTTCAAGGGTGATGCCATGCTCCTTGCTGTAGCCGGAGACATCACCGTCGGAGACAAACTGCTCTGTGAATACCTCCTCTACAAGCGCAATGGCATCCGCTTCGGTCTCGTAGGTCTCACCCATGAGCATACGGTCGGCACCCACCTCGGTGACTATCTCGGACAGCGGTTCGGACATGGCCGAAATATCCAGAGAAGAAAACCGAAGGCGCACGAACGCCTGCGTGCCGGAGACGGTCATATCCCTTCCCTGATAGGAGGAAGGGATCGGCGCGAGACTGTCGTCGGTAAACTCCACGCTGTAGCTGTTTCGCAGCATATCAAACAGCGTTCTTTCCAGAAGATCGTCGTTGACCTCGGTGTATTTTTCAAAACCGAGGGTGGAGTAATTGCCGATGCAGCTCATGGCGGCGTCGGCAGCAGTCCGGTCAAAACGCTCGGACTGCATGGCGTCGATGAATTCCACGATGGTCTTTTTGGGATTGTCCACCGCCTGCCCCGAACAGGTGCCGCAGCCGGTGAGGGTCAGCATTGTCAGCAACAGGCACACTGCCGCCGATATCAATCGCCGACGGATATTCTTTCTTTTCATAAGCATCTGACTCCTGTTTGTCCGCCCTGAGGCGAATTCAAAAGGTATCGTTCAGTAAATACCGTTCCTCATTTTTTCTGCCGCAGATGTTATTCCATGGGCAGGGTGGTCTGCACGGGAGGCTCGCCGGCATCGGGCATGGCTCCTGCCGCGGGCAGGCTGCGTGCGCGATGGCGGTGGGGACTTGCAAGCATTCCTTCCTCAAAGCGGCACATATCCAGCAGGCGGTGGTTCTTGCGCTGGGTCATGACCTGTACGCCCTGAGTGTTCTTGGTGGTCTTGGCGGCAACGGCGCCGGTGTGCACCAGCAGCCTGCGTCCCGAGGAGGAGGTGAGCATGACCTCGGTGTCCTCTGCCACCAGCAGAGCGGCGGCAAGGGGAGATTTGTCGCTGTAGGCACCAACCAGCTTGCGGCGGTTGGTCTTGGTGGCGTAGGCGCTCATTTCCACCTTTGCCAGCTTGCCGTTTTCAAAGGCAAAGAGCATGAAGCCGGTGTAATCGGTGAGCACTGCCATGTATACTGCTGATTCGCCCTCATCCATGCCCAGCTTGGCGGCGACGAAGTCACCCAGCACGCTTGCCTTGGTGTCGGAGAATTCGGCTGCGCGGGTCTTGTAGACCTGCTGCCTGTCGGTGAAGAACAGCAGCTCGGAGTTGTTGCGCGCCTCCACAGCCTGTGCGATGGCGTCGCCCTCCTTGAGCTTGTGTTCCGAGCTCATGCGCAGGGACTGGGGGGTGATCTTTTTGAAATAGCCTTCCTTGGTAAAGAACAGGTGGACGGGATAGTCGGGAGTGTCGTCTTCCTCCTCCACCTCGGCAACCTCGGCGTTGTAGATGATCTGGCTGCGGCGTGGCTGGCCGTATTTCTTTGCCACTTCCTTGAGCTCGGAGATGATGATGCTCTTGACCTTTGCCTTGGAGGCAAGGATCTCCTCGCGCTCCTCGATCTCCTGCTTGAGGCGTTCGATATCCTCGGTGCGCTTGAGGATGTATTCACGGTTGAGGTGACGCAGCTTGATCTCCGCCACATATTCCGCCTGGATCTTGTCGATGCCGAAGCCGATCATCAGGTTGGGCACGACCTCCGATTCCTCCTCGGTGTTACGGATGATCTCGATGGCCTTGTCGATGTCCAGCAGGATCTTGGCAAGACCCTCCAGCAGATGCAGGCGTTCCCTGCGTTTGGTCAGCTCAAAGTGCACTCTGCGGCGCACGCACTCCACGCGGAACGCCGTCCATTCCTCCAGCAGCTCGCGCACGCCCAGAACCATGGGCTTGCCGGCGATGAGCACGTTGAAGTTGCAGGAGAAATTATCCTCCAGCGGAGTCATGCGGAACAGCTTCTGCATGAGCTTGTCCGGGTCGGTGCTGCGCTTGATGTCGATGCTGATGCGCAGACCCTGCTTGCCGGTCTCGTCGCGCACGTCGTTGATCTCACGCAGCTTGCCCTGCTTTGCCAGGTCGATGATCTTTTTGATGATCTGCTCGGCGGTGGTGGAGAAGGGGATCTGGTGCACATCGATGCAGCCGGCTGCCTTGTCGTAGGTGTATTTGGAACGCACACGGATGCTGCCGCGGCCGGTGCGGTAGACCTTTTCCAGCTCCTCCTTGTTGTAGAGGATCTCGCCGCCGCCGGGAAAATCGGGTGCAAGCAGAGTGGAGAGGATATCGTGCTCCGGATCGCGGATGAGAGCGATGGTGGTGTCGATGAGCTCGTTGAGGTTGAAGGAGCAGATGGAGCTTGCCATACTGACGGCGATGCCGGTCAGGCTGTTGGCAAGGATGGTGGGGAAGGTGACCGGCAGCAGCGCCGGCTCCTTTTCGGTGTTGTCGAAGTTGTCCACCATATCCACCGCGTCGCTGTCGATGTCGGCAAAGAGCTCCTTTGCAACGGGAGCGAGCTTAGCCTCGGTGTATCGGGAGGCGGCAGGGGCGGTATCGGAGGAATAAGCCTTACCGAAGGAGCCCTTGGAATCGACGTAAGGGATGAGCAGCGCCTCGTAGGCGGTGGTCATGCGCACCATGGTCTCGTATATCGCCGCGTCGCCGTGGGGGTTGAGGGTCATGGTGGCACCGGCGATCTTGGAGGATTTCTGCCGGGAGCCGGTGAGCAGACCCATCTTGTACATGGTGTACAGCAGCTTGCGGTGGGAGGGCTTGAAGCCGTCGATCTCCGGCAGGGCGCGGCTCATGATTACGCTCATGGCGTAGGGCATATAGTTGCTTTCGATGGCTTCGGTGACCGGCTGTTCGACCACCATTCCGGCGCCTTTTATGTAACCGGTAAGCTCCTCGGTTTCGTTCTGGACAGGTGTCCCTTTCTTTCGTGCCACTGCTGGTGACCTCCTGAACTGTGGTGATATTATTCGCGGCGGTATGCCGCCGGGATATTACTGATCTTCCATCTCAAAGATGTTCATCTGGCTGCTCTCGGGCAGGCCGTGCAGCGCTCCGGCATTGTCGAGGATCTCGATGATGCTCTTGGAAACGCCTGCGCGCTCAACGATGTCCTCCTTGGAGACGAACTCGCCGTCTCTGGCGGCGCGGGCAAGGTTGAGTGCCGCCGCTTCGCCCAGACCCTTGAGGGCAACGAAGGGCATTCTGATCTTTCCGTCCTCGGGCAGGAAACGCTTGGCGTCGCTGGCGTACAGGTCGATGGGAAGGAATTCGATGCCGCGCGCCAGAGCCTCCACGATAATCTGGATGATGGCGTAGGCACCTTCCTCGGTCTGGCTGGCGCCCTTGCCCTTGCTTTCGATCTGGTTGAGCAGCTCGTTGGCTCTGCCGATGTTCTCGGTGGCATCGGGATCGAAGTTTTCGCATCGGGCGGTGAAGTAGGCGCAGTAATACTCGATGGGGCGGTGCACCTTGTACCAGCCAAGGCGCAGCGCCGAGATCATGTACGCCGAGGCGTGAGCCTTGGGGAACATATACTGGATCTTGAAGCAGGAGTCGATGTACCACTGGGGGACGTCGTGCTCCTTCATGGTCTTCACCATCTCGTCGGTGAGCAGCTTCTTTGCCTTGCCCTTACGGACGATCTCGGTGATCTTGAAGGCAAGGGCGTTGTCCACGCCTTTCTTGATGAGGTATATCATGATGTTGTCTCGGGTACCGATAACCTCGGAAATGGTGCACTGGCCGCTGGCGATGAGATCCTTTGCGTTGCCCAGATAAACACCGGTGCCGTGGGACAGTCCAGAGACCTGAAGCAGGTCGGAGAAGGTCTTGGGCTGGGTGTCCACCAGCATCTGGCGCACGAAGGCGGTGCCCACCTCGGGCAGGGAGAAGGTTCCCGTGGGGGAATTGATATCCTCCGGCGTGACGCCCAGCGCCTCGGTGGAGGTAAAGAGGCTCATGACCTGGGGATCGCTCATGGGAACGTCCATGACTGGAATGCCGGTAAGATCCTCGAGGTATTTATAGATGGTGGGGCTGACGTGTCCCAGCAGGTCCAGCTTGAGGATGGTATCGTGGATGGAATGGAAATCGAAGTGGGTGGTCAGCACGCCCGATTCTGCCTTGTTGGCAGGGTGCTGGATAGGGCAGAAATCGTACACCTCGTACTCCGAGGGCACGACGACCATGCCGCCGGGGTGCTGTCCGGTGGTGCTCTTTACGCCCATGCAGCCGTTCTTGAGACGCTCTACCTCTGCTGAGGAAAAGTGCAGGTCGTACTTCTCCTGATATTTCATGACGTAGCGGAAGGCGGTCTTTTCGGCGACGGTGCCGATGGTGCCTGCCTTGAACACGTTGCCCGCCTTGAACAGCGATTCGGTGTAGCGGTGGGCAGCGGTCTGGTATTCGTTGGAGAAGTTGAGGTCGATATCCGGCTGCTTGTCGCCGTTGAAGCCCAGGAAGGTCTCAAAGGGGATATCGTGACCGTCGCGGATATAGGGCACGCCGCAGTCGGGGCAGTCCTTTTCCGGCAGATCAAAGCCGGAGCCGATGGACAGGTCGTTGATGAAGAACTGGCTCTTTTTGCACTTGGGGCAGACGTAATGGGGAGCCAGAGGATTGACCTCGGAGATGCCTGCCATGGTGGCGACAAAGGACGAACCCACCGAACCACGGGAGCCGACCAGATAGCCGTGCTCCTCGGAGTTGGCGATGAGCTTCTGGGCGATCATGTACATGATGGAATAGCCGTTGCCGATGATGCTGTTGAGCTCCTTTTCCAGACGGGCTTCAACATACTCGGGCAGGGGATCGCCGTACATATTGCGCGCGCGCTCACGGGTGATGCGGCGCAGGTCGTCGTCCGAGCCGGGGATGCTGGGGGGGAAGGTTCCCGGCGGCACGGGCAGGATGGATTCGCACATATCAGCGATGAGGTTGGGGTTGGAAACCACCACCTCGTAGGCTTTCTTCTCGCCCAGATAGTCAAATTCCGCGAGCATTTCCTCGGTGGTGCGGAAATAGAGATGGGCAGGCACGTTGGAATCGCTCATGCCCAGCTCGGTGAGCAGGATGCGGCGGAAGATGTCGTTCTCCGGGTCGAGGTAATGGGCGTCGCAGGTGCCCACGACGGGCTTGCCCAGCTTTTCGCCCAGCTTGACGATGGTCTTGTTGATGCGGATGAGCTCGTCCTCGCCCTTGACCTCGCCGTTGCGGATCATAAAGGCGTTGTTGCACAGGGGCTGTATCTCCAGATAGTCGTAGAAGGAGGCAAGCCGCAGCAGCTCCTCCTGACGCATACCCGACTTGACGGCGTCGTACAGCTCGCCTGCCTCGCAGGCGCTGCCGATGATCAGTCCCTCACGCAGCTCCTGCAGACGGCTGCGGGTGATGCGCGGCTGCTTGTAGAAGCCGGTGGTGTGGGCTTCGGATATGAGCTTGTAGAGATTCTTCAGACCCACCAGATTGCGTGCCAGCACGATGAGGTGGGTGGACTTGAGCTTGCGGATGTCGCCGCCCTTTACGCCGGCGTTGATCTGGCTGACCTTTTCCAGCTTCATGCCCTCGGTCATGGTGGTGAGCATACATCTGAAGATGCCTGCCAGCGCCTCGGCATCGTCCACCGCCCGATGGTGGTTGAACTCAGGCAGTCCCAGATGCTTTACCACCGCATCCAGCTTGTGGCTGGAGAGGTCGGGATACATGGCGCGGCTGAGGGCGAGGGTGTCGATAAAGGCGTTGCCGAATTCCAGCCCCAGACGCTCACAGGCGGCACCGATGAAGCCGGTGTCGAAGTTTGCGTTGTGGGCTACCAGCACCGCGTCGCCGACGAATCTGAGGAAATCAGGTACTGCCACATCCTCGGTGGGGGCATCCTTGACCATGGCGTTGGTTATGCCGGTCAGGGCGGTGATGTTGGTGGGGATGGGCATCTCGGGATTGACAAAGGTGGAGAAGCGGTCGATTATCTCGCCCTTTTCCACCATTACGGCGCCAATCTCGGTGATGCGCTCGGAGGTACGGGAAAGTCCCGTGGTCTCAAGATCGAACACCACGAAGCGTCCGTCAAGGGCGGTGTCGCTCTGTCCGGTGACCGCGCCGATGGTGTCGTTGATGAAATACGCCTCGGTGCCGTAGAGCACCTTGATGGGCTTGCCCTTGCCGGCACACTCGGCGGCGGCGTTCATCGCCCCGGGGAACGCCTGCGCAACACCATGGTCGGTGATGGCGATGGCTTTGTGCCCCCAGTCGGCGGCGCGCTTGACGATGTCTCCCACGTCGGAGACGGCGTCCATGCGCGACATATTGGTGTGCATATGCAGCTCCACGCGCTTCTGTTCGGCATCGTCCCGGCGGACCTTCATGTCGCAGGAGGCGATGTAGTTGGCGCGGAGGATGTTTTCCTTGTCCCAGGAGTCGTACTGATAGTCACCCTGAATCAGCAGAACCATGCCGTTCTTGAGGTTTCCGCCCAGCTCCTTGTCCTTGCCCTTGAGCAGCAGCTTGACCGAGCAGGAGGAGGTGTAGTCGGTGACGCAGAAGGAAACGATGAGCATTTCGCCCGACTTGGTTTCCTTGGTTTCGTAGTTGAACACCTTTCCCCAGACGGTAGTGCGTGAATATTCCGGGGTGAGCTCGCTGATGCGCACTACCTGCGCCCGGCGGGGACGGCCATAGATGGCTTCCAGAAGCTTTACGTGTCCGGGCAGTCCCTCCAGCTGAGGCAGAGAGCCTTTGGCTCCCATCTCTCCCTTGCCGAAGGATTTTTCCCTCGGGCGCGGTGCTTCCTGACGTGCAGCGGCAGGAGGTGCTTCGGGGGGCGGCGCTGCCTCCTCCCATGGCGGACGGTCGTCTATGGGAGTGCGCACCGGGGCGTTGGGGGATTTCGGCGCCTTGGGTACGGGCAGCGGCGGAGGTGTGACGCTTTCGTCAAAGTCCAGCTCCACGGTCACCTTTGCGCCGAATTCGGCTTCGATGAGCTTTGCCATTTCCGTCTCGAAATTCTGGCGGCGGAGCAGCGGACGGGCATCCCTCAGCAGCAGCGCGGTGATCTTATCCCCATCCATGCTCCACTTGCAGCCGGAAAAGGAGCCGTTGACCGAACACAGTCGGCGGCGCATTTCGCTGATGAGGTCGTCCATGACCTCCAGCGCGAAACACTCCTGCGGAAAGCGCGGCTGGAAGCGCACCATGGAAAGCTGATAGCCCTCGCGCACCGCCAGCTCGGCGTTGTGGAGGGTTTCACGGTCGATGTATCTGTCAAATTGTACGGTGACGGTCATGTGCATACCGTTCCGGGCGGTGTCGATCTTGAGGATCTGCCCGTCACCGATCGCCTGTATGTATCGGTTTTCTGCCTGATCGCAGAACAGATTTGAGATTTTGACTGCCATTATCTTACCTTACTTCGTTTGATTACTGATTCGTTCCCCTGTACCTTTGTCAATTACAGACTTTCGATTTCCGCAAGCAGCTCACGGACGATGTCCGCTTCGGCTATCTTGCGGATGATCTCGCCTTTTCTGATGATGACCGCGCAGCCGTCGCCGCCGGCGATGCCGATGTCGGCTTCGCGGGCTTCACCCGGTCCGTTGACCACGCAGCCCATTACGGCGACCCTGATATCCTTCTCGCAGCTTTCCAGCGCCTGCTGGACCTGCTCGGCGATGGAGATGACGTCGATCTTTGTGCGTCCGCAGGTGGGGCAGGAGACAAACTCCACGCCGCCGCGCAGACCGCACGCCTTGAGGATATCACGGGCGGCTCTGACCTCCTCCGCAGGGTCGGCGGTGAGGGAGACGCGGATGGTGTCGCCGATGCCGTCACACAGCAGCGAGCCGATGCCCACGGCGGATTTGATCATGCCCATGCGCGCGGTACCGGCCTCGGTAACGCCCAGATGCAGGGGATAATCGCACCGCTGAGCGGCAAGGCGGTATGCCTCGATGGTGGTCTTTACGGTGGAGGATTTGATGGATATCACCGTATCGAAGAAGCCCAGCTCCTCAAGGATGGAGGCGTGATAAAGGGCACTCTCCACCAGAGCTTCGGCGGTGGGAGAGCCGTATTTTGCAAGGATCTCCTTTTCCACCGAACCGGAATTGACACCGATGCGGATGGGTATGTTCTTTTCGGCGCAGGCTTTTACCACCGCTTCGGTGCGGCTGCGCTCGCCGATGTTGCCCGGGTTGATGCGGATCTTGTCCACCCCTGCCTGCACGCACTCAAGGGCGATGCGGTAATCGAAGTGGATGTCGGCAACAATGGGCACACTCACCGCGTTTTTCAGCGCCTCGATGAGCCTTGCCGACTGCACGTCGGGCACGGCGGCGCGGATTATCTGGCAGCCGGCGCGTTCAAGGGCGACTGCCTGCGCCACGCTGCCCTCGATGTCGTGGGCTTCGCGGTTGAGCATGGACTGTATCGTAACGGGAGCGCCGCCGCCGATGGCAACGCCCCCGCACATGACTCTGCGAGTGTTTTCTCTTGTCATTGAATATCTCCTAACGCGGACTGAATCACACTCAGCCCGAACAGCCTGAGACCAGCTTTGAGATGTCGTTGAAGGCGATGAATACCATCAGCGCCATGAGCAGCGCAAAGCCGATCATGTGAACGATGCCCTCGTACTTGGGAGGCACCGGCTTGCGGCGGATGGCCTCCACGATGAGGAATATCAGGCGTCCGCCGTCCAGAGCGGGCAGCGGCAGCAGGTTGACTATGCCCAGGTTGAAGGTGATGAGCGCCATGAGGTAGAGGATGTTGTTCACTCCGTCCATGAAGCTGGACTTGAAGCCGACGCTGGCAACCTCGCCGATGGCGGAGGCGATGCCGATGGGGCCGGACATCTCGCTCACGGGCACGCTGCCGGTGATCAGCATGAACAGGGACTTGTAGACCGAGCGCACCATATACTGGGACTCAAGGAAGGTCTGGGAAATGACCGAACCGAAGGTCTGCTCCACAGGCTGGACGGTGAAATCCAGCACCGAATAGCCCTGCGCGCTGCGGTCAAAGGCAACACCCTTGAGCTCAACCTTTTCGCCTTCACGGATGACCACCATGTCCACGGTGTTGTCCTGATCGATCGCCATTTCAAAATAGGCGTCGTTGAAGCACAGGGCACGGGAGCCGTTGACCGAATAGATGGTATCGCCCGTTCTCAGACCGGTGTAGCTGCTGGTTGCCTGACGGAGGATGTGGCAGTTGGTGCCCTTGTCGGCGGTCTGGATCACACCGGGCTGGTAGCCTTCGTCGAGGAGCTGCTGCCAGGTGATGCCCTCCATGCCGGTGACTGTTTCGTCACCCTCGTTCTTTACCATCTCAAAGCGCTCCACGGACTGCTCGCCGGTGGTGCGGTCATAATGCTCAAGATAGCAGTAGAACACCTTGTCGCTGTCCTGTGCCAGCGCGTCGGTGTAGTCGGAGGCGGATACAGCGGAGGGATAGAAGCCGCTGATGGTGTTGGAGGCGTAAAGATCCTGCTGGCTCTGGATGATCACCATGAAGACAAGACCCAGAATGATGTTGAACACCGCGCCGGCGACGACGATGATGATGCGCTTCCAGACCTTTGCGCGGTTGAAGGCGCGTTGGTCGGAGCTTTCCTCATCCTCGCCCTCCATGGCGCAGTAGCCGCCGATGGGAATAAGGCGTACGGAATATTCGGTCTCACCCTTTCGCCAGCCGAACAGACGGGGGCCCATGCCGATGGCGAATTCGTTGACCTTGACCTTGAAGAGCTTGGCAAAGAAGAAGTGACCCAGCTCATGGATAAGTATGACCAGCATGAACAGCACGACGGCTATCACTACGGTCAGGATTGTCTGTACTACGGGATTCATTCATGCACCTCGTTTAAGAAATAGTGTCGCAGACGAACCGGCGTGCTGCCCTGTCGGCTTCCAGAACGTCCTCAAGGGTGTAATCGGGAGTGACCGCCTGACGCTCCATTGCCTCGCCAACCAGCTCGGCGATCTGCGGAAAGGATATCCTGTCGTGCAGGAACAGATCCACAGCGGCCTCGTTGGCTCCGTTGGCGGCACAGGGGCACAGTCCGCCTCTGCGCATTGCCTGACGGCATATCTCAAGGCAGCGGAAATTCTCCGTATCCGGCTGAGCAAAGGTGAGCTGTCCGATCTCGGTCAGGCTCAGTGGCTTTGCCGGAGAGGGAGCGCGGTCGGGCCATGTGATGGCGTACTGGATGGGGATGCGCATATCGGGCAGCCCCAGCTGGGCGATGACCGAGCCGTCGCAGTATTCCACGGCGGAGTGGATGATGCTCTGGCGGTGAACCACCACCTCGATCTCGTCCACGGTCTTGCCGAACAGCCATGCCGCTTCGATGACCTCCAGCCCCTTATTCATGAGGGTAGCGGAGTCGATGGTGATCTTCTGACCCATGTCCCAGTTGGGATGCCTGAGTGCCTGCTCCTTTTTCACGGCGGCAAGCTGCTCTTTTGTCATGCCGAAGAACGGTCCGCCGGACGCGGTCAGGATGATCTTGCGCACGGCGTGATCTCCCGGGGAGCCCTGCAGGCTCTGGAAGATCGCCGAGTGCTCGCTGTCCACGGGCAGGATGTCCACGCCGTAACGGGCGGCAGTGTCCATTACCAGCCGTCCGCCTGCCACAAGGGTCTCCTTGTTGGCGAGGGCGATGCGCTTGCCGGCTTCGATGGCGGTCAGCGTGGGAACAAGGCCCACCATGCCTACCACCGAGTTGAGCACCGTGTCGCAGCTTTCAAGGGCGGCGCACTCACGGAAACCGTCCATTCCGGACAGTACCTTTACGGGCAGGTCGGCAACGCGCACCCGCAGGTCGGCGGCGGCATCCTCCTCCATAACCGCTGCCACGGAGGGTGAAAATTCGCGGATCTGCTGTTCCAGCAGCGAGACATTGCGCCGCGCCGCCATAGCTTCCACCCGGATGCCGAGGCAGCGCGCAACGTCCAGCGCCTGGGTGCCTATGGAGCCGGTGGAGCCCAGCAGAGATAATCTTCTGTCAGTATATTCTGCCATGTTATTATCCTTTTATTACCTGATGGTCAGGAAAGTACGATGATCACGGGGAAAGCGGAGTTGAACAGGCACAGCACGGGGCACACGAACAGAGCGCTGTCGAAGCGGTCGAGAACGCCGCCGTGTCCGGGCATGATGTTGCCGAAGTCCTTGATGTTGAAGGCGCGCTTGATGACCGAGAAGGAAAGGTCGCCTATCATGGATATGACAGAGCCCACCGCGGTGATGATAAGCAGGTAGACCCAGTTGACTTCAAAGGTGAGGATGTTGAGGGGACCGGTGAGCAGATAAGCAACACCGCTGACCGCCAGAACACAGAAAATGAATCCGCCGATGGCTCCCTCCCAGGTCTTCTTGGGGCTGATGTTGGGAGCCAGCTTGTGCTTGCCGAACAGCTTGCCGGAGAAGAATGCACCGGTGTCGGTCATCCATGAAATGAGGAAGCACAGGATGATGAGCGACTGACCGACGTACTTGTATTCGCCGGAGTCAAAACGGTTGGTCCAATACATATACAGCATGGAATAATAGGGCATTGCCACCATCGCGGTGACCATCATTGCCAGCGCCACGCGCTCCACCTGCACCTTTTTGTGGGAGGCGAGCAGGATGAAGAACATCACAAAGAAATACACAGCGCAGGCGGCTGCCATGACATCCGCCCAGAGATGCTGCGGAAAGAAGGGGATGCAGACGGTAAAGATCGTCAGACCGTAGCAGGTAAGAACGATGCCTTTGTTCTTCATGAAGCCGGTGGCGACCAGTATCTCATGCAGGGAGATGCAGGCTATGAGCGCCACCATTGCGCTCAGCAGCCACGGTGCCTTGGTTACGTTCAGAGTAAAAACCACCACTGCCAGCAGGATTCCCACTGCGGCAGATATCAGTCGTGCTTTCATAATCTTTCCTCCATATTGCAGGTATTATTTCTTTATCCCTGATTTCAATATATCTTTTTTCTGATAGTGATTCTGAACCGAAACGGCTATGCGGCGTTACGGTTCCGTATCGTTCGCCCTTTTCCTATACGCCGCCGTATCTGCGGTTGCGGGCGGAGTATATGTCGATGGCGCGCTCCAGATCGTCGGTGGTGAAGTCCGGCCAGAGTATGTCGTCCATGAACACATACTCGCTGTACGCCGACTGCCACAGCAGGAAGTTGGAGGTGCGGTATTCGCCGCTGGGGCGGATGATGAGGTCGGGGTCGGGCTGTCCGGCGGTGTAGAGACGGGAGCTGAAAAGCTCCTCGTCGATCTGATCGGCGGTCAGTCTGCCCTCGGCGCAGTCCGCGGCGATGGAACGCATGGCGGTGATCATTTCAGCCCGTCCGCCGTAGTTCATGGCTATGTTGAGCACCAGACCGGTCTTGTCGGCGGAAAGCTCCTCGGTTTCGGCGATGAGCTTCTGCAGCTTGGGATGAAACGCGCTGACGTCGCCGATGAAACGGGTGCGGATGTTCTCCTCGCGGAAATCCCTCAGCGCCTCCACCAGATAGTCATAGAACAGCCTCATCAGGGCGTTGACTTCCTCGCTGGGCCGCCGCCAGTTCTCGGTGGAAAAGGCGTAGACAGTCAGCACCTTGATACCGATTTTGTTGCAGTATCGGGTGATGACGCGGAAATTCTTCGCGCCGGCACGGTGTCCCTCCATACGGGGCTTGCCGCGCTTCTTTGCCCATCTGCCGTTGCCGTCCATGATGATTCCGATGTGCTCGGGGAGTATGCGCTGCTGGCTCATGATGTGCGCTCCGTTTCTCTGAATATGTACCGGCAGAACACGCTGCCGATGGCGAAAAGACAAAATTACAGGCTACGGGCTGCCACGGACGCCCCGGCAGCGGCATTGCGCCGCGTACGGAGTGCTGTCCCGGCGGCAGCCCGTTCGGTTACGCTGTGATGTGCTGAGGATGCGGATCAGATCTCCATGATCTCCTTTTCCTTGGCGGCACATTCCTCGTCGATCTTCTTGCAGAACTTGTCGGTGAGGTCCTGCATCTTCTTTTCCGCCTGCTTGAGATCGTCCTCGGTGATGGTGGACTCCTTCTTCATTGCCTTGAGCTTTTCGATGGCGTCGCGGCGGATGGAGCGGATGGCAACCTTGCTGTCCTCACCGGTCTTCTTGATCTCCTTGCACAGATCGCGGCGGCGATCCTCGGTCAGGGAGGGGAAGGCGAGGCGGATGATCTTGCCGTCGTTCTGGGGGTTAATGCCGATATCGGAAGCGTTGATGGCCTTCTCGATCAGCTTGAGAGCGGAAGCGTCCCAGGGCTGAATGGCAAGAATGGCGGGCTCGGGAACGCTGATGGCTGCCATCTGGTTGATGGGGGTGGGAACTCCGTAGTAGTCAACGGAGATCTTGTCCAGAACGGCGGCGTTGGCACGGCCGGCTCTGATGCCCTTGAAGTCGCTTACCATCACGCTGATGGTCTTTTCCATTTTGGATTCTGCATTGCTGAATACGGTGTTCATTGTCAGGCCTCCTTAACTATTGTTCCCACCTTCTCGCCGCGCATGGCACGCACGAGGTTCTGTGGGTCTTCTTCTATGTTGAATACCATTATTGCTATCTTGCTTTCGCGGCACATGGAAGCGGCGGTGCTGTCCATGACCTTGAGATCCTTTTCCAGAACCTCGGTAAAGGTCAGCTCGTCGTACCTGACGGCATTGGGGTTCTTCTTGGGATCGCTGTCGTAGACGCCGTCCACCATGGTTCCCTTGAGGATGACGTCGGCACCGATCTGGGCACCGCGCAGGGAAGCGGTGGTGTCGGTGGAGAAGAAGGGCAGTCCCGTTCCGCAGCCGAAGATGACTACTCTGCCTTCCTCCAGATGACGCACGGCGGCGTCACGGTCGAAGGGCTCGGCGATGCCGGTCATGGCGATGGCGGTCTGCACACGAGTGGGCACGCCCAGATTCTCAAGGGCATCGCACACAGCCAGAGCGTTCATTGTGGTGGCAAGCATGCCGATATGGTCGGCACGGATGCGGTCCATGTCGCCGGAGGTCCTGCCGCGCCAGTAGTTGCCGCCGCCCACGACGATGCCTATCTGCACGCCCATGTCCACACATTCCTTGATGGCGGTGCAGTATCTGACGATGGATTCGTTGTCCAGCCCGAAATGCTTATCTCCGGCAAGGGCTTCGCCGCTCAGCTTGAGCAGCACTCTTTTGTATACGGTCGGCATAAAGCCACCTCCATGTGTTGTTTGTTCGTTACGCTCAGGCGCTTTTCTTATTCTACTATAAAACCGCCGTTTCGTAAAGGCAGAAATTGTAAAGATTGCGTGGTAATGTGACGGAATTTACGGAAACAGACATCACTGTCTTTCGCCCGCGCGGCGGCGCTCCAGAAGCTCCTGCCAGCTGACCCAGACCGTGCAGGCGATGCACAGCGAGGAATAGCATCCGCAGGCAACGCCGAACATCAGCGGCACCGCAAAGCTGAGCACCGCAGTCAGACCGGATATCGCAGCCGTCACAGCCAGCACAGCCACCGCAATGAACACGCACAGGTCGGTGCTCACGGTGCGTCCGATGGATTCGTTTATGCTGCGGTCGGCGAGCTTTGCAAGAGGCATACAGTCCCCCAGCAGAGTGCGGTTTTCTCTCACTCTGTCGAAGATGACGATGGTGGAGTTGAGGGAAAGACCGATGACCGCCAGAACCACGGCGATGAAGTTGTCGTTGATCGGGAAACGGAACAGCACAAAGGAAAAATACGTCACCAGACAGTCGTGCAGGATGGCGACGATGGCGCTCAGCGCGGCCGTCCAGCCGCCGATGCTTCGGTAGCGCACGCCAATGTACAGCACCATGAACAGCACCGCCAGCGATATGGTCACGACGCATCTGCCCACAAACTCGCTGCCCACCACGGGATCAACCGAGCTGGTCTCTCTCAGCGTCAGGGTGACGTTGGGGTATTTCCTGCTCATTGCCTCGCGGAAGACGCGGTCGCTTTCCTCGCCCGTGTCAAGATAGCGGTCAAAGGTGACGGTCAGGCGGCGGTTTTCTCCGCCGGAAGGAGCTGCCGGGTCAGTGCTCAGCTGCACCACGGCGTGCTCGCCCAGAACGTCCATAATGAGCCGCTCGGCTTCGGCAGGAACAACGGCGGTGGAGTAGTCGGGTTCGATATTCTCCAGCCCCGGAATGTCCGAGGCGGAAACCGTATCGCTGCCGGAAACCGCGTCACTGTCGGAAATCTGCGAGCCGGACACCTCCTGCGAGGTATCCCCTTCGGAAACGGGCGGCTCCTGCAGATCGCTGCCGGAAACATCCGCACCGGAAATGATAACGGGAACCTGCGCAGGGACGGACGGAATGTTCTGCACCTCGGTGTCGGAAACCACCGCAGGCACCACACTGACCGGCACATCCGCCGCGGATACGATGCCGCTCTCCGGGAAGGAGTAGCGGAGCACCGTGCCGCCGGTCACGCGCACATCCGGGCGCACGCCCATGAGGATATTGGCGATGAGACCGAGGGAAACGATGACCACCGACAGCAGCCAGAAGTTCTTGCGGTGCGCCATGAAAGAAAAACTGCTCTTTGCGCGCACGGTCATTCACCTCCCCCGTACAGCTTTCTGCCGCGCAGGAATCTGAACGCGGACAGGGAACGGAGCATGACGCGCGAGGCGGTCACGCCCATGATGAAGTTGAAGATAACTCCCGCCAGCAGGATACAGCCGAATGCATATATCGAGCCTGTGGTGGATATGGGGAACATCCATGTGACCGGTCTGAGCAGCAGGCTCCACAGGGTGTCGGGAGGTCCGAACACGCCCATGAGTATGACCGACACGATGATGACAGTGATGTTTCCGTCGAAGATGGAGGAAAAGCTGCCCGAGCAGCCTGCGCTGATGGCGCCCTCGATGGACTTGCCCTTGCGCACCTCCTCGGCGATGCGTTCGCCGGTGATGATATTCGCATCCACGCCCATACCGATGGAAAGGACGATGCCTGCCACACCGGGCAGAGTCAGCGTAATGCCATCGGCAAAGGGGAAGAATCCGGACACGCAGGCAAGTATGCCTGCCGCCTGTCCCAGCAGGGCTATGCAGCCCACCGCGCCGGGAAGGCGATAGCGGACTATCATGAACAGGCAGATTATCGCAAAGGCGACGATGCCTGCGATGAGCAGAACGGTGACCGAGCGGCCGCCCAGAGCGGCGTCGATGCGCTCGTAGTCCATGCGCTCAAGCGAAAAGGACAGCTCACCGTTGTTGATGAGACTGACCAGCGCCCCGGCATCCTCCTCGCTCATGCCCTCGGAGGGAGACATGATTCCCTGCGACATGGCGCCGCCGACATGCAGCTCGGAGATGGGTTTGCCGTCGATGCAGAAGGTGATGTAGCGCTCGCCGCTGTACTCGCTGAAGGCGGTCAGACGTCCTGTGCTTTCAAGGAAAAGCTGCCTGCCCTCGTCGGTGAAATTCAGCTGAACGGCTGCATTGCCATCCTTGTCCCTGACGCGCTGAGCAGATTCAATATTGCTGCTCTCCACCGCCACACGGTGCTTGCCGCCTGAGGCATCCACGGCGATGGCATGCTCGTGATCGTCGATATAGGTGGCCACCACGGGCAGACCTCCGGTGCGACCCTCGATGGCACTGATGTGGGCGGTAGCGGAAAGCTGACCGACGAGACGGTCCACGTCTCCGTCCTCCTCGCTCCAGGGGAAGCTGACCGTCAGGCGGCTGTTTTCCGTATCGGTGAATATCTCGTAGCCGCTGACGTTGTAATCCTCAAAGCGCATGCCGATGATCTGCGCGGCGGTCCGCATCTGTTCTGTGGTAACCTCCTCCGACACCGAGTCTACAGGACGGAAGGTGACGCTCACGCCGCCGCTGATGTCGACACCCCAGCGGATATCCCCTGCGCCGCGGACGATGACGGTGCCGTCGGGAGAGCGCAGACCGCAGAAGCTGAGCCACGTCAGCACAGCGATGATCAGAACCACGGCAAAAAAGCCTGTTCTGCCCGATTTCTTCTTCACTTTTCCCGACACCTCCAGTCCGCTGCACACAGCAAGCCCATAATATAGTATGTCAGTATGATTATAATAAACCGCGCGATATTTGTCAAATGATTATGAGTCTGCGCAAAACCCATCGCTGCCGTTGAAATGCTGACACTTTTGGGATATAATGCCCACAGACACACGAACGTGCCAAAGGAGGATCAGCCATGACTCACAACCAGCGAATCGCCTGCTCCCTCTCCTCTCCCTGCGGATGCATCACGGTAAGGGATGACCACGGCAGCTATATCCCGTTTGATGTGAGATCAAGCGGATTTGAAACCGCATTTGAGGCTGATTCCGGAAGGGTTTACAACACCCCTGACAAGTATATTATCGCCGTGCCTGCCTGTCGGCTGCGCAAGGGCACGGTGTACCGCATCGCGCTGGAGGGCATCAGCCTTTCCGTCGGCTGCACCGACGAGTGCAATGAATGTGTCGTAGGCAGCGGCAAAGGCTGCTCCATAGCCATCGGCGGCTCCGACCCCAACGAACAGGAAAAGTACAGCCAGTTCATTGCTCGCCGTTCGTCGGACGCTTTCCCCTATACCATCACCGCCGATTTTGATTACGACCGCAGCGGATTTGTGCGCTATGACCTGCGCATCCTCCCCGACTGCTCGGGATTCCGCTTCGAGCTGATGGACGATTCCTGCGAGGAGATCGTGTTCCTCGCGGCGTGGCTGGAAACGTGTGCAGGCATCGAGGGCGATACCGAGGACGCGGTTCAGTTCTGGGTGCTGTGACCGCGAGGAGGGTTTATCATGGATTTTGAACGCACCTTCGATAACGCCGCAGCGGCTTACGACCGCGCGCGCCCTGAATATCCCGACGAGCTGTACCGCGACCTGCTGCGATACCGGTCGATGGACGAACGCAGCCGCGCTCTGGAGATCGGCGTCGGCACGGGCAAGGCTTCCGCGCCCATCCTCGCCACCGGCTGCAGCCTTATCGGCATTGAGCCGGGAGAAACCCTCGCCGCCATGGCACGGGAAAAGCTCGGTCGCCATAATAATTTCTCGCTGCTTGTGCAGACACTGCAGGAATCTGATTTTCCGCCTGAGAGCTTCGATCTGATATACGCCGCCACTGCCTTTCACTGGATCCCCGAGGAATACGGCTACCCGAAAGTGTACGAGCTGCTCCGGCACGGCGGTGTCTTTGCGCGGTTTGCCTATCACGCCGCTCAGGACAGCAGCCGCCCTCGTCTGGCGGAGGAGATTCAGGAGCTTTACGACCGCCTGATGCCCCGAACGGGAAAGGCGAAGGGATTCGGCGAAGCTGACGCGCAGGCGCTGGCTCAGACCGCCCTCAGATACGGCTTTGCCGACGCGGAGTATCATCTCTACCGCTTCCCCCGTGACTTTACCGCGGAGGGGTATATGCTACTGCTGAGCACCTATCCCGATCACATGAATCTGGAGGCGGAGAATCGTGAACGGCTTTTCCGCGGCATTTATGATGCCATAGAGCGGCACGGCGGCGTCATCACCGTCAACTACATCGTCGATCTGGAGCTGGCGAGGAAGGAGTAGGATCTGCGTGTATTTTTGCCCGACAGACGGTAACTGAGCGAAAAATCCAGCTCTGACTCCCTCCACCGCTTCGCGGTCCCCCTCCTCAGTGAGGGAGGCTGGCGCTTCCCCTCAACCACGACAAAAACCGCCGGGTGCGTTTTCAGCATCCGGCGGTTAACTGTTATGTTGATTACTTTGCCAGCAGGGCCTCGATGGCGGCGAGCTTGGCGCAGGTGGCAACGATCTGCATGGCCTTCTTCAGCTCATCCACGGTGGGAGAGGAGGGAGCGATGCGGATGTTGCGGTCATAGGGATCGCGGTGGTACGGATAGGTTGCACCGGCAGGGGTCAGGGTAACGCCTGCGCCGGTACACAGCTCAACGGTACGGCGCGCGCAGCCCTCCATGACGTTGAGGCTGACGAAGTATCCGCCCTCGGGCTTGCTCCACTGGGCAGCGCCGCTCTCGCCGAACTCGGCGGTGAGGGTGTCGTCAACAGCCTGGAACTTGGGACGCAGGATCTCCGCGTGCTTGTTCATCTGCTCCTTGAGACCGTTGAGGTCGCGGATAAAGCGCATATGACGCAGCTGGTTGAGCTTGTCGTAGCCGATGGTCTGCACGCTCATGCGAGCCTTGATGGCGTTGACGTTCTCCACGGAGGTTGCCATACCGGCAAGACCGGAGCCGGGGAAGGTGATCTTGGAGGTGGAGAAATACATATAGACCATGTTGGGGTTTCCTGCCTTCTTGCACTCGGACAGAAGGTTGAGCAGGGGCTTGTCATCGCCGAACAGGTGGTGGATGAAGTAGGCGTTGTCCCAGAAGATACGGAAGTCGGGTGCTGCAGGCTTGAGGTTGGCAAGGCGGCGGACATTCTCGTCGGAGACGGTGACGCCGGTGGGGTTGGAATACTTGGGAACGCACCACATACCCTTGACCAGCGGATCGTTCTGGACATACTGCTCCACAACGTCCATGTCGGGGCCGTCTTCCTTCATCTCCACGGGGATCATGTCGATGTCGAAGTATTCGGTGATGGCGAAGTGGCGGTCATAGCCGGGGCTGGGGCAAAGGAACTTGACTCTGCCCTGCTGTGCCCAGGGAGTGCCGCCCAGCAGACCGTGACCCATGGCGGAGGAGATGGTATCGAACATCATGGTCAGACTGGAGTTGCCGCCCACGATGATCTCGTCGCTGCTGACATCAAAGAGATCGGCAAAGAGCCTCTTTGCCTCGGGAATACCGTCGATGATGCCGTAATTGCGGCAGTCGGTACCGTTTTCGCTGCACAGATCAGCATCACTGGAAAGCACGTCCAGCATATCCATGGATAGCTCCAGCTGCTCCTTGCTGGGGATTCCGCGAGCCATGTTGAGCTTGAGCTTCTGATCCTTGAACTGCTCGTAACGGGCGTTAAGGAGCTTTTTTTCGTGAAGCAGTTCTTCACGGGACATGGAAACATAAGGGGTCATATATATATCGCCTCCTGATAGATTGGAGTGGGTTTGTTTTCGCGTGACAGATATTAGAAATCGGCAGAACCGGTGGTTCTGGGGAAGGGCAGGACGTCGCGGATGTTGGCAACGCCGGTGAGGTACATGATCAGACGCTCAAAGCCCAGACCGAAGCCGGCGTGCTTGTTGCCGCCGTACTTGCGCAACTCGAGGTACCACCAGTAGTCCTCCTGCTCGAGGTTACATTCCTCCATGCGGGCAAGGAGAACGTCCAGACGCTCCTCACGCTGGCTGCCGCCGACGATCTCACCGATGCCGGGAACCAGCAGGTCCACTGCGGCAACGGTCTTGCCGTCGTCGTTCAGGCGCATATAGAAAGCCTTGATCTCCTTGGGATAGTCGGTGACGAACACAGGCTTGCCGAAGATGACCTCGGTGAGATAGCGCTCGTGCTCGGTCTGCAGGTCGCAGCCCCAGCTGACTTTGTAATCGAACTTGTCGTTGTTCTTTTCCAGCAGCTCGATTGCCTCGGTGTAGGTGACGTGGGCAAACTCGGAACTGACAACGTGCTCCAGACGCTCGCGCAGACCCTTATCGACAAACTGGTTGAAGAAGTCGATATCCTGGGGGCAGGTTTTGAGGACGTAATCAATGACATACTTGATCATGTCACGGGCAAGCTCCATGTCGTCAGCAAGATCGGCAAAGGCGATCTCCGGCTCGATCATCCAGAACTCGGCGGCGTGACGGGCGGTGTAGGATTTCTCGGCGCGGAAGGTGGGTCCGAAGGTGTAGACCTTGCCGAAAGCCATTGCCATGCACTCGGCGGACAGCTGACCGGAAACGGTCAGGGAGGTATGCTTGCCGAAGAAGTCCTTGGAATAATCCACCTTGCCGTCCTCGGTTCTGGGGATGTTGTCCAGATCCATGGTGGTGACGGTGAACATCTCGCCGGCACCCTCGCAGTCGCTGCCGGTGATCAGGGGAGTGTGGGCATAGACAAAGCCTCTGGAGTTGAAGAAGCTGTGGATGGCGTATGCCGCGGCGGAACGGACGCGGAAAGCCGCGCTGAAGGTGTTGGTTCTGGGACGCAGATGGGCGATGGTGCGA
>SVPO01000015.1 GCA_015065795.1 Oscillospiraceae bacterium | reverse complement strand
CAGACCAACCTCGAACAGACCGCCTCCTACGGCACCGACGAATACAGCGCCTCGGCAAAGGAAAAGATCCGCGCCGCCTGTGAGTGTCCCGACGCACGGGTGTATTTCACCGTGGGCGGCACCCAGGCCAACTACGCCGTGCTGGATTCCCTGCTGAAGAATTACGAGGGCGTGCTTGCCGCCGACACGGGACACATCAGCGTCCACGAGGCAGGTGCCATCGAGTTTTCCGGTCACAAGGTGCTGACCATGCCGGGAAAGGACGCAAAGCTCGACCCTGCCGACGTGGAGAAATACATGGAAGCCTTCTACGCCGACCCCACATGGGAGCACATGGTCACCCCCGGCGCGGTGTATATCTCCCACCCCTCGGAGTACGGCACGCTGTACAGCCTTGCCGAGCTGAAGGGTCTGCGCGCGGTGTGTGATAAGTACGGCATGAAGCTGTATCTGGATGGCGCGCGGCTGGGCTATGCTCTCGCCGCAGAAAACACCGACGTCACCCTTGCCCACATCGCCCGTCTGTGCGACGCCTTCTACATCGGCGGCACCAAGGTGGGCGCGCTGTTCGGCGAAGCGGTGGTGTTCACCCACGGGGACGGTCAGCGCTTCTTCACCGAAATGAAGCAGCACGGTGCCATGCTTGCCAAGGGACGTATGCTGGGCATCCAGTTTGACGTGCTGTTCACCGATGACCTCTACACACGCATCGCCGCCCACGCCGACCGTCTGGCGATGAGGATAAAGGCGGCCATGCTCGAAAAGGGTTACCGGCTGTATATTGATTCATATACCAACCAGCAGTTCTTTGTCATCGCAAACGAAAAGCTGGCTGAGCTGGAGGGTCTGGCGGTCGTGGACAACTGGGGCGCGTTCGACGAAAACAGCTCCGTTGTGCGCATTACCACCTCCTGGGCGACCACTCCTGAAATGGCAGATTATCTGCTGGGTCTGATGTGAGCCGTCACCACCGAAAAATCACATATCTATCACAACACTTCCGATTCGTCATGACGTACGCATATTTCGTCAAACAGGTCAAAATCCTCGACAGTTTTGACATTGACTAATATAGTCGGGTTCTGTAGAATGAATAACGTATGTAAAATTATAAGGATCGGAAGTGTATTTTATGTCTGAGAATGTAAAGGCTCCGGAGAACAAAATGGGCGTGCAGCCCGTGGGCAAGCTTATTCTGTCTATGTCGGTGCCCATGATGATCTCCATGCTGGTGCTGGCGCTGTATAATATCGTGGACAGCATCTTCGTGTCCATGATAAGCGAAAACGCTCTGACGGCGGTTTCCCTCGCCTTCCCCATCCAGAACCTGATGATCGCCGTGTCCACCGGTACCGGCGTAGGTATCAACGCCTTTGTGTCCAAATATCTGGGCGCAAAGGAGTATGAAAAGGCAAACAGCATCGCCAACAACGGCATCTATCTTGCCATCTTCAGCTACATCGGCTTTGCCCTGTTCTGCGGCTTTTTCGGCGGTCCTCTCATCCGCGCCATGGCAGGCGAGGGGGAGAACGCCGAGATCATCGCCTACGGCACCGAGTATATCCGCATCGTCGGACTCATGAGCTTCGGTCTGTTCATCCAGATGGTCATGGAGCGCCTCATCCAGTCCACCGGCAAGACCCTGTACAGCATGATCACTCAGATCACCGGCGCGGTCATCAACATCATACTTGACCCGATCTTCATCTTCACCTTCGATCTGGGCGTCGTGGGTGCCGCTCTGGCTACCGTTCTGGGTCAGATCCTCGCCTGCGGACTTGCCATCTGGTTCAACCTCAAAAAGAACCCCGAGCTGACCATCAGCCTCAAAAAGTACCGCCTGTCCGGCAAGGCTGTCAGGGATATCTACAGCGTGGGCATCCCCTCCATCGTCATGGGTTCCATCGGTTCCCTGATGACCTTCGGCATGAACCGCATACTCATGGGCTTTACCTCCACTGCTGCCGCCGTTTTCGGCGTGTACTTCAAGGTGCAGAGCTTTGTTTTCATGCCGGTTTTCGGTCTGAACAACGGCATCGTGCCCATCATTGCCTACAACTACGGCGCACGCAAGCGCAGCCGCATCATGGAAACCATGAAGCTCGGTCTGACCTATGCCGGCATTATCATGCTCGTCGGTACGGTGGTGTTCCAGATCTTCCCCGAGCTGCTGCTGAGTATGTTCAACCCCACTCCTGCCATGCTGGAGATCGGCGTGCCTGCCCTGCGCATCATCAGTCTTTCCTTCATCTGCGCCGCCGTGGGCATCGTGTTCACCTCGGTGTTCCAGGCTCTGGGCAACGGTATGCTCAGCCTGATTGCTTCCATCATCCGTCAGCTGGTGGTGCTGCTGCCTGCCGCCTATATCCTCTCGTCGCTGTGGGGGCTTTCCGCCATCTGGTGGTCCTTCCTCATCGCCGAGGTGGTGTGCATCCTTGTTCTGTCCGTATTTATGCGCAACCTATATAATAAGAAAATCAAGACCATCGAAGAATGATCCCTCAGTAATATTCGGGATAACGGAGGTCGTATTATGAAACGACGCATACTGACCCTCGCCGCCGTCGCCGTGATGGTGATACTGACGCTGTGCGCCTGTGCTCCCGAGGGAGTGCCTGCCGCCCCCGTGCTCAGCCACCAGACGGGAAAATACGACGACAGCTTCACCCTGACCGTCACCGCCGATGAAAGAGCCACCGTCCGCTACACTCTGGACGGCAGCGACCCCACCGCCGAATCGCCTGAATTCCCTGGGGAGGGGCTGCTCATAGAGGATCGCTCGGACCGGCCCAACGTGCTGGCGGCTGTCCCTGCGGCTGAGTTCACCGTGGAATCCACCCACACACCGCCCACCGTCACCAAGGGCACGGTCATCCGCGCCGCTGCCTTCAACAGCAAGGGCGAAAGCAGCCCGGTGGTCACCGCCACCTATCTCGTGGGGCTGAACTACAAGGACATCAAGATCATCTCTCTCGTGATGGACGCCGCCGACCTCTTTGACTACGAAAAGGGCATCTATATCTTCGGCAAGGCTCACGACGACTGGATGGCAAACGATCTCTACGCCAAGTACGCCGAGGTGTGGGAGGTGGAGGGCAACTTCTCCCAGACCGGCAGAGACTGGGAACGGGACGTGCTGGTGCAGGTCATCGACGAGGAAGGCGCGCTGGGCATCGAGCAGGATATGGGCATCCGTATCATGGGCACCGCCTCCCGTCGTCACTATCAGAAAAGCTTCCGCCTTGTTGCCCGTGAGGAGTACGGCAGCAAGCATTTCGATTACGAGCTCATCGACGGGCTGACCGCCGACGGCTCCGGCGAGCCCCTGACCCGATACAAGAGCTTCGTGCTGCGCAACGCAGGCAACGACAACGGCTATTCCCACGTCCGCGACCAGTTCATCCAGAGCCGCGTGGAGGATCGTGACTTTGCCACTCAGGGCACCGAGCCTGCCATCGTGTTCATCAACGGTGAATACTGGGGACTGTACACCATCACCGAGGATTACTCCGACAACTACATCCAGTACAACTTCGGCGTGGACAACGACAACGTCATCCTCGTCAAGAAAGGCGAACTGGAGGAAGGCACCGAGGAGGATTTCGCCATCTACGAAAAAATGATGGAGGAGATCCGTCAGAGAGAATTTGCCTCCGATGAGGATTATCAGTGGCTGTGCGGTCTGATGGATATGGAAAGCTTCATCGACCACGCCGCGGTGCATATCTATATTAACAACGAGGACGGACTGTTCCAGGGCAACAACTGGCGCATCTGGCGCGCCCGTGCCACCGACCCTGCCAACGAATACGCCGACGGCAGATGGCGCTTCATGCTCTACGACACCGAATACTCCACCGGCCTTTATCAGGATGGCGGCGGATATGATTTCAACACTCTGAAAAGGGCGCTGAGCGGTAACTCCGACTGGAGCGTGCTGCTGGGCAAGCTGCTTCAGAACGAAACCTTCCGCCGGCAGTTTGTCACCACCATGATGGACCTGCGCAACGTGAACTACGAGCGCCTGAGCGCAGGCGACGCGGTGTTCATGCTGGGCAGAGAATACCGTCCCTATGCCCCCGAGCAGTACGCCCGAAACGGCCCCGACTGGGTCATCATGTGGAGCGATCTTGATACCCGTTTCGATACCGAGTGCGGCTTTGTCAGGGATTTCATCGGCAAGCGCTACTGGTATGTGCCGAAGATGCTGGGTGAGACCCTCGGACTGGGCGAAACCTTTGACATCAACGTGGACGTCTCGGACAAGTCGGGCGGCACGGTAAAGGTCAACACCGCCCAGCCTGATTTTGAGAACGGCTGGTACAACATGACTTACTTCGCCGACTATCCCGTGGTGCTCACCGCGCAGGCGGCGGAGGGCTATGTGTTCACCGGCTGGAGCGGCGACGTTACCGACACCGCCCCCGAGATCACCCTTCAGCTGACCGCCGATACGGTCATCACCGCCAATTTCGAAAAGCAATAACAGCGATTCGCACCGACCGGCTGAATACTCAGCCGGTCGTTTTTTGCGCTCACAAAACGAACAAAAATCTATCAATCTGACCCAATAACTGGTGCGCAGGGAAGGCACCGCACCAAAATGTGGAAAAAGGCACTGTGCGGAACGATCGCCATACGGTAAAAATGCGAGCGCTGTCGGATTTGTCGATTATTTATCTGCGTTAAAAAACTGCGGGAAAACAGGTGGGTTTTGCGACACAATTCGATTGACAAACGGTTTGGGCACAGGTAAAATATATATTAGATTACTGTCATCACTGGCTGATTGCGCCCTGTGCGCAGTGAGTGCCTGATCATAGGGAACGGACACGCCCCCGCGCGTGGGCATTACCCGGTCATACCGGTTGATGAATGGAGATGTCGTTAATGAAATTCTGCAATAAATCGGAGAATATCCGCAGAGCAGGCGCAGGCAGGCGTATCATTGCCCTGCTGATGGTGCTGCTGATGATTACCGCTTCACTGCCCGTGAGCGGCGGATATCTGGCAAATGCCGAGGGCGTTTCCGGTTCGGACGCCGCGGCAGCCGCTCAGGAGGCTCAGCAGCCGGCTTCACAGGAGCCTGCCCCTCGGGAGGATGCTCAGAACACTGAGGATACGGCTGAGGAGAGCGAGGATACCGCCGATCTGCCGCAGGAGACCCCTGCGGAGGAAAAGGACAAGCACGTCTGCGTCATCACCGGCTTCGGCGGATTCACCCCCGGTCAGCCTCTGGACACCGTTGTCCTGAAGAAGGCCGAGCCCATCAACCGCGTAAGGGATAAGCTTCCCCGCAAGCTGTCCGTCACCGTTGAGTGCGAGGACTGCCCCGCCGTTATGGATGCCAGCTGGCAGAACGAGGGTGCCGACTGCTTCCGTCTGGATCTGGACGAGAGCAAGTACCGTTACCAGCCCAAGGATGATCCCGAGACTGAGGACATCGACGAAAGCACCGAGTCCCCCTGGTGCGACCTGCCCTGCATCACCATCGCCGTCGAGGGCATGGAGCCTGTCTCCCCCTCCGATGCGGCTGTTTCCGGCAGCGACGCGGTCACCGGCAGTGATGTTGTTACCAACAGCGATGCCGCTTCCGGCTCCGATGTGGTCACCGGCAGCGACGTGACTTCCGATTCCGACGTGACCGGCGGCAGCGATGCCGTTTCCGGTTCCGACGCTGTCAGCGGCAGCGACGCTCACGGCGGAAAGCCCGGCAAGCCCGCGCATCGTCCGGAGGTTTCCGGCTCCGACTGTCAGGTGCTTCCTCTGTGCAACTGCACTTCCCACTGCTACGCCGACACCGAAGCAGGTCATTATCTTGTAAACATCAAGTGCCCTGCCTGCTCTCTGGATCCTTCCGGATGCATGATGCTGCCCGAGCCTGAGGAGCTTACGCTGCAAACGATTGCACAGGACGGACGCACCGTGTCGGTCTCCGGTATGCTGCCTCCGGGCGCCGTGCTCAGAGTGAGCGAGGTCCCCGGCGATCAGCTGGCGGACATCATCGACACCATCGGCTTCATCGGCTCTCCCGTTGTCAGCTTTGCCTACGACATCACCATCGTCTATGAAAACAGAGAATACCAGCCCGTTGATTTCGGCACCGGCGTGCGCGTCAGCGTTTCCGATGCCTTCAGCGTCAGTGACGGCGATCTTGCCGTGTTCCACGTGGCACAGGACGGCATTGAGCGCGTGGATGCCGAGGAGAACGATTCCGCGGCAGTTTTCAGCACCGACAGCTTCTCCGTGTTCGTGGCGCTGAGCACCGACATTTCCGACATCTACTATGACGGAACGGGTTTCTATTCCGATAGCGCCATGCAGAATCAGCTGGCAAAGGACGGTGCGGCATACACCACCATCTCCTCGATCCTTGCCGACACCACCGGCAGCATCACCTTCCACATGGCTGCTGCCTACAGCGTCAGCGGCACCGAGACCGTCAATCCCGGAGCCGGACGCTCCATCGCTCTTGAAAGATTCAGCGGCAACGACGGAAACATCATTGTCGTTGCCTCCGGCGGAAACCTCACCCTTTCCGGCAGCGTTGCCGTTGACGGAAAGAACCTTCCCACCTTGGGCGCAAGCATCGATGTCAGCACCGGCGGCAGCCTGACCATATACGACGGCGTGTCCGTCGTCAACGGCGAGAACATCGGCGTTCTGATCCGTTACGGCTCGACCTTTACCATGAACGGCGGCCTTATTGCCAACAATAAGGCTGTCAACGGTGCCGGTGTCTACAATGTCGGCACCACCGTCATAAACGGCGGTACCATTTCCGGCAACACCTCCGAGCACAGCGGCGGCGCGGTCTGGCAGGAAGGCACGTTCACCATGAACGGCGGCACCATGACAGGCAACACCTGCGGAGCCATGTTCGGCGGCGCGCTGTTTGCCTACGGCGGAACCACCGCCATCGCAGGCGGTACCGTTACCGGCAACACCAGCAGCACCTACCCCCAGGCAAACGGCATCAGCACCTACAGCGAGACTTCAGCCACCGTTATCTTCTCCGGCTCGCCCCGCATCGAGGATAACGTATATGTTAATGTGAACAGCTCCCACGCAAACATTATCAATGTGGTGGATACCTTCGCTCCCCAGTGCCCCATAGTGATCGACAGCAACTCCGCGACCCAGAACGTTGTTCAGTTCAACCGTGCGGCCACCGCTTCCGATCTGGCACTCTTTGTCACCAGAAGCTCGGGCAGCAGACTGGTCACGAGCGGCAACTATATTCAGATCACCAGCGGCGGCAGAAGCTTCTACGGCTCGGACTCCGGCACCAAGAGTGCCAAGGAGCCCAACAGCTGGAGACTGTTTATCAACACTGCTTATAATGTGATAAGAACCACCGGCGGAACGATGTATATGTCGCACGGCTTCTCGGTAAACACCAAGGCGACTGCCTCCAACCCCGGAGTCCTCGTTTCCGGTTCATCCTACAAGGTGAGGGGCACCACATACGAGACCATGAACTCCGGCAAGACCGTGTTGTTCAGGCGCTGGGAGCGTCCGGCGGCACTGAACGCGACTGCCAACGTTAACCCCACAAACAGTAACTCCTCACTGTTCATCGCCACCGAGAGCGGCAGCCTTCGTATTCAGGATACTATCGTTGACGGCGGCAGCCAGCCCGGTATCCTGGTTTACAACAACACCCAGTATCAGATGACCGGCATCAAGTCGGTGACCGACGCCACCCTGCTGGTTCAGGGCAGCGCTGTGCTGGATGTTCAGGGCAATGTGGTTCTCCGCAACGCTCCTCATTCGCCTCAGGGCGGCGCCATCCGTGCCGCCGGCGGCACCCTGAACCTCAACGGCACCATCACCTTTGCCAACAACGGCTCATCCTCCACCATGGGTAAAGCCGTCTATGTGCAGGATGCCACGGTCAACATCAATACCCCCAACATCATCAATCCCGGCAACGAGGATTTCTATCTGTCCAAGAGCACCAGCAAGCTGACCATCAAAACCAACCTTACCGGTGTGATCCCCGTTACCGTCAATCCTGCTGACAGCGCCAGCTGCGCTCCCGGCAGAGTGATAGCCACCTATGCATCCGGATATACCCCCGATGCAAGCAGGTTTGTGCTGCAGAACGTGGATCTTCCTCTCGTGGTCAGCGGCCAGAACATCGTCATCGGCAGCTACGAAAAGCAGTTCACCGCTCACGCCGAGGATGTGACCCCGGACGCAGGCGAATCCCGCAGCTTCACCGTTGACCTCGCCGCTCTGTACGGCGGCATGGGCAACGTCACAGGCAAGAACGTCTCCATTTCCAATTTTGCCATCACCTCCGGAAGCATCGTCATCGGCGACTATCAGGTGGTTGAGGCTAACCGCCGCAGCTACGGCTACGCCGATTCCAACAAGTATTTCGGCGTTTCCGCTGAGCTGGACGGCACCGTTCAGGATATCCAGTCGGTCTCCATGACCGCAGGCGGCTCCGGAAAGCTCGTCTTCACCGTTCACAACGGCAATGCCATCACCCTGGACGGCACCATCGCGACATTCAGCTTCCAGCTGAACGTCGGCGGCAGTGTCAGATACATCAATGTCACGCTCAACGCCCACAGCGGCTGCAACATTTCCGCCGCCGTTCCCATCAAGATCACAGGCGTTGTGGATGCCCGCGGCGAGTTCACTCTGCCCGACGGCTCCGAATACTACATCTCCAACAAGGGTACTGTTCCTCTGGTGCTCACCGACGTGGAATGGACATGGCTGGTTGACGGAGGCCACGATGCCAACGAGCTGTTCGGCAGCCACGAAAACATCACCATGGCGGTCACCCTCGGCGGTGCCGACTCCCGTGACTTCGGAAAGACACAGGGATATCAGTGGTCGGGAATCAGGATTCCCATCCCTGCAGGCGCCGGAGATGAACCGGGCAGACTCAGCCTTGACTGGACAATGAAGCTGGGTACGGGATCATATATCAGATCCGCCCGGAGCGCCACGATAGCCAACATTACCTACACCATTGCAGTCAAAGAATAGAGCTTAGGAGGTCGCGCCATGGGCCGATCAAACAGTAAGTCTTCCGGGGGAGCAAGGCCCTCCCCGAACAAGAGCGAAAACGATATTCTGTCCATAGAAGCTCTGCTGGACGATATCGAATCCGAGGAAAGTCAGCTTGCTGATGCCTTCCCGAACTCGTTTGATTCCTTCGACGATACGATCGCGGACGACCCGGAAAACGGGAAGTTTGATGATTTCGAGGATCTTGACGATTTCGACGATCTCGACGATTTCGACAAGGATCTGGTAACGGAAGATGACAGCAGGAGCGGCACGGAGGCTGAAACACAGCCGACGGCAGCCGAACCGGTCAGTCCGCAGGCAGCCGAACCGGAAGATTCACCGGCTGAAAAAACAGACAGCACTGATATTCCCGAACCGACTGTACAGTTCGATGCCGGCTTCTGGGATGATCTCGAGGGAGACAGGCAGGCAGGCGGTCAGGGCTTTGCCGGCTCACTGCGCAAGGTGATGGGCGGCAAGGACGGCAAGAGCAATTACACGCCGCTGATCATCATCGGACTGCTTGTGGTGATCATCGTGATCCTGCTGATGCAGAACTGCGGCGGCACCGCCCAACGGCAGGAGGACTGGTTCGACACCAGCGCCATCGAAGGCACCCTCCCCGGCAAGACACCCGAGGAGATCCAGGCGATGCTCAACCAGATCGTCGAGGAGGGAATGTTCAACATTTCCATCGCGCCGGTGATCGTGTTTGAGAATCCTCAGGCGCAGGGACAGGCTCGCATCGAGAATGTTCCGGCAAACCACTACCACATGAGCGTTAAGATAACGCTGGACGACACTCAGGATACGATATACGAATCTAAGGGCATACGCCCCGGTCAGTATATCGAATATATCACACTGCAGAAAGAGCTCCAGCCCGGTGAATATGCCGCAACGGCACTGTTCTCCGCCTACGACGCCGACACCCTCGGCGAACAGGGACGGGTCGCGGTGAAGATCAAAATCATCGTGGAGTGATAAGCGCAACAAATCAGTCAAAAAAGGAGGCGCGGAGGGGAACCAACGATATTGCACCCCGCAGGGCGGGAGAAACACACATCATCCAAATCAGTTACCTAAATCAATAAATATAAAGGAGAAACAATCATGAAAAAAGCAATCGCACTCGTTATGGCTCTGGTAATGTGCCTGTCCGTAGGCATGATGGCTTTCGCTGAGGCTGAGAGCTACGATCAGGACGACGCCGTCGTCGCCAGCGGAACCACCGTTCTGGATGCCGCCGGCTCCGCCGACACCAACGTTGACATTCTGGTCAACTCCACCAACATCAGCGTTACCGTTCCCCTGCGCTACGCCGTCGTCGCCGATGTCAAGGGCGGCGCCTGCCTCGTTCCCGAAGACGGCACCTACTACATCCAGAACAACTCCGCCATCGCTGTTGACGTTACCGCTGCTGACGTTGTCAACGGTGCCACCAACAACAAGTGGGATCTGGTCGAGGCTGCTGTTGCCGGTATTCCCGACGGCAACAATCAGATCGACATGACCCTCTCCCCCGCTGCCGGTACCGCATGGAATCTGAAAAAGGATTATCCTGCCGACTGGTCTCTTGATGCCGCTACCTCTGCCGGTGCCAGCCAGCTGCTCATCGACATCGCTGCCAACTCCTCCATGCTCAACACCACCGACGATCAGCTCGACGCTTTCGTCATCACCTACACCTTCGCCGCTGCTGAGTAATCACAGCTGACGCGATAATATCACTCAGGTAATATCCATCGGCAGTCCGCGTGCCGTGCGCGCGCGGACTGCCGCCAAAAAATCCCTTTTGTGGAGAGGATCCGATGCAGAACAACAACAATCCCGGCAGCAAGCCTGCCGGCAGAAAGACTGACCGGACGCTGTACGCCGTGCTGGCGTGCATGCTGGTGATCATCGTCGTTCTGATAATCCTGCTGCTGCGCTCCTGCCCGGGAGGCGACCGGCACATCATGACCGATTATGATATCGATCCCAACGCGTCCATCGGACAGTTGGAGGGCAAGACCCCCGAGGAGATTCAGGCTGAGCTCAACCGCATTGTTGAGGAGGGGATGTTCAACATTTCCATCAATGCCACGCCGGTGTTCAATAACGGTACCGCCGCCGGCAGCCTGAAGATCGAGAACATCCCGGCAAACCATTACAATATGAAAGTGAAGATTACTCTGGACTCAACCGGAGAAGTGATATACCAGAGCGGCATCATTGAGCCAAACCATCACATCGAAAACGCTCCCCTTGATGTGCCGCTGCCCAAGGGTACTCACGCGGCGACCGCGACATTCACCGCCATCGACCCCGAAACCAACGCGGCAATGGGTTACGCTGCCGCCAGGATCACGATACTGGTGGAAAACTGATCGTGATGCCACATTCTTCGCAGCTCAGGCTGCAGTGAAAGGAGACACAAGGTCATGAATGGATATATCAGGAGGCTCATCGTCCTGTTGATGTGCGTGGCTTTGGTCATAAGTACGCCCGTTTCCGCTATGGCTTCGGCGGTATTGCCCGAGCCCGAAGTGGGAGCGGCGGAGGACAGCGTCATTAACGCCGACGACAAGGCGGAGGCTTCCACCAGCGTGGATATTCTGGTCACCGGTCAGCTGGAGATCATCGGTCAGACCGATGACTGCCGCATCGATGAGGGTGACGATCTGGAGCTGCAGGTGGTCGTCTCCGGTGTTGACCCCTTCAAATACACATGGGAGGTCAGTGAGGACGGCGGCATCACATGGAAAACTCCCGACGGAGCCACAGATTCCCCGAAATACCAGATCACCGATGCCGCTCCCAACCGCAGCGGCGGAGAAGCTCTGCCCTATATCTACCGCGTGACGGTGGAGGATCGTCTGGGTCAGACCGCGTCCACCGAGATCGAGGTGGAGGTCCGTGACGGCTTTGCTTACCGCCGTATCCTGGACGAGGGTGACAAGGTGGCGGTTTCCGCGATGATGTACGCGTCCACCACCCTGTACGCCGAGCCCATCAGCGAAGGCAACTCTGCCTACGACGATATGTACCGCAACCTCGCTCCCGGCTGTCTGCCCCTGAATGCTGTGGATCTCGCTCTGCAGAACAAGGAGATGGACGACGGCTTCTTTGAGGGCGAGCAGAAGGTGGAGTTCCTCGTGGGCGATGAATACGAGGGACAGACCCTTCGTGTGTTCCAGATGCTGGACGGCAAGGTTGTTGAGCACAGCGCCGTTGTTCAGGACGGCGTTCTGACCATCTTTGTCGACCGGCTTTCCCAGTTCATGGTGGAAGCACCCTCCGACGAGGCGTGCGTCGTGGACATCATCACCGGCGAGGGCGGCACCGCCTCCCCCAACGGACAGTACAATGTCCGCGAGGGCGACGATCTCAAGGTGGTTTTCCTTCCCGATGACGGTTACGTTGTCGATAAGGTCCTGCTGGACGGCGTCGAGGTGAAGACCGACGCCAACAGCTATACCCTTGAGGATATCAGCGGCGATCACACTCTGGAAGTGACCTTCAAGGAATCCGAACATTCCCGTCAGAGCCACCTGGTCAGCGTTACCGTTGGCAGCGGAAAGGGCTCTGCCTCTCCCCGATATCTCTATCCCGTCAGACACGGTGACAGCGTGGTCATCAACCTGCTGCCCGCCAGCGGCTATGCCGTCAGGAACGTGGTCGTGGAAGGCATCGGCGAATACGAGGTCGTGGGCAACTACCTCACATTCCCTTCTGTGACCAGATGTCTGTGGGTCACCGTGAACTTCGAGAAGGTCAAGGACGAGCCGGTACAGGTGGCGCGCACCATCACCACCTCCGCCGGTGAGGGCGGTACCATCAGCCCTGCCGGCGAAAACAGCGTCGGCTACGGCGGAGACCTCTACTGCTACATCATCCCCGACGAGGGCTATGTTATCGATCAGGTCACCGTGGACGGCAAGGTTGTGACCGTGAAGAACAACACCTACCACTTCATAAACGTAGTGGACAACCATACCATCCACGCCACCTTCAAGCCGGGTACATCCGGCGATAACGGTGTGTTCTATACCATCAACGCCGTCAGCGGAAGTCACGGCTCCATCAGCCCTGCCGGCAAGCAGACCGTACCCAAGGGCGGCAGTCAGACCTTCCACTTCACTCCCGACAGCGGCTATGTTGTCAAGGCTGTGTACGTTAACGGCAAGCTGGTCTCCACCAAGGGCTTCAGCTACACCGTCAGGGACGTCAGCCGCGACACCACCATCCGCGTGGAGTTCACTCCGGCAGGCATGGTCCCCACCGGCGACATCACTCCCGACACGGATATGACCTGGTGCTGGATCCTTCTGGGAGCCGCGAGCGGCATTGCTGTGCTGATGCTCATCCTCATTATCGTCCGCAGAAAGAAGGACGATGACGACACAGCAGGCGAAAGCGGAGACAAGGACGGTCATACACTCAGTTAGCCACTGCAAATTGCACCAAAATATTCAAGCGAACAAGCGGTCAGATGTGCCATCGGTGCATTATTTAATTCGGTTTTTCCATGTGCAAATTTTTGACCGCTGAGGAACGGTATATGTGCCTTTCGTCGATTGACAGGGCACGCGTGGAACAGATATAATTACAAAGTTGTAATGTATAGGCTCCCGAATGAATGGGAACAAATTCGCCGCGAGAATGCGGCAAGATGGAGGTTATAGTATATGAGAAAGGCTTCAAAAGCACTGGCGCTGCTTCTGGCACTGCTTATGATCGTCACGGCCATGCCGATGTCGGTCTTTGCGGAAGCAGCCGGAGCAAAAGAATCTTTCGGACTGGTTGTGGACAGCAACGGAGAAGATGACGCTGATGTTTCTTCTGAGGCAGCAGGCGAGATTCCTTCCGGAACCAAACTGTACGACGACAACGGCGTTCTGATCGGATCGCTCCCCCTCGACTGGGACGATTTCTTCACCGACGACACTCAGAACGGTCGTGACCTCGGCTACAAGCTGTGGAGAAACCAGGGCGAATTCAAGACCCTGGAGGATGCCGAGGAAGGCAATATCGACGAGGGTACATGGACTCAGATCTCCATGTTCTCCGGCGACAAGGTCAACGTACTTGTCGTTTACCCCACCGGTGGTCAGGGCATCATGAACAAGTGGCTCACCACCGACATCGCCGGTCAGGGCCCTGCAGGCAAGAACCTGTTCAACATTGAGGAGGTTTCCCTGGCTGACTTCAACGCCAACCCCGCGCTCACCGTCAAGAACGGTCAGAGTGCCGGCAAGCCCTATGACGTTGTGCTGTTCGGTACCACCGATACCAACGGCGGCTCGGGCGACAAGGGCGACCTTTCCGCCAGCGCAAAGACAGCGGTTGAGAATTATCTCGCTTCCGGCGGCGGTGTTCTGTTCGGTCACGACACTCTCACCACCCATGGTTCTGCTCTTCATCCCAACTTCAACTCCTTTGCATCCAAGCTGGGTATTGTTCTTCTCGATACCAGCAAACTGGGCAGCACTGCTCCCGGCTATCTTTCCGAAAAGACCACCAATGCAAAGGTGGTCAAGCAGGGTACTCTCACCAGCTATCCCTGGGAGATCACCGGCAATCTGAGCATCCCCAAGACCCACGCTCTCTACCAGGTCACCGGCGAAGCAATCACCGTGGACGGTAAAGCCATCACTCCCGCTACCGTATGGATGGAGCTGGCAGACGGTACCGGTAACGACGATCATAACAAGGACGGCGTGTACGGCACCACCGTCAAGAGCACCTATCTTCCCAAGGGCACAAGCGTTACCAATCCCAAGTCCAATTTCTATCTGATCACCAACGGCAACGTGGCAATGATCCAGACCGGTCACTCCTCCACCGACCGTGGCGGTGCTTCCGACGACGAGCGCAAGGTCTTTGCCAACACCCTTTTCTATCTGATGGATAAGGATCTCAGATCCTATGCCGTTGACATTGACTTCGCTGACGAAGCCCCTCCTGTTGTGAACGGCCTCACCACCGATTCCACCGATGTTGACGTTGTCGCCGAAGACATCAAGAGCAACATGACCGTTTCCGGTCCCGCTGCCAAGGATGGCGAGCTGTGCTTCGGCGCTTCCTTCAGCTGGAGCGGCACCGATATCGGCACTCCCTATGAATACAAGGTTGATGCCACTCTGGATAACAAGGTCGTCAGCACCACCGATGTTATCAATGCAATTGCCGAGTCCGGTCTCAAGGGCTACGAGGTAGTCCTCAAGGACGGCAGCGGCAACGTGATCGAGGACAAGGGTCTTGTTACCGATCCTTCCTACACCACTCCCGACGATCTCAAGACCGAGACCGATTACGAACTGCACATCATTCCTGTTGACCGTGCAGGCAACGAGGGTAAGGAAGTAATCGTCAGATTCGATCAGCCTTACACCGAGCCCAATGTTGACGCTGACATCACTCCTACCGTTTCCGGCACCGACACCATCCCCGAGGACAGCCGCTACGAGGTTGTCACCTCCACCGATGCCGACGGCAAGGAAGTCACCGAAACCACCACCTATTATTATCCCGGCAACTACGAGGATAAGGACGGCAATCCCTTCGATAAGGACGGCGACGGCGAGCTGTACGAGGAAGGCGAGCGTCAGGAGGATGACACCATCGTTCTGGACATCACCGCCAAGGTCGACCACAGCGATCGCGAGATCATCGGTACCGTTGTGATCACCGACAAGGACGGCAACGTCATCAAGGAAATCAAAGACATCCCCGGCAATCCCTCCTATGAGTATCCCCTCGAGGACGAACTCGAGATAAGCATCGACGAGATCTATACCGAGGATATGTACGGCGAGGACGGCGAGTTCACCGCCACCATCACCTGGAACGACAAGGAAACCGGCGAGGAAGTCGCTGAGGATGAGTGCAAGATCATCATCAAGCGTCCCGACTACAAGGTTGACTTCACCTACAAGACCGACGACGGCAAGGGCAACATCTCCGAGGAGACCGAGACCCAGATCGTCAAGCACGGCGACAAGGCTGTTGCACCCAAGGATGCACCCAAGACTGTCAAGGACGACAGCTACCGCTACGATTTCGAGCAGTGGAACGACGGCAAGAAGAAGTATGACTTCGCACCCGTCACCTCCGACAAGGACATCGTAGCCTCCTATGACAAGAACCTCCGCAACCCCGGCCACGGCGACGAGCGTCCCACCAAGCCCTCCAAGCCCGCTGAGCCCGACGAGGAAGTTGAGCTCGTGCGTCTGGGCGGCAAGACCAGAATCGAAACCGCTATCGAGATCAGCAAGGAAGGCTGGGAGCACGCTGACGTAGTCATCATCGCCACCGCCAACCTGTTCCCCGATGCCATGGCAGGCGTGCCTCTGGCAAAGGCTGTTGACGCCCCCATCCTCCTCACCGTTAACGGCGAGTCTCTGGAGAAGGTCGTCAAGGACGAGATCGCCCGTCTGGATCCCGAGAAGGTCTACATCCTCGGTCAGACCGCGGCTGTCAACGAAAACATCGAAAAAGAGCTGGATGCTCTCTACAACGTCGAGCGCGTCGGCGGCAAGGATCGTTTCGGTACCTCCGCCAAGATCGCTTACGAGCTTGAGGAGATCTACGGCGAGAAGGCAGACGCTGTCTACTTCGTCCGCTCCGATGAGTTCCCCGATGCTCTGTCTGTCAGCCCCGTGGCTGCCATCGAGCACAACCCCATCCTCTACATCGCTCCCAGCGGAAAGATGGATGTTGATGTCGCCGAGTACGCCAAGACCATCGGCACTGACGCCACCATCATCGGTGGTGAAGCCGCTGTCAACAGCGACGGCGAGGCTGCCATCAAGGCTCTGTTCAAGAATGTTGACAGAATCTACGGCAAGGATCGTTACGTCACTTCCGTGAACATCTGCACCGCCAAGGATGCTCTGTTCACCGGCGATGCCACCGCTCTGGCAACCGGCAAGAAGTTCCCCGATGCTCTCACCGGCGGCGCCTTCGCAGCCAAGAAGAACATCCCCGTCCTGCTGGTCAACGGCAACGTAACTCCCGAGCTGGCCAAGTATCTGTCTGCACGTCCCATCGCCACCCTGTACGTCTTCGGCGGCGAGGCTGCAGTCTCCAGCAAGGTTGCATACGATGCTCTGGGCAACTGCAAGTACATCGGCGACTGATTGCCGCCTTGTGCTGAAAGCAAATGATTAACTGATACGCGGACGTGAAGTTCACTGCGAGCTTCACGTCCGCGTTTTCCTTTCGTGTGTTGTACAGATTTGCGCATCATGGAGACAGGAAAGTCCGATGCGGTTTGTGAAAAAGTGCCTTTGAAAACCCGCACAGGAAAATGATATAATTCAAGAGAACGAGTGGAGCAGTGCAGACTGTTCCGCTTGCTGTGCATTATAATGCAAACGCATGAAAGCGGAGGAAATGATATGAGCGCAAAGTATGAAAAGGGCACATACGTACGCTGCGGAAGCTCAGGTGTGTGTCTCATTGAGGATATCCGTCCGATGTCGCTGCCGGGTACGGGGCTGAGTGGGGATTACTATGTGTTCCGTGCGGAAGGGAGCGACAGCTCGGTGATCTATGTGCCGGTGAACAACGAAAAAATGACCGCGGCGATGGTTCCCGTGCTGAATGTGGAGGAGATCAGAGACATCATCAGAGCGTCGGCAGATGATCCGCTGCCGTGGATCGAGGATCGCAAGGAACGCACAGAGCAGCAGAGAGATATCCTCAGGCGCTGTGATCGCCGTGAGCTGCTGGGGATGATAAGCAGCCTGTACCTGCGCAGGAACCGGCTGGCAGCGTCGGGACGCAAGCTCGCCGGCAGCGACGAAAACGTGCTGCGTCAGGCGGAAAGGCTGATAAACAACGAGCTGACCTTTGTGCTGGGCATAGAGGAATCGCAGGTGGGAGAGTATATCCGAAGTCTGCTGGAGGAGCGCTGATTCCAGACAGGATATCCCGTCATGATCTATTGCGCAGGCTGAAAGCAAGGCGATCCGATCGGCTGCTGCGGCAGCTGACGAGCGCTGCCGTCGCACAACAGACGCACAGCCGCCCCGAACCATCGTCCGATGGAACGGGGCGGCTGCTGTTATGCCGCAGATTTTCGCGCGGCTCAGCTGTCCGCGCAGGTGGACTCGTAATAGGCACGGGCTTCCTCTGCCCAGTCGTCGTCCACCGACGAGCCGCAGCGCACGCTGCTGATGGCTTTGCTCATGGCGCAGAAGTTGACCTGAGTGCCCACACGGTCGGCGCAGTAGCGCACCGCGCGCTCGGCAGGGATACCGAAGCTGCCGGCGGTGGCGACGGCATCGATGTTCGCGCCGAGGAAAAGGAACTCCCAGCCGTCCTTCTTCCTGCTCTCGATAAGCTCCTTCACCTGAGACTGGTTATAGGCGCGGCTGGCGTTCTCCATGCCGTCGGTGGTGATGATGAACATGGTGTGGGCAGGCACGTCCTCGGGTCGGGCGTATCTGTGCACGGTGGAAATATGCCTGATGGCGCCGCCCACGGCGTCCAGCAGAGCGGTGCAGCCGCCGGTGAAATAATCCTCATCGGTCAGGGGACGGATCTTATCCAGCGGCACGCGGTCGTGGAGCACGGAGCTGCTGTCGCTGAAAAGCACGGTGCTGACCAGCACGGTGCCCTCCTGACGGCGCTGCTTGTCGATCATGGAGTTGAAGCCGCCGATGGTGTCCGCCTCCAGGCCGTGCATGGAGCCGCTGCGGTCAAGGATGAATACGAGTTCGGTGATGTTGTTCATTCTTCGGTTCCTCCCAAAAAATAATGTGGCTGTCGGTCTTTTCGACTTGCAGCCACATTATATACGGATAAAGAAGGAAAATGGTCGCCTGTGAAGCGACAAATCATCCGGCAAGCAGCGGCTGGTCAAAGGCGAACAGCGCTTCGTTGATGCGCATGATGTCGTATTCGCCGCGGCGGATGAAATACTCCACGATGACGTCGAACTTGCTGCTGGGCGAGAGTGCATACCCTGCGCGGCGCAGCAGATCGGCGGTCTGTTCCAGATCAAGCTCCAGAGCTATGGCAAAGGCAAGGGCTGTGGGCTTGGAGGGACGGTAGTGCGCGTCGGAGCGGATCTTGGAAAAGAGCTTGCGGTCGATGTTGGCGCGCTTGTAGCACTGAGCGTCGCTCATGCCGCGCCGGTCGATGAGCTGCAGCAGAGTGACGGAAAAGCCCTCGTCCAGATTGCTCAGCAGGGTGTCGAGGTCGGTGTCCGCGCCGAAAGCGCCGCCGCAGACCGTGTCCTCGCAGTCCATGCAGGCTTCAGACATCGGGAACGCTTCGGGGGCGGAATGATCTGCCTTGAACATCGGCGCGGCAAAGATCTGACCGAGGTTTGCCTCCTTCCGTCGGGCGAACATCTTCTCATGCCTGCGCGCGTATCGGTCGTCGATGTACTCGGTGATGTCCTCGTACAGCGCGCGGCTGAGCAGCGCCGCGTCGTGGTCAAAGATGACCATATACACGGTCATATCCTCAGGAGCGCACTCGCGGATGGTGTCCATGGCAACGCGCAGCGCCTGATCCTTGGGATAGCCGTACACGCCTGCGGAGATCAGCGGAAAGGCAACTGTGCCGCAGCAATGCATCTGCGCAAGCTCAAGGCTTCTGCGGTAGCAGGAGGCAAGCTGCTCAGGCTCGCCCTGATTGCCGCCGTGCCACACGGGGCCGACGGTATGTATCACGAATTTCGCAGGCAGACGATAGCCCTTGGTGATGCGTGCCTCGCCTGTGGGACAGCCGCCCAGCGTGCGGCATTCGGCAAGCAGCTGCGGTCCTGCGGCGCGGTGAATGGCACCGTCCACTCCGCCGCCACCCAGCAGGGAGGAATTGGCGGCATTGACGATGGCGTCCGCCTGCACACGGGTGATATCGTCGCGGATAATGATAACAGGCATTTGTGTTCCCTCCGTTGTGTCGTCAGCGCATCAGCGCATCTGTCCTATCTCATACCAATGGTCGTCAAGGCGGTTGAAGCGGAAGCTGTCCCAGACGTTATCCCGCCGTTCGGCTATGATATCCTGCGGTCGGTCGGAGCAAAGCACTCCGTAATCTCCCGTTTCGTCCTTCCAGAAAATCAGGTGGTCACTGTACACATCGATGCTGGAAAAGGGGCGGTAGGCGAGCTGCTCAATGCGCTGTGCCGCCGCGAGAACATCCTCGCCGCAGTCAAGCTCAACGCGTCCGAAGGGATAGTGATCGTCGGCGTGAAGAAAGAACGTTTCGGAATCGTAGTAGATGAACAGCTCGTCCTCGTCACGCGCCTCAAAGACATCAGCGGCAAAGCGTGCCACGCGCCGGTAATCCTCCCGAAGCTCGGCAAAGTTGTCCATACGGGGGTCATTCATCGCAGGACAGAGCGCGGCGCAGTCGGTGCAGGCGCAGCACAGCAGCGCGCATAACATCACGCACAGCGATATCAGCAGGGATTTGTTTCTCATGCTTGTCACCTCCGCAGGGGTATCTGTATTATACACCCGAATGATACCACACGCAGGCAAAAACCGCAAGCCGTCCGCCGTGGACGACCTGCGGTGTGTACCATCAATGTCACATCCGTGCCCCGGAGGGCAGCAGACTGCGGCTCAGCTGACGGGGAGACCTTGCCCCGTCCAGCAGCCACAGCGCGCCTGCGTACATCAGGCAGATGACCGCGCCCACGCCACCCATGCGCACCACCTGCGGCAGCGCCTGCACCATTGGCAGCCGGTTCAGCAGCCATCCGCACAGCAGGGCAGGCAGCAGCGCGGTCATAGGCTCGATTATCCATTTGCCCCACTCAAAGGCGTGACCGCTGACACGGGTCAGGCGGCGCAGATGGAGAATGGGCGTGAGCAGGTTGCTCGCCGCCATGACCGTGAGAAAGCCCGGCATACCCATGCGCGGCACCAGCAGGATTATCAGCAGGATGCGCATGACCGAATCGGCGATGCCGTACACCAGCGAGCAGTTCTGCTCTCCCAGACCGCGCAGGATGCCCACCGCCACGCTCTCTGCGTACATCAGCGGCATCAGCGGCGCAAGGGACATCAGTATGGGGCCCAGCCGATCGTCGGAATAGACCATCACCCCCAGCTCGTGGGGAAACAGCAGGAAAAGGCCGCTCACAGGCACCGCCAGGGAGAAGGTTATGCGCATGGCGCGGCGCACCGCCTTGTCCACCGCGTCTCCCCGTCCGGTCACCTTTGCCTGGGATATCTCAGGGGTCAGCAGGGAGGAAAAGGCGGTGAGCAGAGTGGAAGGAAACAGCACCAGCGGCAGCGCCATGCCCTTCACCAGCCCGAACAGCTCCAGCGCCCGTTCCCGTGAAAGCTCGGAACGGGTCAGGCAGTCGGGCACAAGGATGCTCTCGATGGTGCGCAGCAGTGTGGTCAGGTAATGGGAGGCGGTGATGGGCGCGGTGATGTTCCAGATGGCGCGACCCATGTCGCGGTGCGCCACGCAGGGACTGGAGCCTGCGTCGGTCTGACGGCGCCGGTCAAGGAAATAGGCGACGATGACATACAGACACCCTGCGCCCTCGGAGATGACGTCGGCGGTCATTATGGCGATGCACGCCCATTCCACACCCCCGGGCATCCACAGCTTCAGCAGCCACACCGCGAGGGCGATGCGCGAGAGCTGCTCGGTTATCTGCGCCGCCGAGGGCACACCTGCGCGGCGACGGGCGGTGAAATAGCCGCGCAGACAGCAGGATACGCTCATAAAGGGCAGTGCCAGAGCCATTATCCGTACCGAAGACACCGACCGCCCGTCGGACAGCCAGCCGCTGCCGATGGGTTCGGCGAGCAGCTCCAGCACCGTCACCGAAAGCAGCCCCATGGCAAGGCTCAGGGTCACGCACCGACGCAGCACGCCGCGCACCGACGCCCGTGTGCCGCAGGCAAGCTCGTCGGCTGTCATTCGGGTGACGGCGACGGTTATGCCCGAGGAGGCAAAGCCTGCCGCCAGCATATACACCGACATGATGAGCTGATAAAGCCCCATGCCCTCCGCCCCCACCTGCGCCGACACCCAGATGCGAAAGTACATCCCGATGCCGCGCAGCAGCAGGGATGTGACGGTCAGTATGGCGGCATTTTTGACGAACAGATGCCCTGTGCCTGTCCCCTTTTTCGCCGCCCTCCCTGAGGGACGCGCCACCGCCGAAGGGGGTGACGGAGGGAGCCTGCGGCAGGTCTTACGGGATTGCGCCGCATCGGTTTTCCTGCGGTGGGATCCGTAAGCTGCGGCGGTATCGGAGAGCCTGTCACTTCCGGTTTTTTGCAAAGATCCTGCGGCTTTGTGTATCAGCTTCATGGGCACACTCCTCAGCGATGGGTAATGGTCAAGTGTATGTGGGCGCGCGTGAAGTGATGACAGCATCGACAGCGGTTGACAAACCGCAGGCAGACCGATATAATGACATTTGCGAATTATTTGCAAATTTATGCCCCGAGAGGTTATATATGAAGAAAGTGATATCCCTCCTGCTCGCAGTGCTGATGCTGGCAGGGACTCTGTGCGGCTGCACCGCCGCGCCCGACGGCACGGGCAAGCTGAAGATCGTGTGCACCGTCTTTCCGCTGTACGACTGGATGCGTCAGCTCACCGCTGGCAGCGACGGCGTGGAGCTGATACTCATCGCCGACAACGGCGTGGATATGCACAGCTATCAGCCCACCACCGGCGACATCGTGGATATCTCCACCTGCGATATGCTGGTGTACACCGGCGGTCAGTCGGACGAGTGGGTGGACGAGATCGTGGAACGCTCGGGCAACGGGCACATGACGGTGGCTCACCTGATCGACGAGCTGGGCGACAGGGCACTGTGCGCCGCTCCCCACGAACACAACGACCACGAGGACAGCCACGACGGTCACCATCACCACGAGGACGCAAAGGACGAGCACATCTGGCTGTCGGCAGTCAACGCCCGTGTGCTGTGTGAGCGGCTGAGCGCGATGCTGTGCCGGCTGGACAGCGGCAACGCCCCCGTCTACGAAGCCAACGCCGAGGAATACATCGCCGCGCTGGAGGAGCTGGACAAGCAGTACCGCGCGGCGGTGGACGAGGGGCAGTCGAAAGCCCTGCTCTTTGCCGACCGCTTTCCTTTCCGTTATCTGGCGGAGGATTATGACATTGCGTATTGCGCCGCCTTTGACGGCTGCGAAGCCGAGACCGAGGCGAGCTTTGACACGGTGGCGCACCTCGCCGCCGAGATCGACAGCAAGCAGCTGGACTGGGTGCTGATCATCGAAGGCTCGGAGGATCGCCTTGCCCGCACCATCATCGGCGCGTCCCATCGCCCCGACTGCGGCGTGCTCACGCTGGACTCCATGCAGTCGGTCACCGCAGAGGACATCGACGGCGGCGTGACCTACCTGTCGGTGATGGAGGAAAACCTCGCGGTGCTTCGGCAGGCGCTGGGGTGCTGACGGCAGTTCTATGTTTTTGCAGCACTTCTCCCACAGTCACGGCTCAGGCAGAGGGCAGCCTGAGGGATGTTTCGAAACAAGCAAGGGCGCTGACGGAAGACCTCCGTCAGCGCCCTGTGTGCTGTATGGGATTATTTCCTTGCTATGAAGAACAGCCGTGGGAAGGGGAACAGCACGCAGCCGTCCGCCTGAAGGGGATATTCCCTGCGCAGTCCTGCCAGCACGTCCGCCTCAAACTGCACCTTGTCCTCGTCGCTGAGCACGTTGAGATAGGGGCGCAGACCGGTGGAGCGATACCAGTCCATGATGGCGTCGTGGGAGGGCATGACGTGGTAATAGGTGGTCTGCCAGATATCCACGCACGATGCCGCCGCCGACAGGATATCGTAGTATTCCCCTGCGGTGAGGGTGTGATAGACGCCGTCGGAGCTGAAATGAGCGCGCCAGCGGTCGCTCTCCGCCGTCTGTGCGATGACCCGTTCGATGGGCTCGTTGTGATTCACGGGCATCTGCACTGCCAGCTCGCCGCCCTCGCGCAGCATGGACATCAGCTCGCCCAGGATGCGCCCGTGGTCGGGCACCCACTGCAGGCAGGCGTTGGAGAAGATGACATCCCAGTCGCCGCCCAGCGCGGACAGCTCACAGCTCACGTCGCACAGCTCGAAGCGTGCGGAGGGATGATCGGCGCGCGCCTTTGCCAGCATATTCTCCGAGCTGTCCACGCCCGTAGCCTGTGCCTGAGGGAAACGCTCCATGATCACCGCCGTGCTGTTGCCGGGGCCGCAGCCGATGTCCAGCAGGCGGCAGGGGTCGGACACACTCAGCCGTGCGGCGAGGTCGATGGCAGGCTGTGTGCGCTGTTTTGTGAACTGCAGATACAGTGCGGAATTCCAGTCGGTCATAGAAAACAACTCCTTTGTCTGAATAATTATCGGAAAATCGAATACGAAACGTAATATGCGGCGCGGATAATACGGAAATCTGCAGATAGTCCCCTCAGAACAGCCGCATCTGCCGCGCCTCGGCGTCATAGGGCGACTGCACCAGCGCGGCGATATCCTCCATCCGCCACAGCAGCCCCAGCCGCTCACATTCCTTTATCACCAGCGGCACCAGCCGTCGGTGGTCGGGTACGGGGCACTGGTACGCCTCCCCGTAGGCGGCGATGTACCGGTGCTTCATGCCGGGGAACAGCTCCTCGATCTTGCCCAGAAAGTGCATCCGCTGATTGCCCCGGAGGGTCACGCCCAGCATACCGTAAAAGAACGCCCACTTCGCGCCGGCTTCCTTTGCCATGCGCAGGATGCCCAGCAGGTTTTCTTCGGTGTCGTTGACAAAGGGCAGGATGGGCATGAGCAGCACGCCGCAGGGGATGCCCTGAGCGGCGAGGGAAGCAAGAGCCTCCAGCCGCCTGCTCGTGGGAGCCACGTTCTGCTCGATCTTTCGGGAAAGACCGTCGTCGGCGCAGGTGACGGTGAAGCTGACCGCCGCAGGGGCGCGCTTCATTATCTCGCGCAGGATGTCGCCGTCACGGGCGGCGAGGGGCGATTTGGTGTCGAATGCCGCGCCGAAGCCGTACCTCTCAAACAGCTCGAGGGCGCCCCGTGTCAGCCGCTCCTGCTCCTCAAAGGGATTGTAGCTGTCGCTCATGGCTCCCAGCGCCACAAGTCCCGTGCGCCGCTTTGAGCGCAGCTCCCTTTCCAGAATGGCAAGGGCGTTTTCCTTGGCGCGGACGGTGTCGAAGTTCTCGATGCCGTAGCACTCGCTGCGGCTGTCGCAGTATATGCAGCCGTGGCAGCAGCCCCGATAGAGATTGGCGCCGTAGCAGGGACCGTACCAGCTGCCCTCGTGCCACGGGGAAAGTATGCTCTTTGCAGGTGTGGTCAGCATGGTCAGCCCTCCCCTTTTCGCGGATATGCGTCCATTATACCACAGCCGCGCCGAGAATGGTAATTTTTCGTGAACATCGGGTTTTTCGATTGCCGCACATGGCGATTTGTGCTATAGTAATTGCGTATATTGACTTTTTGACCTGACGGTCGGGAAAGGTGCTTTTCTATGCAGAAACGATTCCGGTGCCTGCTTCTGGCACTGATGATATTTGTCTATTCCGCTCTGCCCGTGGCAGCGGCGGCGTCTCCCACGGACGCATCTCCTGCGGCTTCCGCTTCCGATGCGGTCACGCCGGTGACTTCGCCCTCCGCTGCCCCCCAGACTCCCGCGCAGCCGGATAACGACACCGACGTAATGTCCACCACCGCCTCTCAGATAGCCGAGGAGATCAATCTTGGCTGGAATCTGGGCGACAGTCTGGACGCCTGGGCGCGCGACGCAGGCTACGATGAATACCACAACGCCAACGCCTACCAGATGGTGCTGCGCTACGACGACGCCAACCACGAGCGTTCCACCTCAATCGCGGTGCCCTTTGACAAGAACAATAAGTGCACCTACAAGTGGGCGACGGGACTTATCACCTCCGAGCCTTCGGTCAAGCTGGGTGACATCGGCTTTGAGATATGGAACCTTGCGCTGGAGGAGGACACCACCGTCACCGTCAAGGTCACCAAGGCTCTGCTCACCCGACGTTCCGGCATCGCCTACGATGTCAAGGGTCTGCTGGGCGAGCACACCATCACCATCTCAAAATACGGCACCACCGCCGTGCTCACGGAGAAATTCCCCAGCAACGTCACCAAGACCTACGGCATCACCGACGGCTTCTTTGAGGTGACGGTGGAGCTGGTGGACTTCCCCCAGAAGGAGTACGACAAATCCGCCTACTTCGAGACGCTGTGGAACAACCCCATCACCACCTACGACATGATCGAGTATGTCCACGATTCCGGCTTCAACGCCATCCGCATACCGGTCACCTACTTCAACCACACCGTATCCGAGACCAACGTCATCGACTCCGGCTGGCTGGATCGTGTGCAGGAGGTGGTGGAGTACGCCTACTATCAGGATATGTATGTCATCCTGTGCATGGACAACGACGGCAGCTCGACGGGCTGGCTGAGGGTCAACACCGAAAAATCGGACGCAGTCAAGAAAAAATACGCCGCGCTTTGGACGCAGATAGCCGAGCGGTTCAAGGATCACGACCAACGGGTGCTGTTTCAGGGCTTCAACGAGATCACCGACAAGAACGACACATGGGATTATCCCGGTCAGGAGGACATCGACTGGGTCAACGATCTCAACCAGATCTTTGTTGACACGGTGCGTGCCACAGGCGGACGCAACGCCTACCGCACGCTGGTGCTGTCCCCCTACGCAGGCTCCCACGAGCAGGAGATAATCGACGGCTTCAAGCTCCCGAAGGACACAGTGGAGGATCGGCTGATGGTGTCGGTCAACGCCTACGCTCCCGCGCTGTTCTCCTACGTCGTTGACGAGGAGGCCACCAGCCTCACCGACGTGCACGAATGGGGCACCGACGCCGACAAGGCAGAGCTGGACGCTCTCTTTGACAAGCTGTACAACCGCTTCACCGCCAAGGGCATCCCTGTGATGATCGGCGAGTTCTGCACCGCCGACAAGGGCAACACCGAAGCCCGTGCCGCCCATGCCGCCTACTATACCGCAGCCGCCGACAAGCGCGGCATCCCCTGCTTCTGGTGGGACGACGGAGGCATGCTGCTGCGCAAGGCGCTGTCCTGGGGCTTCCCGGAGATAGTTGAGGGTATGGTTGACGCAACCTCTGTGCACCTCAGGCACATCGGCATCGCCGGACTGTCCACCCAGTACCACACAGGTGAGCCTATAATCCCCGACCTCAAGCTGGTGTGGTCTCCCAACGGCGTGGACGAGGCGCTGGTTTCCGCCGCCGACGCAGGTCTGGTGGGCGCACCGCCCGTGATCGACGAAAACGGCGTGGTGCAGCAGGTTCAGGTGGACCCCGACGCGGTCATGCTCAAAAAGGGCGTGGATTACGAGATGATCTGCTTCAACAATGTGGACGAGGGTACCGCCGAGGTCATCATCACCGGTCTGGGCAGATATTCCGGTGTGCGCACCGAGTATTTTGACATCGTGGAAAAGCCCCGTGAGGTGGATATGCTCAGTATTCTCGCCAAGGAGAATCCCCAGCTTCCCTTTGTCATCATGGTCTCCGTGCCCATATTCCTCGTGCTGGCTCTCATCGCAGGAATGCAGGCGGTGCGCCGCCGCGACCGCGAGAGGGCAAAGGCTAACATTGACGCCGCCATGGCGGAGGAGATGAAGGCTCGCAGCGATTACGGCTACGGCAGCGGCGACATCTACAAGGGTGACCGCAGCTATGACGGCAACAAGGATCTCAGGGAGTACGTCAGCGAGGGCGAATACGAAGACCTCTAAGCAATAATATACACAGCAGGGCAGTGAGACTGTCCTGCTGTGTTTTTGCCTCTTGACTATTCCTTTTAGGTATGTTACTATTAGTAACATAGTGAGGTGACTGAGATGGATAAGATCATTCTTGCCATGCTCTTTCTCAGGAGCAGAACGCTGTACGAGCTGAAGGTCAAGTTTTCCGGTGATCTGGGGCTGCTGTACAGCGGCAGCACCGGCAGTATTCAGGCGGCGCTGAAAAAACTGCTTGCCGCCGGGCTGATATGCTGCTCGGAGACGGTGGAAAACGGCAGGCTCAAAAAGATTTACGAGATAACCGACACGGGCAGAGAGGAGTTCCGCAAATGGATAAACTCTCCCTTTGACGGCGGCGGCAACCGCAACCCCGAGCTTGCCAAGCTGTATTTCATGGGGCTTTCCGACAGGGAGGGCAGAGCCGGACGCATCCGCAGCCACATCGCCGACGTGAGCGTCTATCACGCGTCGCTGCAGGCGGTGTATGAGGACGGGCAGAAGCTGCTGGAGAGCGTGCCGCCCGAGTACGCCGACCTGCTGAGATTCCAGCTGCTGACCACCCGTCACGGCATCGATCTTGCGGCATTTGAAATGCAGTGGCTGCAGCAGCTGCTGGATGACATGGAAAACGAAAGGATATAGAGCTATGAACAGACAGAGAAAAAAGATCATTGAAAGCAGCGAGATATCCGAGGTGTGCACCGTCACGCTGGGCGGATATCCCCAGAAGATCATGCTGGACGGCAGATACCGCAGTAATCCTATTGTCATCTGCCTCCATGGCGGTCCCGGCTCCCCCGTGCCCTTTTCCGTGGGCTGCAGAGGACTGTTCCCCGACATCACGGAAAAATACACGCTGGTGTGCTGGGATCAGCTGGGCTGCGGCATCAACAACCGCCCCCTTGACGAGTCCTTCCGCATCGAACACTTTGCCGACATGACCGTCGACCTCGTGCGCGAGATCCGCACCCGTTTCCCCGATAACAGGCTGTATCTTTTCGGTATGTCCTGGGGCAGCATCCTCGCAGCAAAGGCGGCACTGCGCGCGGCGGACATGATCGACGGCGTGGTCATCTACGGTCAGGTGCTGCGCGACCTTGCTTATAATGATTATGTATTCGAGGCGCTGGAGAGATCTGAACTGCCCGCATCGAAAAAGAAAAAGCTCAGCGCCATGAGAGATCAGCGCACGGAAAAGAACACCAGACAGATCATGGGCTGGATCGGCAAATTCACCGAGGGCTACAACTGCAGGAGCGGCGAGCCTGCCCCCATGAAGGGCATCATCACCGGACTGCTGCGCAGCCCCGACTATCGCTTCCGCGACTTCAGGGCGATAATGAACAACGGCTACCGCAAGAACAAGTCGCTGATGATCGAGCTGTTCACGGTGGATCTGCGGCAGGAGCTGGCAGGCGTGGCGGTGCCCTATGTCATCATTCAGGGCGATACCGATCTGGTCACTCCCACGCAGGAGGTCAGAGCCTTTATGGACGGCTGCGGCAGCGGCATGATCCGTCTCGTGGAGGTAAAGAACAGCGGACACATCCCCGGCAAGGAGGGCATGGAGCGCATCTTTGTCGAGCTGGGCGATCTTGCCGCCAGAGAATAATAACCGACCGAAGCACCCCCGTCCGCGGACGAGGGTGCTTTTTCTGCGCGTGCAAAGCCCGGTTAACACTCTGTTAACCGATGTTTGCGGAATGTTCACAGCAATTCGCAGAACCGTCATTTTTGCGTTAAGATTTCCACACATATAGGGGGTATAATACAGACACAACAACAGAGAGCGAGGTGATGCCGCCCGGAATGGCCGTCGGAAATACAGCCGGAAAGGAGCGATGCAAGTCAGCGGATATCCGACACAAGGCAGCGGGCAGAAACACAGACCGCAGGCGCACAGCCGCGGTACAGTCCACACGGCGCGGAGGCGTCGGAAAGATTCATCTGAACATAGATTACGACCAAGACCGGAGACAGGCGAATATACTCCGGTCGGAAGACGAGAATAGATTTGATAAGGCTATCATCGGCTTTCTTTCCCGGAAAGCCGTCATAACCGCCGAAGCGGAACGGCTAAAATAATCCGTACTTTTCTTCCTCTTTTTCTCCTATAAATCCCCTCTTTTTCATAATTCCCCTTTCTCTTTTTTCTGTTTGATAAAACCGGCTTGAAAAAGCCACATCATTGTACATCTGTTTACCTCCAGATAATGAATGATGGAACGGTGTGAAGAACGCCGTTCGAACCCGAAACCGCTGTCAGCCCACCGGATGGTCGGAACACCGATCCGGTGGGTGTGGCAGACCAGATGCCGACTGCGCCGCGCAGCCGGTTTTTTTCTGTCCTTTCGCAAGGTTGACGGACTTCCTGTGCAGGTGGTATAATTGATACAACAATAATGCGGCTGTGCCGCGAAAAGGAGATGGGAACCGTGGCAGATTATCCTGAATCCCGCAAGGGAAAGTCCGAACAGAATGAACACAGCGCAGAAGGCGGCAATCAGAAGCAGACCGGCAGGGGGCTGGCTTTGTTTTATCTGCTGCTGGCAATGCTGGCGCTTGCGGCGTGCATATGCGTGATATCGTGCCACGCAGCCGCCCCGAATCTGGAAAGCCTTCCTCAGTTCAGCACGCAGCTGCCGGAGCTGCCCGAGTTTCCGGAGATTCCGGAGATTCCGGAAATGCCCGGGGAGCTGCGCGAAGCCCTTGACGGCTACACTCAACCATAGTGCAAAAAACCGCCCGAACGGTACGGCAATGTACTGTTCGGGCGGTTGTGTTTTATCTGTGTTCAGCGCAGCTTCATGGACTCCATGAACTCGTTGAGAGCGGTTCTGGTCTTGCTGATCTCCTCGGGCTTGCCCTTGTGCAGAGCGCCCTCAAAGGCGGAGATGAGACGATCCAGATGGGTGCGCACGTCGCCGGTCGCCTGCTCGTATGCCTGCTCGGCAAGATAGAGCGCCAGCTTGTTTTCCTCCTGCTCACGGGGGCTGATCTTGAGGTAATTCAGCTCCTCCATGCGCTTCTTTGCTTCCTCCTCGGTCATCTGGTTGCCGTCGCCGCGGATGATGATCGTCTTGGAAAAGCCGGTGGAGCGCACCAGCACCTTGACCTCCAGCAGGGAGTTGATGTCGTAGGTGTAGGTCACGTCCACGGACTGCTCTCCTCTGGGTCCGGGAGGCACGGGCACGCACACCTCGCCCAGATACAGGTTGTTCTTTGCCAGACGGCTCTCACCCTGCAGGATCTGCACGCGCACCTGCGACTGATTGTCGCTGGCGGTGTAGAAGGTCTGGGTGCGGCTCACGGGGATGACCGTGTTGCGCTCGATGATGGGCTGGTAGTGTCCGGCTTCCTCAAAGAAGCCGTTGTGGGAGACCACGTCGGTGCCCAGAGTAAAGGGACAAACATCGGTGAGGATGACCTCCCTGATGCCCTCGGCGCGCTGTTTGATGGCGCACTGCAGAGCGGCGCCCACGGCGACCACCTCGTCGGGATTGACGTCGCCCTGAGGGATGCGTCCGAACATACGGGCAGCCAGCTTGCGCACCACGTTAGCCTTGGTGGCGCCGCCCACCAGAACGATCTGGTCGATGTCGGAGGCGCGGATGCCGGCATCCTTGAGACTGCGCTCCACCGGCTGACGCAGACGGTCAAACAGCGGCTCGCAGGCTTCCTCAAAGTCCTTGACCTCCAGCTTGAAGCTCTTTTTCTTTCCGCCCACGGTGCTTTCCATGACGATGCTGCCGCTCTGGGGCATATTGCGCTTGCACTGCTCGGCAGCCTCGCGCAGCTGAGCCAGCTCCTCATAGGTCATGGTCAGCAGGTCCAGTCCGCACTTTTTGCAGAACATCTCCTGCACCACGTCGGTGAAATCCTCGCCGCCCAGGAAGTTGTCGCCGGCGATGGAACGCACCTCGATGATCTTGCCGGTGC
>SVPO01000014.1 GCA_015065795.1 Oscillospiraceae bacterium | reverse complement strand
GAAGGATTAATCAAAGTAACCTCGTTCGACTTGCATGTGTTAGGCACGCCGCCAGCGTTCGTCCTGAGCCAGGATCAAACTCTCTAAAAAATTGTATCTCAACCCCGAAGGGTTAAAATCATTTCTCAGAGCTTGAAGCTCAAGTCATTGCTGACTTAGTTTGCGGTTTCGTGAACCGCTAAATAAAAAGGAATTTTGGGTTCTCGTTAAAGTTACGTTGTTTAATTTTCAAGGTCCTGTGCGCTTCGTTTGAGCCGGTTTTTCGCGACCCTTTCGGGCTTTGTTTTTGCCGTCTCTCTCGAGCGCTTGACTATAATACCACAGGCGTTCCGGATTGTCAACACCTTTTTTCAAAAAAATCTGAGCTTTTTTCGGATATTCTCGAAAAAGCGCGCAACCATGCGGTTTTTCGCATATAACTTTTTTGGATTTTCTTGATTTCAAGGCATTTTTCGCTCTCAAAAACACAGCCCACAGTCAATTATATACTGCGGGCTGTGTTGATATGCATCTGTATTCTATATGTATCCGGGCAGCTCCTATTGCTGCTTTCCATTACGGGCAAAGAACTCGTCGAACGGGTTCGAGGGCAGCTGTTCGGTCGCAGGCTCCTGCGTATTGCTTTGCTGCTGATTTGCGGCAGGTCTCTGCTGAGGATTACGTCTCTGCTGCGTGTTCTGTCCAGTCGTACGCCTGTTCTTTTGTGCTGCTCCGGATTTTCCCATTATCAGATCAAGGAGAAGTACCTGATTATTATTTGTATAATAGACCAGATAACCTGCGCCTGCAGCTACCAGCAGACAAAGGATGATTATCAGAGGCACGTTCGCGCTGAATCTGCTGGGCGCAACGGGGGCGTCCTGTCCTGCGATGAGGTCTGTGGACGCAAGAACCTTTCCGTTGCTGACGAGGGACACTGTGCCCATCACATCTCCAGCGGACACGGGAGCGGTCACTATCTCTCCTCTAAGGGCTGATGTGACCTGAATGGTATCGGCGCTCACTCCCTTTTCGAGTGTAACGTACATGGAGTCGGCACTGACGGCGTTGATGATCTCCGGTTCGCCGTCTTCTATCTCCACCTGCTTGACCGACTGCCCCTGCGCTACGATCTGATGCGTGGCATAGTTATCAAAACCCCACATGAGCAGGCGGTCGGTCTCGGTGAAAGCGTCGAGCACGGTCTGTTCGTCGGGATATTTCATTTCAACGCCTGTGATGACGCTGATGAGCTGCGTGCCATCCTTTTCCGCGGTGGAAACAAGACAGTTGCCGCTGGCACGGGAGTAACCGGTCTTTCCGCCGGTGACGTATTCATTATAATATACTGTATAAGATGAGGTGACTATGGAGGGATCGTACAGCAGCTTGTCGGTGCTGTACAGCACGCGTGAATCGGCAACATTTGTTGCTGGCATTTCGTACTTGAGGCAGCCGAACGCCTCCATGAACAGCGGATGCTTTGAGGCTTCTCCGGTTATGAGATACAGGCTGCGCGCTGTGGATGTATGACCTTCGGTGGGATAGCCGTGGCTGTTGAGGAAGTTGGTATCACGGCAGCCCAGCTGACTGGCTCTCAGGTTCATCTGGCTGACAAACTGCTGCACCGATCCGGACACATGAACCGCCAGCATATCGCACGCCACGCAATCTGACTCCATGAGTGCCATGAGCAGCAGCTCACGGACGGAGACCTTTTCGCCCACGGTCATCGCCTTGCCGATGCGGCTTGCATCGGAGGGGACATCGTGCATGATGGCATCGGTCAGCTCCACGAGATCGTCGGGACTGATCTCACCTCTCTGGATAGCTTCGACCACCAACAGCGCGGTCATCACCTTTGTGGTGCTCGCCGGAGCCACCGGCTGGTCGGCATTCTGCTCATAGAGAACCGTTCCGGTGCGAGCGTCCACGAGAATGGCGGCGTTTCCGTCTATGGCAGCCAGCTGACTGACCGCCGCGTAGGCTGTGCCCGGGCTGAAAACAGCAGCCGCAAGCAGCAGAGCAGTCATCAGCAGGCAAAGCGCTCTTTTTGTATACCTATTATATATATAACGCATCATTGTAATGATTCTCCCAAATTGTTCATATGTTCGCAGGACATACCTGTTAAATTATAGCTAAAAGTACCACTCATTGTCAATATAATCCCATCAATATATTGTGTAATCTCTGCGATTTCTCTGCCATATTCTACCATCAATTCCGTTTGCGTCTGCTTTAGTTTTTGAGACCATATTGATATGCCTGTCGAAGGACAGCGGAAATTGCGCTTTTATATGTATTGTTTACGCGGCGATTGTGTGCTATAATAACACTGCGGAGGAATCTTTACTGATTGATTCCGCGCTGCATCGGTGTCATTCCGGTGCACGATACCGAACGGAGGTGTCACTTAATGAACTTCGGTAATCTCTGTCTGGGATGCATGAACCCCAAGGGAAATCATCAGGAATGCCGCACCTGCGGTTACGTTGAAGGAACTCCTCAGGTCTTCCCTTGTCTTGCTCCGGGCACTGTACTTGCCAACCGATATCTTATCGGCAGACATCTGCGCATGACCGGCGAAGGCGTGACCTATATCGCCCTCGACCACAAAACCGGCCGCAGAGTGGATATCCGGGAATATCTTCCCCAGAGCATAAGCACCCGCCGCCCCGGAAACGACGCAGTGGTCGTCCGCGAAAAGGCAGGCGCAGTATACAAGGATTATCTCGCCGACTTTATCGACGTATCCAAGGCGGTATCCCGACTGGGAGATTCCACCGCCATCGTTCCGCTTATCAATATATTTGAAAGCAACAACACCGCGTACGCCGTATACGAGCACGTGGAGGGAAAGACGCTCACCGAGCTGGTGCGCCGTGCCAAGCGTCTGACCTGGGAGGAGGCAGGACCGCTTTTTGCCCCCATACTCGGCTCACTCGCTTCGGCTCACGCTCTTGGTCTGGTGCATTTCGGCATCAGCCCGGAAAGCATCATAATGACCCATTCCGGCAGGCTGGTGCTGACCGATTTCGGAATCCCCGACGCACGCATCGCCGAGACCGAGCTCAAGTCGCAGATATACGACGGCTTTGCCGCGCTGGAGCAGTATTCCCTTGACGCGCGCAAAGGAAAATGGACCGATGTGTATTCCATTTCCGCCGTCATGCTGTTCGCTCTCACCGGCAAGCGTCCCCCCGACGCTCTTGCCCGTGTGCGCGATCCGAGACTGAACGTATCCAGTGACCTCGCCGAAGCTATCCCCACCCATGTCATCTCCGCCATCGCCAACGGACTGCAGGTTCATTCGGAAAACCGCACATCCAGTCTGGACGAGCTGCGCAGTGAGCTTTACGGTTCTTCCGTTCCCCGTGCTGCCGCGGCACCGGTAAGGCGTGAGCCTCAGCCTGCGCCTCCGGCACGGGACGCAGAAATGCGGCGCGAAGCCTATCCCTCCGCTCAGAGCGATGCCGCTCCGGGCTTTGGCGCAAAATTCATGGGCACGGTCAAGGATCTGGGCGGACGCATCGGAGGATATATCTCTGACCGCAGAACCCGCCGCGCAGATGATCAGCGTTCAGATAAGGACGACGGCAGCACACCGTGGTACATGAATCTTTCACAGTGGCAGTATGCGCTGCTCTCCACCAGTCTGACCATTGTCGTGCTGGGTATTCTCGCTGTTATCGTATTCCTTTCGGTTCGCTCCGACATCACAGGCAAGGACAGCGGCGACCGCACTCTGGAGATCGTTTATCTGCAGTCGGACAGCGATGTTTCCAGTGACAGCGGCACCATGACCACCGTTCCGAATCTGGTGGGCCAGACATGGGGCGCCGAGCTTGAGGGCAAGTATTTTGACGATATCCAGATTCTCGTGCTGGGCAAGGAATTCAGCGACGATTACGCCGAGGGCGTTATCATGAAGCAGAACATCTCTCCCGACACCGAAATCAGAAGCGGCACCCCCGTGGGCGTCACCATCAGCAAGGGTTCTGCCATGTGTACAGTACCCGACATCATCGGAAACACCGTAGGCGAGGCTCACAGCAAGCTGGATGCCGCCGGTCTGATGATGGGCAAGCAGACCGAGGAATACAGCGACAGCTACCCTGCCGGAACCATCATCCGTCTCAACAACGGCGCCTCGGTCGGTTCACGTATGCAGCGCGACTCTGCTGTGGACGTAGTCGTAAGTCTCGGACCTGAAGGCTGATCACTTACCGCTTACAGTCATTCTTCAGAATAAAACAGACAGGAAAAGGAAAGAAAAGCATGAAACACTTTGTCTACCGCACCAGCGGAACCTGCTCCAGCAAGATCGAGTTTGATCTGGACGGAGATATCGTAAGAAACGTCTGCTTCACCGGCGGATGCAACGGCAACCTCAAGGCTATCCCCCGTCTCATCGAGGGCATCAGCGCCACCGAAGTCATCAACCGCGTCAAGGGTGTCACCTGCGGTCCCCGCGGCACATCCTGCGCCGACCAGCTCAGCCGCGCTCTTGAGCAGGCACTGAGCCAGGCCGACTGATAAGCATAAAAGTGACCTGTCAGCTCCGTTCATCCGGAGCGGCAGGTCACTCTGTTTTTCGTGCGTTCACTATATGCATCATATGCGTTGTTCACAATATCTTTTCCCGGGCGCGCTTGCCTAAACGCCCGGGATACATTATAATGATGATATTGCTTTATCACAAGAAAGGGGATGTCCGACATGAACGGTCAGCGGCCGTATGCGCGCGGCAGCGGCACCCAGGGTATCGGTGCCGGTATGCTTTCCTTTGTGGCTCCTTTTATAATATTGATGAGTCTGTTCGCTCTGGCAGGCATCGCCCCCTTTGGCTCCACCACTCTGCTGTGCGAGCACAACGCGCGCTGGTTCAGCGACCTTGCGCAATGGCAGTCGGTTCTGGACGGCGAGGGCGGACTGATGTACTCCCTCAGCCACGGGCTGGGGGCGGATTTCTATTCCCGATGGTCAGACGGTCTGAACAGCCCGTTTCTGCTGATATCCGCCGCCATGGACAAGACCATGCTGCCGCAGGCTTTCACCGTGGTCACACTGGTGAGAGCATCCTTCGCAGGATTGTTCGCGTATATTCTGCTGCGCAGGCTTTCTGGGCACACTCCTATGTCCGCTGCGGCATTCGCATCGGCTTACGCCACAGGCAGCCAGCTTTTCATGAGCTTTCTGGCTCCGCAATACGCTGACGCGGCAGTTTTTCTCCCCCTTGCTGCCGCAGGCATAGCTCTGCTGGCGGAGAAGGGTAAAGCAACTCTGTTCTTCTGCGGCGCGACGGCTTTTCTGCTCTGCTGCGGCAGGCTGTGGCCGGTGCTGCTGTTCTTCTCGGTCGCCTATTTCATCTGGTGTCAGCTGGTGCTGGGCGTGCGCGAGGGTCTGTGGGCACGTCTGGGACTGTTCGTGGCAAGTCTTGCCGCTGCCGCAGGAGCCGCGCTGGTCACCATTGTGCCTACGTTCGCCGCCGCTTCCGTCTCCGGTTCTGCCGTATATTCGGCTGCCGAGGTCGATCGGGCAGGAGCCTTCGAGCTGATGGCTTCCATGTTCTCCGCAGGCTTTTCCAAGGACGCCATCATGCCGCTGCTGTACTGCTCGTCCGTGACGCTGCTGATGCTGCTGCTCTACTTTTTCAACACAAAGCTTCCGCTGGGCGAGCGTCAGGTGTGCGCGCTGTTTCTGGTGCTGGTTTCGGTATCCATGTGCATCCCCGTTCTTTCGTGGATATGGCTTGGTTTCTCCACTCCCACGGGAGCCGTCACCTGTTGCGGCTGCGTATTCTGCCTGTTCGCGGTTTCCGCCACTGTACGTCTGACGGCGCAACCCATGCGGATCAAGGTCAGCAAGGTGCTTTCGGCGTGGATGGTATGCGCGGGAATGTTCCTCGCCGCGCTGATTTTCGGAAAGATAGAATACAGCTTTTCCGCCATCATTTTTGCGGCGGCGTTCCTGACCATGTTTGCCGCCATCACCATCATCGCCCTTTCCGGCAGAGGCATTTCCGCCGGATTCTGCGTTGTTATTCTTATCTGCGCCGGATGTGAATGTGTATTCGGCGGCATGAACGGACTTGCTTCCGCCGCGGATCAGCTTCCGCTGATGACCGTGGAACAGCAGGATATCGAAAACCGCGTCCATCAGGATATGGAAAGCATTATCGGCGGCAGTGAGCAGAACAGTCCCTCGGGATTCTTCCGCACGAGGGGCACGGACATCCCAGGCTCGGGACGTGCCGACGCTCAGGTAAATCTCGCCGATGATGCTTCTCAGCTGCTGGAGGTGCTGGGCATCAGCAACGGTACAGGCTACACCCCTGTGACCGATTCACTTTTTGGCATCAGATATGTCGTTTCCTCCCAGCCCTCGGACAGCTACCCCACGGTGGGCGTCGCAGGGCAGTATTATGTGACAAAGAATCCCGGAAAGCTCGGGCTGTGTCTGACCACTCCGGCAGGCATCCGTGACCTTTCCAGCTTCAGTGCCAACCCGTTCGCCGCGCAGAACGAGCTGGCTTCCGCCATGGCAGGCGCGGAGAGAAATCTCTTTGTCGACGCCACCCTCACCGGTCGTGACGGCGAGGGCGTGAGCATCATCGAGACCATCGACGGCGTGGAGCTTGTGCGAAGCGCCGAAACGGGCAGCGCGCAGTTCTCCGTCCTCGTGCCCACCGACGGACCGCTCTATATGTATCTGGGCAGTCAGGCAGGTGTGCGAGGCACGGTATCGATCAACGGATCCGAGCCCACGGAAATGGAGCTCAGCGCCATCAATTATCTGGGACGCTTCGGCCGAGGAACACAGCTGTCGGTATCCGTTGCCGTCAGCGACGAGCGCACGCTGCTGAAGGGCACATGGTTTGCAGTGCTGGACACCGCGCTGACCGACACCGCAATGGTGCAGCTGGCACAGCAGAACGCCTCGCACATCACCGTGGACGGCAGCACCGTGACCTGCACCGCCACCATTTCCGAGGGACAGATACTGACCACAACCATTCCCTGGCAGTCGGGCTGGAAGGCATACGCCGGCGGCAGCGAAGTCGAGGTGGTGTGCGTCAGCGGCGCGCTGCTGGGCGTTAATCCCGGCCCCGGCGTGCACGATATCCGTCTGGTGTACGAACCGGAGGAATTCCTGCCATGCCTGATCATCAGCGTGACCTTCCTGCTGATGGGCTTCCTGCTGACCTGCATCCTCGATTCCGACCGTCTGAGCCGTATGTACGAGAATGCACGCAGAGCCGCTGAAATGGCAGAGATCGAACCCGAGCTGCCCCCTCAGGAGGATATGTTCGCCACCTACAGCAGCTATATGATCCCCGACATCCAGAGTCTCGATGATCAGGAGGACGATTTCAGCGACTACTTCAACGGATATTGATGCAAATAACAACAGCAAAGGCTGCTGCGGAGCATTTCCGCGGCAGCCTTTTTCCGTATATTTCGCGTAGTCAGGGAGCAGATCATTTCCACGGGCGCTTGCCCTTTGTCCATCCCTTTTCCGCCCAGTACGCCTTATCGGGTGGATTGAATCCGTTTTTCTGCATCATGGACATGATCTTGAAAAAGCCCTTGGTTTTGATGCCCGGTCTGGCTTTGCCCACCTTCTTGCTGATTTTGCGCGCGAGGGATTTCGTCTTTTTCGAGATGCGCTTCTTTATGCGCGGCTTGACCATTTCCCATCGGGTTTCCTGCACGGCGATGCCCAGCTCGTGGGTCCTTGCAATCCCCCAGAAGAAGGCACTGTCCGCCATATCCCGGATGGTGCTTTTCATGCCGGCACCGGCTGCGGTGGCGATGCACACAGCCTGCTTGCTGAACATCTTTTCCTCGGGGCGGTGAACCATGAATCGGTAGCCGTAATGGTCAAGGAAGGATTTCATGGAGCCCGTCGCGTGCATGACATATACGGGGCTTGTGAATATGATGACGTCGGCGCTGTCCATGGCTTCGGTAATGGGGCGCAGCTTTTCGTAGTCGGGGCATTTTGTCTCGCTTTCGAAGCAGGCTCCGCATCCCCTGCAGACACCGTCAAAATCTCTGGGCAGGAAGAACTCCGTGACCTCTCCGCCAAGCTTATCGCAAAGCTCCTTTGCGACGTTGTAAGTCGATCCCTTGTGGCTCTGTCCGTGAATGACTGCGATTCTCATTGATCATTCTCCTTACCGTAAATTCTGCTGAATTGTCTTATGTGCTGTTCGAGCAGCGCGGTCAGCTCCTGCTCGCGGTGCGGCTCGCGGTCGCACATGGTGAGAAGGGTATAAATGGGCGCGTGAAACTGCAGCGCCATGACATATGGATCGCCGCCCCTGAGAACTCCCTGCCTGCAGAGGATATCGAACATCATGCTCTGGTATTTCAGGGAATCGTCGATGTACTGCCGTGAGAACAGCTGCGCAAGCTCGGGATCCTGATACTGCTCAAGGGTCAGCATCTTGCGGAACTTTCGCGTGTAGTCGTCGTGGAGGAAATACCCGAACAGGCTCATGCCCATCTCCACGAGCATATCCTCCGACACGTCGAAATACACCATGGCATCGGCAGCGGCGTTGCTGCCGTTTATGCCAAGGGCTGCCGCCCGGGTGTCGTAACTTGCTTTCATTTCGTCGAGGATGGCGTTGAAGATGTCGCGCTTGCTTTTATAGTGCTTGTAGAGCGACGGAGCTTTGATGCCCACCGCCTCGGCTATCTCGGCGACAAAGACATTGGTATAACCCTTTTCCGAAAACAGCGTCAGTGCCGCGTCAAGTATTCGTTTTTTCGTATTCACATTTCTGCCCTCCGAAGGAAATATCCGGCTTTCGCGGATAGGCTAATCAGGATTAGCCTCATTATAGGCTAATTTAAATTAGCTGTCAAGTGTTTTCTGCAGAAAATATGCAAAGGCTGCCGCAGACGAGGTATCTGCGGCAGCCTTTCGCTGTATCCGGACTATCCTTTTCAGTTGTTATCAGCCGACATAGTAGAAGTCGTCGGCAGGCATCTTGCCGCCTACGGCAGCAGGATTCTGATCAAAGAGAACAGTGAGGTAACCCTCGAGGGCGGTCTTCATTTCCTCGCCGCCGATGTAGGCGAGGTTGCAGTGAGGCAGAGCCTTCTCAGCCATGGGAGCGGCAACGATCTCATACTTGCCGATGAGCTGAGCGGCTTCGGGTACGTTCTCGTTGGCATAGTTGATGGAAGCCTCGTACTCCTTGAGGAAAGCCTTGACAGCATCGGGATTCTTCTCAACAAAATCAGCAGTGGCGATGACAACGCCGGTCAGGCACATTCCGTCGCCGCCGATGTTGTTCCATTCCTCGGTGATGTCGATGACGGGAGTGACATTCTCCACCTTGGTCTGGGCAACGGTAACGTAGGGCTGAGGCAGCATGGCGATGGTGCCCTCACCGGTCGCCATCAGGCTGACCACCTCGGTGGGCTCGGTCTTCCATTCGATGGTGAGGTCAGCGTCGGGATCGATGCCGTTCTGTGTCAGGACGTAGCGCAGAGCGTACTCGGGTGCGGCACCCTGTCCGGTGGCGTAGATGGTCTTGCCCACGAGATCGGACAGCTCGGCAACGGTACCGTCGGTGTTGACAATGTAGAGAACGCCGAGGGTATTGACGGCGAGAACTCTGACGCCGCCGTTGGTCTTGTTATAGAGAACGGAAGCGAGGTTGGCAGGCACAGCGGCGATGTCCAGCTCGCCGTTGATGATCATGGGATTGAGCACGTCGGCAGAGCCGGCGAGGGTGAACTCGTAGTCGTTGGCGGCGGTGCCGCTTGCGTCATCCTCCAGCAGCCTGGCAAGACCCATTCCGGTGGGACCGGTCATGCCGGCCAGACGGACGGCGGCTTTTTCGCCTCCACAGGCGGTGAGAGCAACGACGAGCATTGCCGCGCAGAGTATTGCACTGATGATTCTTTTCATGGTGATATCTCCTTTATATGATATAATAAGATTGACAGATTTCCTGTGACGGCTCAGATTTTGGGAGTCATCACTTTGGCGGTCACCGACTGCAGCATTCCCAGCTTGCCGGAAAGGGCGCTGGCGTCCGCTGTGGGCATATCGAGGACTACACAGATGATGGAAACGTCACGTTCGCCGTAGGGCAGTCCCATGCGTCCGATGACATATTCGGAATAGCCGTGAAGTATCTCGTTGACCTTTGCTGCCGCCTCGCGGTCGCTGATGACGATGTTGAGGACGGTAAGACGCTTGTCCATTGGATTATTCCCCCTTCTGCTGCGTATAACAAAAAACGCCATACCCCGGAAAAGGCATGGCAAACAAAACAGACCAGATCATCACAGCTCCGCTGTCACGCCGGGGCGAACCCGAACCTGATAGCTTCCGCTGAATATACGGCTGAAAATATTGCGCCTTTCCCCTCGGGCGAACCCTTGCGGTCAGTACGTTCATTTGTTGGCTGCATTGTACATCACGACGCATCGGTTGTCAAGCCCCTTTCCGTAAATTTTGTTATTTTTTTGTCAATCTCTTTCTCGCAAGCTGTTTCCGTATTGTATTCTCACGGCGCGCGCGGTATAATAATCATTGATTCTGCCTGATGAGGAGAAATGTCTGTGAGAAAATTCGCGCTTACCACGCTCAAGTGGATAGCTGTCTGCGCTTTCTGGCTGCTGGTGTGGCAGCTGGCAAGTATGTTTATGGACAGCACGGTGCTTCTGCCCGGTCCTGCCGCCACGCTGAAGCGACTGTGGGAGATGTGCGGCGAGGCTTCGCTGTGGACGGCGGTGGCTTTTTCCCTGCTGCGCATCCTGTTGGGATTCCTTGGCGGTATGGTGATGGGCTGTACTCTTGGCGCGGCGACCGCTGCGTTCCCGCTGCTGCGTGAGCTTTTCCGTCCGCTGATGACCATTATCAAATCCACCCCTGTGGCTTCGTTCATCATCCTTGCGCTGGTACTCATTCCCACCGGCGCGGTACCGTCCTTCACCGTTCTGCTGATGGTGGTGCCGGTTTTCTGGACGAACATCTACACGGGCGCGACGCACACCGACCGCTCGCTGCTGGAGATGGCAAAGGTATTCCGTCTCAGCCGCGGCGAGAAGCTGCGTTCCATCTATCTGCCGTCGGTGATGCCCTACTTCACAGGCGCGCTGACCTCGGGCATCGGTCTTGCATGGAAGGCCGGCATTGCGGCGGAGGTCATATGCGTGACCCGTGATTCCATCGGCAAGGGGCTGTTCCAGTCCAAGATATATCTGGAGACCGAGGATCTGTTTGCGTGGACTGCCGTGGTCATCGTTCTCAGCCTGATTCTCGAGAACGCGCTGGTGGCACTCATCAACGCCGTAACGCGCAGGAGGAAATATGATTAAACTGACATCTGTATGCAAGAGCTTTGACGGGCGCGACGTTCTGCGTGATTTTTCCCTGAGTGTTGCCGAGGGCGAACGTGTGTGCCTGAAGGGCGTTTCCGGATGCGGAAAGACAACGGTCATACGTCTGCTTGCAGGGCTTGAGCAGCCTGACAGCGGCAGCATCGAGCTTGCAGGACAGCCGAAGCTCTCCATGATCTTTCAGGAAAACCGCCTGCTGCCTTGGAAAAGCGCCATAGACAACATAACCGTCGCCGGAGCCGACGCGGACACCGCCATGGATTATCTTGAGCGGCTGGGCCTGGGCGGAGAGCAGCACAAGCTGCCCTGCGAACTGAGCGGCGGCATGCGGCGCAGGGTGGCTATCGCCCGTGCCCTCGCCAATCCAGGAGATCTTTTCCTTCTTGACGAGCCCATTCAGGGGCTGGACGACGGTACAGCCGGAAAGGTACTGGAGGTCATGGCTAAGGCTCTGGAGGGACGCACGGTCATACTGGTATCCCACGACGACGACGAGATCTCCGCGCTGGCTCAGCGTGTGGTGGAAATGGCGCCTGTCGAACAAAAACAGTAAAACAATCGCACTGCCGCCCGATGAAGAAGTAATAATCTCAGTCGGACGGCAGATGATATTTATGAGGTGATATTATGTGCACAGCTGTTTCCATGACGACAGGCTGTCATTATTTCGGGCGCACCCTTGATCTTGAGTACCACTACAGCGAAAGCGTGACGGTTACTACCCGAAGATTTCCGCTGGAGTTCCGTTGTTCGCCTGCGCTCAGCGAACACTACGCATACATCGGTATGGCTACGGTGATCGACGGGCATCCGCTGTATTACGACGCGGTCAACGAGAAGGGGCTGGGCATGGCTTCGCTGAATTTTCCCGGTAACGCCTGCTATCTGTCTGCGTCGGATGACAAGGACAATATCGCACCCTTCGAGATGATCCCGTGGATACTGAGCCGGTGCGGCAGCGTTGCGGAGGCGCGGGCAATGCTTGAGCGTACAAACGTGGTAAATATCGATTTCCGCGAGGATATGCCCCTCACTCCCCTGCACTGGATGATCGCCGACGGCGAGGAGTGCATTGTTGTGGAGCCGATGAGCAACGGGTTGGTTATTTACGATAACCCCGTACGAGTGATGACCAACAACCCCACGTTTGATATGCAGCTGATGAATATGAATAATTATATGCACCTGTCGGCAGGCACGCCCGTCAACAGCTTTTCCCCAGACCTTGAGCTGACCGCCGTCAGCCGCGGCGCAGGAGCCATCGGTCTGCCGGGGGATCTTTCCTCGGCGTCGAGGTTTGTGCGCGCCGCGTTTTCGCTGCACAATTCCGTATGCGGCGACGGCGAGGATGAAAGCGTGGGGCAGTTTTTCCACATTCTCGGGTCGGTATCCCAGACAAAAGGCTGCGTGCGGCTTGAGGACGGGTGCGTGACCACGGTGTATTCCTCATGCTTCAGCGCCGGTACGGGGATATATTACTACACCACCTACGGAAACAGACGAATCTGCGGCGTGGATATGAATCGCGAGAACCTTGACGGAAGCGAGCTCGTGAGCTATCCGCTGATGACCGCACAGGATATTCTGATGCAGAACTGACGCTAAAAAGCACAGCCTCATGGCACGGGTCATCCGTACTGAAGCTGTGCTTTTATCATTAATCATTAGGCAGAGGCCGCCTGTCTGTCCAGAACCCACTGCTCAGGCATGCGGAAACATTCCTTCCGCTGCTTATTTTTTGTCTTTATATGCAGCTTTCTGAAATGTGTATTCTCCAATTTCAAATTTGTTTTCGCTGATTTCTTTTGCCATCACTTTTGATTCAATGAAATCATCCGTAACAGTTACAAATATCTGTACATCTCCCTGCTTTACCAGATAGTATGCATTATGGGCATCCGAAATCTGGTTGAATACCTCGTCAGTGCCGAAGGGTGCATCTGTAAACCACCCCAGGAGTTCTCCGAAAACCTTCTGCCATTTCGTGCTCTTTTTCTTTGCCAAAAGAGGTGTGATATCCGAATCAGGGTACTTTGCATAAACTACAGCGTCTTTTTTGTTTCGCAGCTTTCCCTCTTTTTCGTAATCAGCAAGGTTGATCTGTTCCCTGATTACTGTTTTATCAAGCACCTCCGCTTCATCCAGCAGAAAATCAACGCTCACATTCAGTACCCTGGATATCGCTCTGAGGTTATCAATATCAGGCAGACCTTTTCCTGTCTCCCATTTTGTGATCGCCTGCCTTGACACGCACAATTTCTCAGCCAGTTCATTCTGAGTAAGTCCGGCGTTCTTTCTGGCTTCTCTCAGCTTGTCTGCTAATGTCATTTTTTCCTCCGTTTTCTCCCTTGGTTATGGAAATGATTTACTCGGCTTGCAGCCTGTGATCTCATCATATCGCAAACGGCAAAAACCGCAAGAAATGCGCTGTAGCAAGGATGCTACGCAGCGTGGCACGCTTGAATTCATCAGTATTCAGCCTGTTTCTGAGCATGATTATCAAGGTTAATTCCGGCACTTCAATTTTCCCACGCGCAGCTCCATTATCCAAGAACCAGTCCCGGCGGCAACATAGTGGGGCTGCTTCCATTTTCGTACGAGTATTGTTACTTGCGGCGCATTATGGCACCGAAGGCAAGAATACCGATACCACTGCCGAGCAGATGATCACCGATCGGAAGCTTTTGAACACAAGCATGCCCTAACATAAAGACAAAATCACAGCAGCAGCAAGCCGTTATCATCATATTTGAAATCCGGACCCCATGCTACCTCCCAATAATACCCGTCCGGATCAGCAAAATACGCGTGATAGCCACCCCAGAACACCTCCTGCGGTTCTTTTACGATGGTTCCGCCTGCGGCTCGTACAAGCTCGATCACTTCGTCGACTTTTTGCCTGCTGTCCACATTATACGCCAAAGTAACGCCGCCGAAACCACTGCCGATTTCAGGCGGATTATCGGGATTGATATCTTTGGCTAATAAATCCAAAGGGTACAATTCGAACTTGGTGCCCGGGGTATCAAAGAAGCATACCTGAGGATCATTGTCTTTACAATCCGTGTGAAACCCCAGCTTATCCCTATAGAACACGATTGCGCGTTCCATGCTTTTTACGCCCAGACAGATACAGGTGATTTTGTTCATTGAGGCACCTCCGTTAAGATCGATTTATCTGCTGTTTCAATTATACTATGCGATATTTCGATATGCAAGAAGCAGTCCCTGCGGCAACACCGTGGGACTGCTTCCATTTTCATATGAGTATTGTTACTTGCGGCACGTTATCGCTCCGGCGGCACAGAAGCCGATAAATGCTAAAATATCCGCGGCAACGATGGTGCTTCCCACGGGAGTGTCGGCGAGGATGGATACCAGAATTCCGATCACAGCGCAGGACACCGATACCACTGCCGAGCAGATGATCACCGAACGGAAGCTCTTGAACACGCGCATTGCCGACAGCGCAGGGAACACTACCAGCGCCGAGATGAGCAGCGAGCCCACAAGGTCCATCGCCAGCACGACGATGACCGCAATGAGCACCGAGATGAGCAGGTTGTAAAGCCCTGCCCGTGTGCCGGTGGCAGTGGCAAAGCTCTCGTCAAAGGTGACGGCAAATATCTTGTTGTAGAACACCACGAACACTGCGATGACCAGCACGGACATTCCCACACACAGCCACATTTCCGCCGTGGAGATGGTCAGGATGGAGGTGGAGCCGAACAGGGTGCTGCACACATCCCCTGCCACGTTGGAGGACACGGGGAAGATATTCATCAGCAGGTAGCCCAGCGCCAGCGCCCCCACCGACAGCATGGCTATTGCCGCATCGCCGCGCACCTTGGTCTTCTGCCCGACGTGCAGCAGGAGAATGGCGCACAGAATGGTCACGGGCATGACCAGCAGCATATCGTTGGACAGGCGCAGCACCGTGGCTATGGCGATGGCGCCGAAAGCCACATGGGAAAGTCCGTCGCCGATGAAGGAAAACCGCTTGAGCACCAGCGTAGCGCCCAGGAGGGACGAGCACAGGGCGATGAGCACGCCGACGATGAGAGCGTACTGGACAAACTGGTACTGGGTTATGTACGTCCACAGCTTTTCAAGACCGTTCATCCGCGCTCACCTCCGTTCATTGCGACATAGAGGCAGCCGATCTCGCTGCGGAAATAGTCGGCGGCAGTGCCGAAAAACAGCGGCTCATGGCAGATGTGCAGCACATGGCTGGCATATTTTTCGGCAGCGGCAATATCGTGGGTTATCATTATTATCGTGATGCCCGATTCGCGGTTGAGGCGGGCGATAAGCTCGTAAAGCTCGGTGGTCACCACAGGATCAAGTCCGGCAGTGGGCTCGTCCAGCAGCAGAAGCTTGCCCGTGGCGCAAAGGGCGCGAGCCAGCAGCACACGCTGCTGCTGACCGCCTGAAAGCTCGCGGTAGCACGCTCCGGCAAGCTCTGATATGCCCAGTCTTGACATATTCTCCGCCGCCATCAGCTTTTCACGTTTTGTATAGAACGGACGCAGGCCGCAGCGGTTAAGGCATCCGGAGAGCACGATCTCCCGTACCGACGCAGGAAAATCCTTCTGCACCACCGTCTGCTGCGGCAGGTATCCGATCTCGCTGCTTTTCAGTCCATCGCCGAATTCTATGGTGCCGGAAATGGGCTGTCTGAGGTGCAGTATTGTTTTCATCAGAGTGCTTTTTCCCGAGCCGTTTTCGCCGACTATGCACAGATAGTCGCCGCTGTTAACCGAGAAATCCAGCCCATCCACCACTGATTTGCCGTCATAGCCCAGAGACAGGCCGCGGCAGGTTAATAAAGCCATGTTGTTCTTCTCACTTTCTTCCAAAGGTCATTTGACACATTCTTTGCAGCGTCCGTATAGCACGGTCATCTTTTCGTCTATGGCAAAATCGCCGCAGGCGCTGACCGCCTCGCGCATGGCGTTTGCAGCCTCGTCGTCAAGATGCGAAATCTGACCGCAGCTGACGCACTGCAGATGCAGATGCATGGCGCACTGTCCGCCGATGTACTGATAGACTGCCTTCTTGCTGCCTCCCACGAGGGAGCGTCGCACAAGACCTTCCTGCTCCAGCCGCTCGATATTGCGATAGACCGCGCTCAGGCTGATCTCTCCGCCCTCGGCTTCTATCAGCCCGGCGATCTGCTCTGCGGACAGCTGCCGGTCGCAGTGTTTTTCCAGCACCCCGATAAGACAGCGGCGCTGACCGGTATTGTAATCTCTCATAAGCTTCTCCTGCGATATTTGCGAATAATTCGCAAATCAGTATACATTAATTCCCCCGGGCTGTCAATGGAGATGGCAATGAATATTCGCTTTCGCCGCCTTCGCACAAAACAAAAGCACAGCAGGCCGTAATCTGTCTTGAAATCACGCCGCAGCTATGCTATAATCATCAATATCTGAAAATGCGTTATTATGCCCTGCGCAGGCGCATTTCAGGTCATCAGCACCATTTATAGAAAGAGGTATTGCCGTTTGAAGCCTGTTACAACCAAATACGCGGCTGTCCTGCTTCTTCTGTTCGCGCTGATCATGCAGTTTCCTGCCGCCGCGATGGCGGAGGGCGCGCAGCAGACCACCACGTCACAGAATCTGGTTATCGCAACCAGCCCCAGTGAGAGCCTTGCTTCGATATCCTTCAGCGCAGCCAACAGCAAGCGCGTGGATGTCGGTAAGGCCACAACGCTTTACGTCACGCTGAACAACATCAGTTCCGCGTCGTCACTGGTCTTTTTCTCCTCTGACCCGGCAATCGCCAGCGTGACCAAGGATGGCAACGACCGATGCAGAGTAGTCGGTCACGAGGTGGGCGAGGTCACGATCACGGCGCAGCTGGACAGCATGGAAGCCACCTATCTTCTGTACGTGGGTGACGCATCCGTTACCGCAGGCGGCACAACTACTACCGCCGCCATTCAGAACAATAACCCCGGCGATATTGATTATTTCTCCACCAACGACAAAAGTGTTCTTCAGCAGTACATAATCGATAAGAAGAATGACGACGCTGTCAGCTATATAGTCGGTATCATCGGTCTCGCTGTCATCGTTGGCCTGTGCGGACTTGTTCTTTCAGTGATGTTCCGCAACCGCAGCCCCAAGCTCAATCTCTATCCCGGTTCGCGCCGCCGCTTCAACACAGGTGGGTATCGAGGAAACCACCGCAAGCGTCTGCTGCCCGATCAGTATTACCGAAACAACAAGAAATACTGACCCTGCAGAGACCAATTCCCACGAAAGAAGGTTTTCATACAATGGAAAACAAGCGCAGCAACGGCAGTCTTCTGGTATTCTGCATCATGGGCGTCATCTTTATCGTTTTCGGTATATTTCTTTTTACCGCATCCCAGCGTTCCGCCCCCACGATCCTGATTGCCGCCGTGGACGTACTGTTCGGCGCGGCACTTATCGTCGGCGCGGTGTCCTCATCCCGCAGGAAGGGGCCCCAGCCCTTTGACGACTTTTTCAGCGATCAGGATGACGACAGCTACTATGTCGCTGAGGAAGCTCCTGTTCCCGAGTCTGAAGACAGTGACTTTGAGGATGACCTCGACACCGTCAGTCCCGCATCTGACCCCTCAGAGCTTGCCGCACGGGAAAGCGAGCTGCGCATCGCCGCCAAACGTGCTTCCGAAGAAGCCACCCGCGCCAAGAAAATCGCCACCGCCGCCGTCGAGGAAGCCAAGCAGGCAGAAGCCGAGCTTCGTCAGGCTGAGGATGAGCTTCCCTATCTGAACCCCTCCGAACAGCGCGCCGCCATGCGTCAGATAGATATGCTGGCGCAGAGAGCCGCGGAAAAATCCGAAATTGCCGTCAATCAGGCAAAGCGAGCCAAGCTCGCCATCCGCAACGCCCGTGAGGCAGCCGAGCTGCACAGCATGGCTATGGACGCCGCGGCATCTGCACTCTCCGCAGAGGACGAGTTCGCAGAATTTGATTGATCATCCTGACTCCGGGCAGAGACTGAGATCTGCCGGTACGCGGTATCCGTGACGACACCCCGGGACGCTGTCCCGCTGCGCCAGGGATGCCGCGTCGTTGAATACGCGTTTACATTCAGTATATACAGGAGAGTACACCCAATGGGAAATCAGCACGATAACATCCGCAATTTCTGCATCATCGCCCACATCGACCACGGAAAGAGCACGCTTGCCGACCGAATTCTTGAGAAAACCTCGGCGGTAAGCGCACGCGATATGTCCGACCAGCTGCTGGACAACATGGATCTGGAGCGTGAGCGCGGCATCACCATCAAGGCTCGCGCCGTCACCGTCAACTACAAATCCGAAAGCGGCAAGGACTATATTTTCAACCTCATCGACACTCCGGGTCACGTTGACTTCAACTACGAGGTATCCCGTTCCCTCGCCGCTTGCGAGGGTGCTCTGCTGGTGGTGGACGCCACTCAGGGCATTGAGGCTCAGACTCTTGGCAACACCTATCTTGCCGTGGACGCGAACCTCGAGGTCGTACCGGTCATCAACAAGATCGACCTTGCCTCCGCCGATCCCGAACGCGTTATCAAGGAGATCGAGGATGTCATCGGCATCCCTGCCGAGGACGCTCCCCTCATTTCCGCAAAGGTCGGTCTGAACATCGAGCAGGTGCTGGAAAGCGTAGTGCAGAACATCCCTGCCCCCTCCGGTGACCGCAGTGCTCCCCTCAAGGCACTGATCTTTGACAGCTACTACGATTCCTACCGCGGCGTTATCGTTTATGTCCGCGTGATGGAAGGCACGCTCAAGCCCGGCGACACCATCCGCATGATGAGCACCGGTGCTGAGTTCAACGTGGTGGAATGCGGATATATGCGTCCCACACTGCTGGAGCCTGCAAAGTCGCTGGCTGCCGGCGAGGTCGGATACATCGCCGCGTCCATCAAGAGCGTTTCCGACGCCATGGTGGGCGACACCGTCACCACCACTGCCAATCCCGCCACCGAACCGCTGCCCGGCTACAAGAAGGTAAACTCCATGGTGTTCTGCGGCGTTTATCCCGCCGACGGTGCAAAATACGAGGATCTGCGCGAGGCTCTTGCCAAGCTCAAGCTCAATGACGCTTCCCTGAGCTTCGAACCGGAGACCTCCGTGGCTCTGGGCTTCGGCTTCCGCTGCGGCTTCCTCGGTCTGCTGCACATGGAGATCATTCAGGAACGCCTTGAGCGCGAATACAACCTCGACCTTATCACCACCGCGCCCAGCGTTATCTACCGTCTGACCAAGACCGACGGCTCGGTGGTATTCATCGACAACCCCACAAACTATCCCGACCCTGCCACCATCTCCATGTCCGAGGAGCCCATGTGTGACGCGCACATCTTCTCCCCCTCCGAGTATGTGGGCAACATCATGGAACTGTGTCAGGATCGCCGCGGCGAGTTCTGCGGAATGGAATACATCACTCCCGAACGCGTCGATATCCACTATCATCTGCCGCTCAACGAGATCGTTTACGATTTCTTTGACGCTCTCAAGAGCCGTACACGCGGATACGCTTCCTTTGACTACGAGCTTGCAGAGTATCAGCAGTCCGAACTGGTCAAGCTGGACATCCTGCTCAACGGCGAGATGGTGGACGCGCTGTCCTTCATCGTGCACAAGGACAAGGCTTATCCCCGTGCCCGAAAGATGGCGGAGCGTCTCAAGGACAACATTCCCCGTCAGCTGTTCGAGGTACCCATTCAGGCTGCCATCGGCGGCAAGATCATCGCCCGTGAGACCGTCAAGGCCATGCGCAAGGACGTTCTCGCCAAGTGCTACGGCGGTGACATCACCCGTAAGAAGAAGCTGCTGGAGAAGCAGAAAGAAGGCAAGAAGCGTATGCGCCAGCTGGGTACCGTGGAGGTTCCTCAGGAGGCGTTCATGTCTGTGCTCAAGTTGGGAGATGACTGATCGATGGCAGATTTTGAACGTGATTATGTGATGCGTGTCGTGCGCGACATGGTTCGATTCATTTCCACCGTGGTATTCGGCCGCACTGAGCTGATGGTGGGCATCGACAGCACCACTAAGGCCGAGGTGGGGACCGTGCCGCCCTCCGTGACAACGTACACCGAGATGCTCCGTATGGTGGAGAAGGGTGATATCAACGGCGCGGAGGATCTGCTGTATGAGCAGCTGGACACCACCGATATCGGATATCTCGAAGCCGGTCTTGCTTTTTATCACAGGCTGTCCGACATCAGTGACCGCGAGCTGGAAGCCGCCGATTATTCCAGAGAGGAGATCCTCGACGGTATTCACGAGCTGAGCGAAATGTTCGGCATCGACGGGCTGGATCAGTTCCGGTAAATATCTTCAAATCGCGCAAACGCCCCCGCGCCGATCAACGGCACGGGGGCGCTTTTTTTATTTTTGTCCGAATAACAGCGGATCACCACTGTATCTCAAAGCCGTCCAGTTCACTGAAAGCATCCTCAAACTCGCTGAAGTCGAATTCGGAGGCAAAATCGTCGGCAAAGTCCTCGTAGTTGAAATCATCGAGGTATTCACTGATGCCGGACTGGTCGGAATAATCCTCATAGACGAATTCATCGTCATAATCGTTTCCGTCGACGGATCCCAAATATTCCTCGAGATAGTCAGCAAGAGCATCCGGGTCGCCCTGCATGAAATCGGATATGACATCCTGAGGGATGGATTCCACGATCTTATTCGCGTAGCATCCGCAGGCTATGCAGCAGGCAGATGAAAGAATACTGCACACAAAGCCGATTATTGACAGGGTCAGGCCGGTTTTCTGCATGGTGGTGTGTGTACCCTTTTTGCCGGAAATCGCTGCAAGCACGATGCCCACAAGAGCCACAGCCGCGCAGACATAGCACAGGATCATACTCCACGTCAGCGAAACCGAAACGATGCCGCACAGGAACCCCGCAAGCGCGAGCCATTCGCCGTTTCTGGGCTGCTGAATGGGTTTGGAGGCAGGTGCAGGAACAGGCGTGCCGTGCACGGCGATCTGCTGAGGAATGTTGCCCGATGGATAGACAGCGTGAACACGCGGATCGGCGAATGCCGGACCGGGCGCAGGCGCTGCAGGGTAACCGGGCGCATTGATCATCTGAGGCACGGGCGCAGGTGCAGGAGTCTGCGTGACCTCATCATTCTGCACGGGAAGCTGCGCCGCAGCCGCTTCGTCCGACGGCTTGCCTGAAGCATCGGTGGGCACGTCCGGCTGCGCGTCGGAGCCTTCCACCTCCGGAAGCTCGGGTATGTCGTTGATGGGCGCGTCATCCAGACTGTTGATGGGGGCTATGGAGTTGATTTCGGGAATATCAGCCTGAAGGTCATTTACGCACGTATCGGCAGTACCGGATGCAGATTCATTATCAAGTTCGGGATTATAGTCAATGTTATTGTTATCCATAATTATGTTCCTCCGTCTGAATATGAAGCATTACATCATGCTGACAGCAGCGCACGAAATACAGGTAAAAACACCCACGATTCCGATGCACGCCACAATGGACAGCGACGCAAGGACTATGCTGATAATGGACAGCACGAGACCGGCAGTTCTCGCACCGCTTCTGAAGCCGGCTTTTCCGGCATTGTTGGCAAACACCAGACCGGTGACGCCGAACACAAAGCCTCCGATCAATGACGAAGTACCGGACCAGTTAAGCAATGCAAGTGATATTGCCAGAATCCCCAGCACCATACTGCCGACGGCGTAGCATTGCGGCGCAGGAGTCTGGATCTCGTTAGTCTCCGGCTCGACAGGAGCTTTGACAGTGTTGTTATCCATGCGAAATCCTCCTTTACGGAATATACTGAATACATCCGTTCCTCGAAAGTATATGTATTAGCTTACAGCAGAACATGGATTATGTCAATAGGTCGAGCATACAGTCCTGCCGTCAATAAATGCACATATGCTACAATTTGCACCACTGTTGCACAAATTATCAACCCGAATTACCTTTTTAGTGTTGACAGTGTTCAAACTCTGCGCTATAATATCACACAGATACTTCGTGATTCTTACATGAGGCATCACACATATTTATTTTGGAGGAAAGAAATATGAACAATCAGTATCAGGCTCCCCAGCCCCAGTACGGCTATCAGCCCCAGCCCCAGATGACCCAGCCCGGTAAGGGTCTGGCCATCGGCAGCATGGTGCTCGGCATCGTAGGTCTCGTTATCGGTCTGCTCTTCAGCATGCTCGTCGGCATCATCTGCGGCATCGTCGGTATCATCCTTGCTGCAGTCGCCAAGAAGAAGGGCTTCAAGGGCGGCATGGCCACCGCAGGTCTCGTTCTGTCCATCATCACCGTCGCTGTCTGCCTGATCGTCTGGATCGCTGCGGTCGCTTGCGTTGCTTCCCTTTACTCCGGTCTTGGCTATTAATTCGTCAACCGGATTATTATCGGAAACCACTTTTTCCGGTCAACACTTAATATGTGACTGAATTCAGACACCTTTGACTGTGAACCTCATGGTCAAAGGTGTCTTTTCCATTTTGCGTTCGGAATTCATGCAATTTCAAAAATACGTCTAACGTAAACGTTTTTTGTTGACACTGCTGTCCCGACACGTTATAATAATATTGGCTTTTTTGTAATCAAAGCCGCCAAAGTAATGTAAGTATATATGGAGGAAAGAAACATGGACAATCAGTACAACAACCAGTACAACAATCAGTACGATCCCAACCAGCAGTCCCAGCAGCCTCAGTATATGCAGCAGCCTCAGTATGGTCAGCCGCCTGCACAGTACGGTTATCAGCCTCAGTACGGCTATCAGCCTCAGTACGGCTATCAGCCCGCTGCCGCTCCTGTCCCCGGTAAGGGTCTCGCCATCGCCAGCATGGTGCTTGGTATTGTCGCTCTGGTATTTTCCTATACCACTATTATCGGCATCATCTGCGGCATCGTCGGTATTATTCTGGGTGCCATTGCCAAGAACAAGGGTTTCACCGGCGGCATGGCAACCGCAGGTATTGTCTGCTCTGTAATCGCCATCGCCCTTTGTCTGATTTTCTGGATCGCCTGCGGAAGCTTTCTCTGCGCTGCAGCCAACGCCAGCTACTACTATTAATTTGCGAACGCTGAAACGATAGCATATTCTGTTTCGCAAAACCGAAAACACATCGCATAGGTCATCATAACGCGCTGCCGACAGACCGTCTGCAGCGCGTTTATTTTGTTGCTCCCCTCCCCGAAAAAGCCTAATGTTCAACCTTTTATTGTGAACGATTTGTGTTGACAGCACCGTTTGAGCACGATATAATTCTATTGGCACTTCATAATTCGACCGGAAGTTCCACTTTTTCATATTCTGTATATTGGAGGAAAGAATCATGGACAATCAGTACAACAACCAGTACGGTAATCAGTACGAGCCTACTCAGCAGGCCGCTCAGCCTCAGTATGACCAGCAGGCTCAGTACGGTCAGCAGGTCCAGTACGGCCAGCAGCCCCAGTACGGCCAGCAGCCCCAGTACGGCCAGCAGCCTCAGTACGGCTATCAGCCTCAGTACGGCTATCAGCCCGCCAAGATCGTAGTCCCCGGTAAGGGCCTGGCTATTGCCGGCATGGTGCTCGGCATCGTTTCTCTGGTCTTCTTCTGGAACCCGTTCATCAGCATCGTTTGCGGTATCATAGGCATCGTTCTTGCCGCTGTTGCCAGAAGCAAGGGCTTCACCGGCGGCATGGGCATTGCAGGTCTCGTTTGTTCTGCCATCGGTATCGGTCTGTGCCTGCTCCTCTGGGTCGGCGCCTGCATCTGCAGCGGTACCTGTGCAGCCTGCACCGAAGCAGCCGTTTACAGCAGCTACTATTATTAATATCTGACCCGACGTCCTGACGGACTGACGAAACAAGCAACAGGCACCCTGCTGACCGACTGTCGGCAGGGTGTTTTCCGGCAGAATCGTCAGATCGTCATTCACCCTGCCTCATAGTATACTCAAAACGAGACTGTCAGTCTTTCCAGATTTCCTGCTCAGGAGGGAATAAACATGAACCAGCCACAGTTTGAACAGCAGGCTCAGTACAGCAATCAGGTCCAGGTCAATCCTGCTGTACCCGGAAAAGGTCTTGCTACCGCAAGTATGATACTGGGAATCGTGTCCCTTGTTTTGTTTTTCAGCACGTTCATTGCTATTGTCTGCGCAATAACCGGACTTTCTCTCGGCGCCGTCTCCAAGGGTCTCGGCTTCAAGAGCGGCAAGTCGACCGCAGGCATCGTATGCTCTGCTGTTGCCATCGTTGTGAGCGCGTTTTTCTTCGTGTTGATCATGGCTATGGGTGCTGTAGCCAGTATCCCGTATTAACGGATCAGCTTATTCTGTTTGAAATCTTACATATCTTATTTGCTCTATCCCCGTCAATGTCGCTGACGGTTGACAGCGCACGGATCGCGTCGTATAATGTTTGTGAAGATACTGTGATTATCCTGTTCGGATAATCGCGATTTCTCAATAATAATGGAGGACGATGATTATGAATAATCAGTACGACAACCAGTACAACAATCAGTACCCCCAGCCTCAGCAGCCTCAGCAGCCTCAATACCAGCAGTACCAGCAGCCCCAGTATCAGCAGCCTCAGCAGTATCCGTACGGATATCAGGTCCAGCCCAAGCCGGTGATTCCCGGAAAGGGCCTGGCCATCGCCAGCATGGTGCTGGGCATTATCGCACTCGTCTGCTTTCTGAACCCCTTCGTCGGCATCATCTGCGGCATTATCGGTCTCGTTCTCGGTATTGTCGCCAAGAATAAGGGATATGTCGGCGGTATGGCAACCGCAGGACTGGTCACCTCTATCATCGCTGTAGTGCTGAGCGCAATCTTCTGGCTGATCATCGGCTCAGTCGCCTGCTCCGAATGCTCCCGTTCCAGCTATAGCAGCTATGACTACTATGACGATGTATACGACGACCTCGATGACCTGTACGACGATCTCTATGACTACTATTATTAATTCTCATTTACCATCGCAGGCATCGATCAACTGAACAGGTTTCTTGCGCGTCCCCCGGATGTATTATGCATCCGGGGGACGTATTACATTATATATCCACCATGTTTTTGTCTGTTATGGAAGAAATAATCCTTGACACGCCCCCCTGTTCAGCGTTAAAATGTACAATAACGTATTGTCTGTAATTGTATGGATATACGTTAGCGGACTGACGCATCCGCGCTTAGGTTTTATCAAAAAGAATAAAAAATCAAGGAGAATTAGCCATTCTCCGAAAGAAAAGGAGGTTTGTACCACACTATTATGCCCTGGTATTTAGTATTGATTATCGTAATACTCGTGGGCGGCGGAGCATTCGCAGGCGGAATGTACTACGGAATGAAGCGCCGTCAGCAGATATCCGAAGCAGCCATCGGCTCAGCTGAGGAGGAAGCCAAGCGTATCGTCAACGAAGCTTATAAAGCTGCCGAGGCCAGAAAGAAGGAAGTTCTCCTTGAAGGTAAGGATGAGATCCATCGTCTGCGCAACGAAAGCGACAAGGAGCTTCGCGAGCGCCGCAACGAGGTTCAGCGCCAGGAGCGCCGTATCCAGCAGAAGGAGGAGACCCTCGACAAGAAGCTGGAGAACTACGAGAAAAAGGAAGAACAGCTCAACAACAAGATCAAGCAGGCGGAGGCTAGACTTGCCGAGACCGAGGAGCTCAAGAGATGCCAGATGGATCTCATGGAGCGCATCTCCGGCTTTACCGCCGAGCAGGCCAAGGAGCATCTCCTCAAGAGCCTGGACAGTGAACTGGTACACGAAAAAGCAGCCAAGATCATGGAGATCGAGCAGCAGACCAAGGACGAGGCCAATGAAAAGGCCCGCAACATCATCTCTCTCGCCATCCAGCGCTGCGCTGCCGACCACGTCGCGGAAGCAACCGTCTCGGTTGTCGTTCTGCCCAACGACGAAATGAAGGGCCGCATCATCGGCCGTGAGGGCCGCAACATCCGCGCCCTTGAAACCGCTACCGGCGTCGATCTCATCATCGACGACACCCCGGAGGCTATCACCCTTTCTTCTTTTGATCCGGTGCGCCGCGAAATCGCCCGCATCGCCCTCGAGCGTCTGATCACCGATGGTCGTATCCATCCGGCACGCATCGAGGAAATGGTCGATAAAGCTCGCCGCGAGGTGGAAGCCACCATCAAGGCAGAGGGCGAGAAAACCGTTCTGGAGGCCGGTGTCATCGGCCTGCATCACGAGCTGGTCAAGACCCTTGGACGACTGCGTTATCGTACAAGCTATGGTCAGAACGTGCTCAAGCATTCCCTTGAGGTTTCCTTTATTGCCGGTCTGATGGCTTCCGAGCTGGGACTCGATCCCGCCTCCGCACGCCGCGCCGGTCTGCTCCACGACATCGGTAAGGCTCTCGACCATGACATCGAGGGCAGCCACGTTTCCATCGGCGTCGATGTCGCCCGCAAGTACAAGGAGCACGAATCCATTATCCACGCCATTCACGCTCACCACGGCGATGTTGAGGCTCAGACAGTTCTTGCCTGCCTCGTTCAGGCCGCCGATGCCATCTCTGCCGCTCGTCCCGGCGCACGCCGAGAGAACGTGGAGAACTACATCAAGCGCCTGCAGAAGCTGGAGGAGATCGCAAACTCCTTCCCCGGCGTCGAGCGCTGCTTTGCCATTCAGGCAGGCCGCGAGGTGCGCGTTATGATCAAGCCCGAGGTCGTCAAGGACGAAGGTATGATCCTTGTTGCACGAGACATCTGCAACCGCATCGAAAACGAGCTTGAGTATCCCGGACAGATCAAGGTCAATCTCATCCGTGAGAGCCGCGCTGTCGAATACGCAAAATAATTCAGGCAACTTTTCCGCCGCAGTACCCAAGTGGTACTGCGGCTTTGTTTATGCAGCGGCGTTGTGCATAATTTACGCCGAAAAACGGGCTATGTTTATTTTTTCCTTATTTTTCCGAAAGGCTCTTGACAAACGCTTGACAAAGCTATATAATTACAATTTGCTTGATAATGGGTTTGTATGCCCTGCGGACGGCGGAAAACCGCACCGTTGCGAGGCGAAAAACCGGAATTTTTGTGCGCTCACGCCAAAAACTTTGCACCCTATAGTGTTAATTTCTTTTGTGTGAATGTACAAAGTTTTTTATGTGTCAAGCCTTTTCCGGCACATTTCCGCTGCCGGATCGTCAGGAACAGACAACAAGTACCCGCCCTGCGCGGCGATTACACAGGAACGGAGTGAAGCAAGGTCTATGGTGAATGTCAAGAAGGTTCAGCTCGGACGCAACACCAGAATGAGCTTTTCCAAGATCGAAGAAGTGCTCAAAATGCCCAATCTCATCGAGATCCAGAAGGATTCCTATCAGTGGTTCCTTGATCAGGGTCTGCGCGATGTTTTTGATGACGTGTCGGGAATCACCGACCACGCCGGCAATCTGGTGCTCGACTTCATCGATTATCGTATCGATGAGACCCCGAAGTATTCCGTGGAGGAATGCAAGATCCGCGACGCCACATATTCGGCCTCTCTGCGCGTAAGAGCCCGTCTGCTCAACAAGGAGACCGGCGTTATCAAGGAATCCGAGGTCTACATGGGCGAATTCCCGCTCATGACCGACAGCGGCACCTTTGTCATCAACGGCGCCGAGCGCGTCATCGTCTCTCAGCTCGTGCGTTCGCCGGGCGTCTATTATAAGATGGACTATGACAAGACCGGCAAGAAGCTGTTCTCCTCCACCGTCATCCCCAACCGCGGCGCATGGCTGGAGTATGAGACCGACGCCAACGACATCTTCTATGTGCGCATCGACAAGAACCGCAAGCTGCCGGTTACCACCTTCGTGCGTGCACTCGGTCTTTCCACCGACAACGAGATCGTCAATGCCTTCGGCAACGGTCATATGATCCAGGCTACCCTGTCCAAGGACACCTGCAAGAACACCGAGGAAGCAATGCTTGAGGTATTCAAGAAGCTGCGTCCCGGTGAGCAGCCCTCCCTTGAGGGTGCCACCACCCATCTGCACAACCTGTTCTTCGACCCCAGAAGATACGATCTGTCCCGTGTAGGACGTTACAAGTACAACAAGAAGCTGGCAATCGGTTCCCGTCTGGTGGGACACGAGCTGGCTGCTCCCGTTGCCGATCCCTTCACCGGTGAGATCATTGCCGATGCCGGCGTGGTCGTCACCCGTGAGATGGCTGCCCAGATGGACGCCTGCGGCGCTTCCAAGGCCGTCATCAAGCTGGAGAACGGCGAGGAGCTGGGCGTTATCTCCAACGCCATGGTCTACGCTTCCGCTTACATCGACGAGGATATCCTCAAGAAGGCTCACATCGAGGAGAAGGTTCGCGTCTCCGTCCTCTCCGAGATCCTTGATGCCGACGTGGAAGGCGACGAGCTGGTCGATCTGCTGACCGCACGCCGCGACGACCTCATTCCCAAGCACATCATCATCGATGACATCTACGCTTCCATCAACTACCTGATCTGCCTTGACAGCGGCGTTGGTACCGCAGATGACATCGACCACCTTTCCAACCGCCGTATCCGCTCCGTCGGTGAGCTGCTGCAGAACCAGTTCCGCATCGGCTTTACCCGTCTCGAGCGCGGCGTGCGTGAGAAGATGGGACTGAACGATACCGACGATATCACTCCCCAGTCCCTCATCAACAGCCGTCCGGTGGCAGCCGCCATCCGCGAGTTCTTCGGCTCCTCTCCCCTGTCTCAGTTCATGGACCAGACCAACCCTCTGGCTGAGCTGACCCACAAGCGCCGTCTGTCCGCTCTGGGCCCCGGCGGTCTTTCCCGTGACCGTGCATCCTTCGAAGTCCGTGACGTTCACTACAGCCACTACGGCCGCATGTGTCCTATCGAGACTCCCGAAGGTCCCAACATCGGTCTGATCTCCTATCTGGCTACTTTCGCCCGTGTCAATGAATACGGCTTTATCGAGGCTCCTTTCCGCAAGGTGGACAAGGAGACCGGCTGCGTCACCGACGAGGTTGTCTACATGACCGCCGACATCGAGGACGAGTACATCGTCGCTCAGGCCAACGAGCCTCTGGACGAACAGGGTCGTTTCACCCGTAACCGCGTCAACGCCCGTCACCGCGATGAGTTCCTTGAGACCGAGCCCGAGCGCATCGATTTCATGGATGTCTCCCCGAAGATGGTCGTTTCCGTCGCTACCGCCTGTATCCCGTTCCTTGAGAACGACGACGCCAACCGCGCTCTGATGGGTGCGAACATGCAGCGTCAGGCGGTTCCCCTGCTCCGCACCGAGTCCCCCGTCGTCGGAACCGGTATGGAATACAAGGCCGGCGTCGACTCCGGCGTGTGCGTGCTTGCCAAGCGTCCCGGTACCGTCGAGTACGTCAGCGCTGACAAGATCACCGTGCGCACCGACCGCGACGAGCTGGATGTTTACAAGGTTCTCAAGTTCATGCGCTCCAACCAGGGCACCTGCTTCAACCAGATCCCTGTTGTTTCCAAGGGTGAGCGTGTCGAAAAGGGCGATGTTCTTGCTGACGGTCCCGCCACCAAGAACGGCGAGATCTCTCTGGGCAAGAACGTGCTCATCGGCTTCATGACCTGGGAAGGCTACAACTACGAGGACGCCGTTCTGCTCAACGAAAAGATCGTTCGCGACGACGTATTCACCTCCATTCACATCGAGGAGCGTGAGACCGAGGCCCGTGACACCAAGCTGGGCGCCGAGGAAATCACCCGTGACGTTCCCAACGTCGGTGAGGACGCTCTGAAGGATCTGGATGCCGACGGCATCATCCACATCGGTGCTGAGGTTCACTCCGGTGACATTCTGGTCGGTAAGGTCACTCCCAAGGGCGAGACCGAGCTGACCGCCGAGGAGCGCCTGCTGCGCGCCATCTTCGGTGAAAAGGCACGAGAGGTCAGAGACACCTCCCTGCGTGTGCCTCACGGCGAAGGCGGTATCGTCGTCGACGTCAAGGTATTCACCCGCGAGAACAGCGATGAGCTGGCTCCCGGTGTCAACAAGATCGTCCGCGTCTATCTTGCTCAGAAGCGCAAGATCAGCGTCGGCGACAAGATGGCAGGCCGTCACGGCAACAAGGGCGTTGTTTCCAGAATCCTTCCCGTGGAGGATATGCCCTTCCTGCCCGACGGTACTCCGCTGGACATCGTTCTTAACCCGCTGGGCGTTCCCAGCCGAATGAATATCGGACAGGTTCTGGAGGTTCACCTCGGACGTGCCGCCAAGTCCCTTGGCTATCACGTTATGACTCCTGTTTTTGACGGCGCTCACGAGAGCGACATCGTCGACCTGTTCAGACAGGCCGGTCTGCGCGAGGACGGCAAGACCGTGCTTTATGACGGACGTACCGGTGAGGCGTTCGATAACCCGGTCACCGTCGGTTACATGTACTTCCTCAAGCTGCATCACCTTGTCGACGACAAGATCCATGCCCGTTCCACCGGTCCGTACTCCCTGGTCACCCAGCAGCCTCTGGGCGGTAAGGCTCAGTTCGGCGGACAGCGTTTCGGCGAAATGGAAGTCTGGGCTCTGGAAGCTTACGGCGCTGCATACACCCTGCAGGAGATCCTCACCGTCAAGTCGGACGACGTCGTGGGCCGCGTAAAGACCTACGAGTCCATCATCAAGGGTCAGAACGTACCCACTCCGGGCGTTCCCGAATCCTTCAAGGTTCTTATCAAGGAACTGCAGTCCCTGTGCCTTGACATCCGCGTGCTCGACTCCGACAAGAACGTCATCGACCTCAAGCAGACCTTTGAGGATGACGACGATATCGGACTGCCCGCAGATGCCGCTCCCATCGACGACGAGAGCATGCGCAATGTTCTGGTCGAGGACGAGCTTGAGGCAAGCGGCTTCGGCGACGACACCGAAGCTCCCGATCCTGCCGAGCTGTCTGACAGCTTCGACAGCTTTGACGACGAAATGTTCTCCGAATTCGCCGATGAGGACGAAGACGAAGAATCCACATTCGATGCCGACGAGCTCTTCAGCGACATCTTCAATGAGTCGGGCTCCTCGGATGATAACTAAAGGGGGTCAAGTGAATGGCATACAACGTATTTGACTCTATTATGATCGGTCTTGCTTCTCCCGATCAGATCAGAAGCTGGTCCTACGGAGAGGTCAAGAAGCCCGAGACCATCAACTACCGCACACTCAAGCCCGAGCGCGACGGTCTTTTCTGCGAAAAGATCTTCGGACCGCAGAAGGACTGGGAGTGTCACTGCGGCAAGTATAAGCGCATCCGCTACAAGGGCAAGGTGTGCGAACGCTGCGGCGTTGAGATCACCCGCGCCAAGGTGCGCCGCGAGCGCATGGGCACCATCGAGCTGGCTGCTCCGGTATCCCACATCTGGTATTTCCGCGGCATTCCCTGCCGCATGGGCTTCCTGCTGGATATCGCACCCCGCCATCTGGAAAAGGTGCTGTATTTCGCAAACTACATCGTAACCGATCCGGGCAGCGTGCCCCCCAGCAAGCTCCAGTACAAGCAGATACTCACCGATAAGGAGTACCGCGATCTCAAGGAGATGTACGAGGACGACTTCACCGCCGAGATGGGCGCTGAGGCCATCAAGAAGCTGCTGAGCGAGATCGACCTCGATAAGCTCTCCGTTGAGCTCAAGCAGGAGCTGGAGGGCACCTCCGGTCAGAAGCGCGTCCGTCTGCTCAAGCGTCTGGA